>CALHDP010000129.1 GCA_938023085.1 uncultured Collinsella sp.
TCGCAGAAACTTGGCGTCGACGAAAGCTCCATTACCATTAAAATCGGCAATACCGAGCTGGTTCCGGGCACCGACTGGAGACCAACGACCAGCTATCCGGGTAATGAAACAAAGAAAAACTACGACCTCAAAATCATCGTTACCGACAACGTGAAAGCCGCTCTCGAGAACGAGGACTACGCCGTTATCACCTACGACACCACATCAGAAGCGCTGTCGGGCTGGTACTCAAACTTCGCAGCGGTCGAAGCACCGGGCCTGAGACTACAGTGGCCGTTCACCGAACCCATCAAGTACGTTGTCAACCGAGAAACGATGCCCGCGGTCGAGAAGCCGGAAGCGGAGTCGAAGGTGTCTTGGGTTGAGAACTTCGATTGGCATACCGTTGACGGCTCGGATGAGAAGGGCGCCTGGATCGTCGACTGGACGGTGTATGCAAACCGCCAAAAGGGTAATAAGGGCGCAAATGGCGAGTTCGAATACTATGGAGCTGGAAAGCTGGGCGGGAAACCGCTGAATATCGTTGATAGCCTTCCGGATGGTATGAGCTATGTTGCGAATTCCGCAAAGTATACGCTCGTGCAGAACCCCTATGATAAACATACGGGGCTTCATCGCGGAGGCGAGGCCAAGGAGGTCGTTACGGGTCGGACGCTCGCCGCCGACAACGTCAGCCGCAACGGCAATACGGTCACCTTCTCCATCCCCACGACTGAGCTTGAAAGCTATGCCGGCTACGCAAAGCTCACGTACAAGACGGCGGTCAAGCGCGGTGAGCTCGATACCTCCACAAACGAGGTGAAGTTCACCAACAAGGCCAGCGCGGGGTCAGGAGTTAAACAGTTCGATTCCGGTAAAGGTGACGTCATCATTAAGAACAACGTCATCAAAAAGTCCGGCGAGCAGGTTGCCAATAGCAATCGCATCAAATACACCATTCTTGTTAACGAGTCTGCCGTTGCCCTTAAAAATGGCACCGACTTCCTTGAGCTCGTCGATACCATGGATGCCAAGTGCGCGCTGGTGCCGTCGACGCTTAAGGTCTATGAGCAGGTGAATGGTGCCTGGTCACCGCTGGCTGATAAGGACTATTCGTCGAAGATGGAGCAAGTCAAGGATGAATCTGGCTCGTGTACGAAGTTGACTCTTGAGGTGCCCGACGGGAAATACCTCAAGGTCGAGTATGAGGTTATCCCGACCGGAAACCCCGGCGAAGAGGTGTCCCTTTCCAACACCGCCGAGCTTGCGGGGGTGACGGAGGGTTCGGCGATCGACGAGCAAAAATGGAAGATTCAAAATGCGTCCGCCAGCGCGGGCGGCAACGGCTACAGCATCACGATGACCAAGTACGACGCCCAGCAGGTCGGCGCGACGCTCGAGGGGGCGAAGTTCACACTCTACAGCGTGGATATGGGCCAGGTTGCGGATGACGGAAATGTAGAGAACGCCAGAACGCCGTTTGACGAGGCCGCGATCGACGTCCCCACCGACGCCAACGGCAAAATCTCGTTCGGCACAAGCGACAAGAAGATGAGTAATTGCGTGCTCTATCAGCTCGTGGAGACCAAGGCGCCTGTTGGCTATGCCAAGGCCGATCCCACGTGGATCATGCTCAAGGGCAGCGCGAGCGACAAAGATTATCAGGCTGCGCTAACTAAGGCAAAGGACATCGTCGACGGTGCGGAGATCATCGACGATACAAAGAAGGACGAGATCTGGGTCTACGACAACCGCATGACGGGCAAGGCGGTTATTAACGCAGAGAAGGTGCTCGCAGGCGGAACGTTCAAGGAAGGTCAGTTCTCGTTCGCGCTCAAGGATGACAAGGACAGGGTGCTCCAAACGGTGACCAACGATGCCATGGGCAACGTCTCCTTCAACGTCGACTACAACAAGGCCGATACCTATACTTATACCATCTCTGAGGTCGTCCCCGAGGGCGCCGAGAACAACGTCAAGGACCACATCACCTACGACAGGACCCAGCACAAGGTTACGGTTAAGGTGGACAACGGTGAGAGGAATCTCGTCGCCACCGTCACCTATGACAATGGCTCTTCGACCCCGCCGACTTTTACCAACAGATACTCGACCACGCTTCCCGAGGCAGGCGGTGCCGGCTTGACTATGACGTATCTGGCTGGCGCTTCGCTGCTGTGCTTTGCCGCGACATGGATGCATGCTCACCGCCATCGCGATCAAGATCGAGGTGGTCGCCGTGAGTAGGCTTTGGTGCCGCTTGTTGGCCGTCGCAACGATAGCTACGGTCGCTATGTTCTCTTTTGCGATGCTGCCCAGGACGGCTCGTGCTGCCGACACCGGTGCCATTACGGTGGACGGTACAGTCGCGACGCGGTATGACGCGTACCAGCTCTTTTCGGCGACAGTTATCGATGATGACGATGCTGGCCATAAAATTGCAACTGACGTAACGTGGGCGAATGGCGCGGTTCGTCAAGCCGTTCTTCCCGTGCTTCATGATGCGGGGCTTGATGGCTCGGCATCGGCGGCGCAAGAGACTGCCGAGTGGATGAATGCCGACGGGCATATGACGACCGCGCTGACGGCAAAGCTTGCCCGCGCGATTTGCAATGCCGACGCAACTTCCGTGGCCCTTAACGCGGGCACGGCGGCCGAGCTGCCCTGCGGCTACTGGCTCATCGTCGCCGACGGCGACGCCATCGCCCAGGGCGAGGCCGGCACCGCGCCGATCATGACCCTGGTCGGCGGCAGCGCCGTCACCGTCAAGCCCAAGGCGGCGACCCCCAAGGTCCAAAAACACGTGCTGGAGGACAGCACCGCCGCCTGGCAGAAGGCCGCCGACGCCACGGTTGCCGACGACCTGTACTGGCGCCTCTCGGCCACGGTCCCGGCGGGGCTCACGGCGTACGACACCTATACGGTACAGTTCGTCGACACCATGAGTGCGGGGCTCGACCCCTCCAAGGTGGCCGCGAGCGTGCGCGTGTACGTGGCGGCGGGCGCGGACGGCGGCTTCGACGTCGTCGCATGTGAGGGTGGCAACACCAACTCGACGCCGGCTAAAGGGTGGACAGACATTACTTCACAGTGCAAGGTCTCGGTCGAGGGCAATGCCTTCACCGCGCGCACCGGCGACCTCATCGCCGCGCTCGGCGGGGCTGACGCCTTTGCCGCGGGCGCCCGCGTGGTTGCTGTCTACAATGCGCCGTTGGGGGCCAACTGCAATCGAGGCGCCACCAAGGGCAACCCCAACGAGGTCTACCTGCGTTACCCGCGCTCTCCCCTCGTCGACCAGTCCGGCGATGCCGGATTCACCCATACGCCGAGTGATGACGCCACGGCCTATACCTGGGGACTCAGCCTCATCAAGCGCTCGAGCTCGGACGATAAACCGCTCGCGAGTGCCAAACTGCGCATCATCGATGACCGCGGGCGCATCCTAACGACCGACGGCTCGTGGTCGACGGATGCTGACGCGTGCGTCATCACGGGCGCGGACGGCCACGCGGAATTGAGCGGTGTGGACGCGGGTGTCTACACCGTCGAGGAGGCCGCGGCTCCCAAGGGATACACCGCCTTTGAGGGCAAACGAACGGTAACGGTTACGTCTGAGGGATTGGACGCTAAGCAGGTGGCGGCCGCGAAGCTCAAGGTGACCGTGTCGGTCAAAAGCCCTCTGCGGGTTGATACCGCCGATGCCGGGACGGGTTCGATTGAGCTGTCGGTGCTCAACACCCCGAGCAAAGAAGCAAGTCGTGGCTTTATACCCTCGACGGGAGATAGAACGTTGGTGCTGGTGGCGGCTTTGGCTGCCATCGGAGTGGCGGCTATTGTTGTCGGGCTCGTCATCAAGCGGGGAGGCGGTCGTCGTGAAAAATAATTGCCTTTCATGCTCACTGGCGTACTGCCTCCGTAATGAGTGACGCGCAGGCCTACCGACCTGATGATCATTGGTTTTGAAAAAGTTACTAGAGAACCCTCCAAGAAAAGCGGGGCACCCGGTCGATATGACCGAGTGCCCCGCCTCGTTTGTTGTTGCAAAGTAACCTGACCCCTTTGCACCACCACAAAGGTGCCTGGCCCCTTTGTGGTGATCGGCTGCTAAGCGGTGGGAAGCTCTGGCGTGTTAGCCGGCTGCTGCGGCTTGAGGTGGGCGTTGTGCCAGATGATTTGGATGATGTAGCCGAGCATAAAGACAAAGGCCACGCCGCTGATGAAGCCGCCTACGAGGGGAAGCCCCGTGAGGGCGCCTGCGATTACGCCACCAGCGGCTGCCATGGCGTAGCGGTTCTGGCTGTGTCCGACCATGCGCGCGATCGCGCACCCTGCAAAGGCACTCGACACCAGCGCGATGCCAATAACACCGCACATGAGGGCTCCGGCAAGCGACAGACCAGCGATAGAGATAATTAGCAGTAGGACGGCGGGGACGATAGCAATCGTGCCCAGAAGACCGCTCACCCACAGGGGCATGGGGCGCTGGTGGAGCATACCGGCGGCGCTGGCAGTCGCACGCGGAAAGACGAGCTCGAGCAGCAGAGCGACAAAGCAGGTCGAGAGTGCCGCGGCGACGATACCGCCGATGACATCGTTAACGGTGGAAGTATCCTCGTTCTCGGTGCGGTCGATCTTGAGTGCGCCGACCTCGGCTCCCGCGGCGCGCTCGGGGTCCTCGGAGACGTGCGCGTTCACGGTGCCGGTGATATGGGCGTTCTTGCCCAGGATGAGCTTGTCGGCCCAAACCTCGACATCGCCCTCGACGGTGCCATCGATGGTCACCGTATCGCCCGCAAGCGCTGCCGACTTGGTGGAGCCGCGTAGGGCAACCGTCTCGCCTATCGCATAGAAACAGTTGGCGGTGCTGTCGGAATTGAGCACAACGTGCTGACCGACGACCGTGACGCTGCCATCAACCGTGGTCTTGGCGATATCGATAGTGCGTGCCGCCAAGCGGATGGCGCCGCCCACCGTGCAGTCGCGGATGGAGAGGCTCTCGCCTGCCGCAATTATGTCGCGGTCGATGGAGGCGTCATCCAAGTTGAGGGCCTGACCGGCCCAGTACAGGTCACCCTCAACGCCGGACGGATTGGCGTCATTGTCGGTCGCAAGTACGTTGCCTGCGGTGTCCGTGCCGGCGAACGACGCCGTGGGAAGCACGGTGATCGCCAGCGCGATGAGCGCGAATAGGATGGTGATGCGGCCCCATGCTTTACGGCGCTGGGTCAACGGGAATTGATTGCAGGGCATAGTGAATCCTTCGTTAGATACTCGGCATATATCTAACAGGGTACCCAACGCGTGGGCGCTCTAAAAGAACCTCTCGGTTGCATTTCGAAGGGTCGTGCCGTGCTGTCTACTTTTTACGGTGCAAGAAGCGCGCGATATCTTCTTCGGTGGGGCTTTTGATGTCAAAGCGCAGCGAGAGCCAGCGCAGACCCATGGTCACGACAACGCATACGACCAGCGCGGCGACATTGCTCATGATGCCGCTCATAACGAGACACACATAGCTTGTCGATCCGGCGATGGCGGCGATGGCATAAAAGTTAGTACGTTGGAAAATGCCCGGAACCACGCCCATAAAGCCGTCGCGCAACATGCCGCCGCCCACCGCGGTGAAAAAGCCCATCATGATGCACACCGCCGGCGCAAAGCCGTAGACCAGCGCCTTGTCTGCTCCAGTGGCGGCGTAGATGCCGACCGAGATGATGTCGAGCAGGGGAATGAGTTTTTCGGGTTTGTCGACGATTGCCGGGAAAATATAGATGATGGCTGCCGTGGCAATGGAAAGTGGCAGCGCCATCGGCTGGTTGAGGATGTAGACGTTGCCCACCTGCAGCGTCATATCGCGCAAAAGACCGCCGCCCAGACCGCAGACCACCGCGAGCGCGATCGCGCCCACCAGGTCGAGCTTGTGCTCGCGCGCAACCAGCACACCCGAGATCGATGCAGCGACAACAGCGAACATCTCGAGCCAAAACGGAATGGCGACCATGGCATCCGATGCATGTGAGGTAATGGTCATAGCGGCGACGACGGGCAAGATGGGGTCCTTTGGATTACGGATTTGGACAATGCCCGTACATAGTACATGTTCGGCGCCGATTGCGACCCTATTGCTCGGCAAACGGTCGGGACTGGGTGGGGGCATGGCGTTGCTGGAATGCCAGGGGTCCAGAACATGTACGTCACCCTCCAAAAACGACATTTTCCGACATCTTTGGAGGCTGACGTACATGTTTGGATTGAGCTCACAGCATGAGTGAGTTGATTTACTCACATCCGGTATATTTCCCCACTTCAACGGACATAAGAGTTGGATACCGGCTCAGAGCGAGAGGCCCTCAATGGATACCCCTGTTCTCATTTCGCATAAAACCGCATGGCTTGTCCATCATGCACCCCAGAATTTGGTTCAGTCTCTTGCGCGGCACGACTACCAGATAGGCGCACAAGGCATCTCCACCCAGCAACGTGTTGCGCGCATACGACAGGCCCTTACCGACTGCGGCATTCCGTCCGATATGCTTAAGACTATCGATATCGCGGTTGTATTCGAATTTGAGCGAATTCGTACCAAAGGCGTCGTTTGCCACATTCTTGGACAAAATCTTCCCTACGAGCATATTAACGAGTTGACGCCCGGAATCTTCATCACCGACGAAGCCTTCACCTTCGCGCTCGCTGCCGAGTGGATGGATAGGATCGAATATCTCGAATATGGCTATGAAGTTTGCGGCGATTATCGCATGAGGCTCAATCCCGCCGACCCTTATACCGAGCAACCAGCCACCACCTCCAAGGATGAAATAACCGAACTGCTCGATCGGCACCCCGGCAAACCCGGTGCCACACGTGCACGGCTTGCGCTCAGGCACATCTACGATCACTCGGCCTCGCCTATGGAGACCGCTTCGGCAATCGCCCTCTCGCTCCCAACAAGCGAAGGCGGCGTTGGCATCCGAGGTATCGAACTCAACAAACCGCTCGAGATCCCTCAGCGTCTCTGGCATTGCGCCAAAGCTCGAACACTCAAAATCGATGCGCTCGTGACCTATAAGCGCAGGGCGCTCGGTATCGAATATAAGGGCGGTTTTCACGATGAGCTCGAGCGCAAGGGAGCAGATGCGGAGCGAGAGGCCGTTCTCTCCCAAATGGGATATCGAATCGTTACGCTCACTTCGGCTCAGTTCAGTAGTCAGCTCGCCTTTCACCGCGCCATGAACAACATTCGCGAAGCACTCGGCATGCCTCGCTGTGCCGACACCGGGTACCAGAGAAAACAAAACGAACTACGCAAGGCACTTATCCGCAACTGGAAGGGCATGCGAGACGAAGAGGCACCTTCCGAATAGTGCCACTCCCGTGAACTCAATCCAAACGTGTACGTCAGCCTTCAAAGATGTCGAAAAATGTCGGTTTTGGAGGGTGACGTACATGTTTGGGGAAGCGTGGGATCGAGACGTATTTCGATAACAAAAAAGCCCCATTGCTGGGGCTCATACCATCTAATGGCGGAGGAGGAGGGATTCGAACCCTCGTGACCTTATACAGGCCAAACGGTTTTCGAGACCGCCGCATTCAACCACTCTGCCACCCCTCCGCGTGGGGTAAAAACAAAGCAGGCTCGAAGGCCTGCTTTGGAATTAACTGGCGGAGAGTCAGGGATTTGAACCCTGGAGACGCTTTTGACGCCTACACGATTTCCAATCGTGCTCCTTCGGCCACTCGGACAACTCTCCGTTAAATGCGAAAGTCAGTATACACGAGGAATCGCAAAGTGCAAACAGAAAAGTTGGCATTTTTTGATCCACAGCGTCTCGCGCTGTGCCTAAAACGCGCGACACATGCAGTCTGACCAGCAAAATCATGCTATGCGAATTGCTCAAAAAAGGACTTTATAGACCACGAGCAAACGAATTTTAAATCTTTTTGGCGATCAATTAGACCACTGGTATGCATTTTGCGACCACAACCATGCGCCCGTTGACCTGCGACTTGGCTCAGCTTGTCCTCACGGCACCGTATCTTGTCCACAGATCCGTCAAGCTTTTGGTCAGCATTTGGTTGGAATGCGCATGAAACGTCGTGCGAGTATGGGCATATGTGGAGGTCATGAGGTTGTAGCTGCATATTCTTGCAGCCTAGGAGGTTGAAAGATATTATTACCAAGTCTTTTCCTGCTTCAGGCGCACCTTCACGACCTGAAGCCACATTTGCCCAGAGGAGGTGACAATATGAAGGCTTATGAACTGCTGTTCTTTGTTGACCCGTCGCTCGACCCCGAGACTCGTCTCGCTGTCATGAAGCGTATCGATACCACGATCGCTGAGGGCGCTGGCAAGGTCGACTCCGTTGACGAGTGGGGCAAGCGCAAGCTCGCCTACGAGATCAACGACCTCACCGATGGTGACTACACCCTCATCAACTTCCACGCAGATCCTACCCAGATCGCCGAGCTTGATCGCGTCCTGCGCATCACCGACGCTGTGGTCCGCCACATGATCGTCCGTCGCGACGACCAGGAGTAAGACTGTCGTTTTGGACTGGGCTTGTGCCCCAAGAGGAAGTAGTGAGTTATGAGCATCAATCGAGTGAACATCACCGGTAACCTCACCCGCGATCCCGAGCTGCGCGCCACCGCCGGCGGAACCCAGGTTCTGTCCTTTGGCGTCGCCGTGAACGATCGTCGCCGCAACGCGCAGACTGGCGAGTGGGAGGACTATCCCAACTTTGTCGACTGCACCATGTTCGGCACCCGCGCCGAGGCCGTGAGCCGTTTCCTGGCAAAGGGAAACAAGGTCGCGATCGAGGGCAAGCTGCGCTACAGCTCTTGGGAGCGCGACGGCCAGCGCCGGAGCAAGCTTGAGGTCATCGTCGATGAGATCGAGTTTATGAGCTCCCGTGGTGGCCAGGGTGGCTACGACCAGGGCGGTTACGCCCCCGCAGCTCCCGCGCCCGCAGCACGTCCTGCCGCACCGGTGGCCACGCCGCCCGCGGTCGACGTCTACGATGAGGACATCCCGTTCTAAGGGTTGTTCACCTATTTTTGAGTGAGAGGCGGCTTCGGTTCGCCGAAGTTGCCAAACGAAAGGTATTTTGACATGGCTAATGATTTTTCTGCACGTCAGCCGCGTCGTAAGTACTGCCAGTTCTGCAAGGAGAACACTGAGTTCATCGACTATAAGGACACTCAGCTTCTCCGTAAGTACATGACCGACCGTGGCAAGATCAAGCCCCGTCGCGTCACTGGCGCTTGCACGCAGCATCAGCATGACATCGCCAACGCCATCAAGCGCGCCCGCGAGATGGCTCTCCTGCCGTACACCGTCCCCGTGGTTTCCTCTCGTGGCAACCGCGACCGCGGCTAAGAAGGGAGACGCATCATGAAGGTTATTCTTCTCGATGAGATCAAGGGCAAGGGCGGCGAGGGTGACGTCGTAGAGGTCGCTCAGGGTTACGCTGAGAACTTCCTGTTCCCCAAGAAGCTCGCTGTTGCCGCCACCAAGGGCAACCTCAAGCAGCTTGACGAGCGTCGCAACAACATCGCCAAGCGCGAGGCCGTCCGTCTGGCTACCGCCAATGAGACCAAGGCTGCCTTCGAGGGCAAGACGGTCACCGTTGACGTCAAGGTCGGCGACGAGGGCATCCTCTTTGGCTCCGTTACCGCCGCTATGATCGCTGACGCCATCAAGGCTCAGCTCGGTATGGACATCGACCGCAAGCGCGTCGAGCTCGGTAAGCCCATCAAGGTTGCCGGTGCCCACACCGTTGCCATCTCGCTGTACCGCGAGATCAAGGCCGAGGTTGTCGTTCTCGTCGGCGTTACCGCCGAGGAGCTCGCTGCCGAGGCTGAGGTCGAGGAGGCCGCTGAGGTCGCCGAGGCCGAGACCGCCGAGGTCGAGACTGAGGCTGCTGCTGAGTAGCATTTGCTGCAACGCAACAATCTTGTTCTAAGAAGGGCGCTCTGGGAAACCAGGGCGCCCTTTTGTTTTTTGCGCTGAGTGAGTGTCATGGTGGACGTTGCATCGAAGTCCTATATACAGGACCGTTCATCCGTTTGGTTCGGTGATGATTGGCGGCGCGCGGCGCGTTTTGGGGCCGTGGCTGATACTATGGATGCTCGCAAGCGATATGAATGAGGATGCTCATGGCATATGACGATAGGGAGACCGGGCTGACGGTCGAGGACCGCGGCTCAAAGGTGGGTCTTCCCCAAAACCAAGATGCAGAGGCCAATGTACTGGCCGCTATGCTGCTATCGCCCGAGGTGGTCGAAGAAGCCCAGGTCGAGCTGCAGCCCGATGACTTCTACCGGCCCATTCATAAGACCATCTATACCGCGATGGTCGATATGTACAACAGCCGCATTCCCATCGACTCCATCTCGCTGATCGATTACCTACGAAGCATCAACAAGCTCGATGCCGTGGGCGGCGAAGCGTACATTTTGGAGTTGATGGGTCAGACCCTGTCACTCGTCAACTGGCAGCACCATGCCGCCATCGTTCGCCGCGATTCGATGCTGCGTGAGCTGATCGGCGCCACCAACGAGATCAACGCGCTGGCATATAACGCCCCCACCGACACCAAAGAGGTTGTCGAGCTGGCCGAGAGCAAGCTGCTCAAGGTTACGGCGCGCGAGGTCAAGTCGAGCTACAAGACGCTGACCGAGTTTATGGTCGAGGCCTATAACGAGGCCGAGGAAGTGTGCCAGGCCGGTGGTCAGGCGGCGGGCGTGCCCACGGGCTTTCCGTCACTCGACCGTATGCTCATGGGCTTCCGCGAGGGCCAGCTCATCATTATCGGCGCCCGTCCTGCTGTAGGTAAGACGTCGTTCGCTCTGAACCTGGCGCTCAACGCCGCCGCTGCTGGCTATACCGTCGGCTTCTTCTCGCTGGAGATGTCGGGCAAGGAAATTGCCCAGCGTCTGATTTGTGCCTACGCCATGATCTCGATCAGTGACTTCCGCATGGGCCGCATTAGCCCCGAGCAGTGGGCCAATATCAACGAGGCCACGCAGACCTTGTCCAAGCTCGATATTCTGATTGACGATACGCCCGGCACCACAGTGACCGAGATTCGCGCCAAGAGCCGCCGTATGCTCCATAACAAGGAGAAGGCAATCATCATCCTGGACTACCTGCAGCTGGTGAGTCCTCCGCCGGGACGCCGCTCCGAGAGCCGTACCGTCGAGGTTTCGGAGATGTCGCGTGGTCTGAAGATCATGGCCAAGGAGCTCAAGATCCCGCTCATCGCGCTGTCGCAGCTCTCGCGTCAGGTCGAATCCCGTACCGGCAAGCGCCCGCAGCTTTCCGACCTTCGTGAATCGGGCTCCATCGAGCAAGACGCCGATATCGTTATGTTCTTGGACCGCTCCGCCGACGAGGCCGAGGCCTCGCGCGACGATCGACCCGACGAGGGCGTTACGCGTATCGTCGTGGCCAAGAACCGTTCGGGCCCGATCGGCGACGTCGACCTGATGTTCCTGCCGGCATCCACCAAGTTCTATGAGCTTGATGGGGCACATGCCGAGGAGTAGGACAGGCGCCCGTTGCACGGGTATACTGGGAATGTTTTGTGCTTCTGCGTGCCGGCGTGGCGCGTAGACAGTCCATGAATGTAAGGAGTAAACATGCCGTCAACCGTTTTGGTCGGTGCCCAGTGGGGCGATGAGGGCAAGGGTAAGATTTGCGATCTGGTCGCCGGCGACTTCGATGCCGTCGTGCGCTACTCGGGCGGCAACAACGCCGGTCACACCATCGTCGTCAACGGCAAGAAGTACGGCCTGCACCAGGTGCCCTCCGGCATCATGTATTCCGACCACGTGTCGGTGATCGGTAACGGCTGCGTCGTCAACCCCAAGGTTGTTCTTGAGGAGATCGACATGTTCGAGGCCGACGGCATCACCACCAAGAACCTCAAGATTAGTGGCAACGCGCATGTCATCATGCCGTACCACATCGATCTGGATGGCGCCTTTGAGCAGAAGCTCGGCAAGAAGAACATCGGTACCACCAAGCGCGGCATCGGTCCGTGCTATCAGGACAAGATGGCCCGCATTGGCCTGCGCATGCAGGACATGCTGGACGAGACGCTGTTCCGCGACAAGTTGGAGACCGCTCTCGCCCGCGTGAACCCCGAGCTCGAGCTCATCTACAACCTGCCCACCTACACCGTGGACCAGATTTGCGACGAGTACCTGCCGATGGCCGAGCGCCTGCGTCCCTACATCACCGAGACGAGCCTGCTGCTCAACAACATGATCGATGAGGGCAAGAACCTGCTGTTTGAGGGTGCCCAGGCGACGCTGCTCGACATCGACCACGGCACCTATCCGTACGTGACGTCTTCCAACTGCACCGCCGGCGGCGCCATTACCGGCTCCGGCGTCGGCATGAAGAACGTCGATCGCGTGCTGGGCGTCATGAAGGCTTATATCACCCGCGTCGGTTCGGGCCCCATGCCCACCGAGCTTTCCTATGAGTCCGAGGCCGGCCACACGCTGACCGAGGAGGGCTATGAGTACGGCGTGACCACCGGTCGTCGTCGTCGTTGCGGCTGGTTTGACGGCCCTATCGCCAACTATGCTTCGCGCGTCAACGGCCTCACCGACATCGCCGTGACCAAGCTCGACGTGCTTTCGGCCTTCGACACCATCAAGGTGTGCGTGGCCTACGACGTCGATGGCGAGCGCTACACGAGCGTGCCCGAGCATCAGGTGCGCTTTGAGCATGCCAAGCCCATCTACGAGGAGCTCCCTGGCTGGAAGTGCGACATCACCGGTTGCCGCAGCTTTGACGAGCTGCCGCAGGAGGCTCAGGACTACGTGGCGTTTATCGAGGATCTGGCACACACCCGCGTGACGTTCATTGGCGTTGGCGCTGGTCGCGAGCAGATCATCAACCGATTCTGGAAGTAATCGGGACTATTTGGTTATTGCGATATACCCCTTTGCAGCCCAAGCGGGCGGCCGAGGGGTATATTTGCTTGCAAAGGGCTCGCGCGGAGCGAGCCGTTAATCCATAGAGGAGGCACCCTTGAAGGCGGACACTCAAACCATCGACATCCTGTTGTTGGGCAGCGGCGGCCGTGAGCATGCTTTGGCAGCTAAGCTCGCAGCATCACCGCGCGCCGGCAAGCTCTACATTGCGCCGGGTAACGGCGGCACCGCGAGCTGCGGCGAGAACGTTGTTCTCGACGACTGCGATCCTGCGGCCGTGGCGGCGTTTGCGCAGAGCCACGGATGCGGACTCGTGGTAATTGGCCCCGAGGCTCCGCTCGTGGCGGGCGTGGCCGACGCCGTGCGCGCGGCGGGTATTCCCTGCTTTGGCCCGGGTGCCGAGGGCGCCCAGATGGAGGGCTCCAAGCTGTTCTCCAAGCAGCTCATGGAGCGCGCCGGTATCCCGACGGCAGCCTACGGCTCGTTTACCGACGAGGCTTCGGCTCTCGCCTACGTGCGCGAGCAGGGCGCCCCGCTGGTCGTCAAGGCCGACGGCCTTGCCGCGGGCAAGGGCGTTATCGTGGCGACCGAACTTGAGCAGGCCGAGGAGGCCGTGCGCGAGTGCTTTGGCGGCACCTTTGGCGATGCCGGCAGCACCGTGGTTATCGAGGAGATGCTCGTTGGTCCCGAGTGCTCGCTGCTGGCCTTTACCGACGGCAAGACCGTGCGCCCCATGGCTACCTCGCAGGACCACAAGCGCGCGCTCGAGGGCGACAAGGGCCCCAACACCGGCGGCATGGGCGTCTACAGCCCAGTGCCCATCGTGACCGATGAGGAGCACGCCACGATGGTGAAGGTCATGGAGCAGACCGTGGCCGAGCTCGCTGCCGAGGGTATCGACTACCGCGGCTGCCTGTATGGCGGCTTTATGCTCACCCCCGCCGGCCCCAAGGTACTGGAGTTCAACGCCCGCTTTGGTGATCCCGAGACTCAGGTCGTGCTGCCGCGCCTTAAGAACGACCTGGTCGAGGTCATGCTGGCTTGTGCCAACTGCGAGCTCGACCAGATTGAACTCGACTGGCGCGACGAGTGGGCCGTGGCCGTTGTCCTGACGAGCGCGGGCTACCCCGGCAGCTACGAGAAGGGCAAGGTCATCACCGGTATTGAGGATGCCGAGGCCATGGAGAACGTGACCGTGTACCACGCGGGCACTGCTGTGGTGGACGGCCAGCTCGTGACCAATGGTGGTCGCGTGCTTGCCGTGACCGCTCTGGGCGACACGTTCGAGAATGCTCGCAACCTTGCCTACGAGGCCTGCGAGAAGATTGATTTTGAGGGTAAGACCCTGCGTCACGACATCGGCCTGCGCGCGCTGCGCGGCCGCGACGCCTGGGATGCCTAAAATCCGAGAGGAATGAGGCGGATGGACGAGAAGAACGAAGAGCTCGTGGATGCGCAGATCGTTGAAGAGGACAGCCGCATGTATGGGCACGCCGAGGGCGAGCCTGGTGGCGAGGTCGCTGACGAGCCGGCGCTGGTGCTGGGCGACGACGACCCGCACGATGTCGAGCTGCACGAGAAGATTCTTTCGGAGGAGTGCGCCTGGAAGGGCAAGATCCTCGACGTCCACCGTCTTGAGGTTGAGCTGCCCAACGGTCGCCGCAGCGCCCGTGATATCGTTCGCCATCCGGGTGCGGCGGCCGTTGTGGCACTGACCGAGAGCGGCAAGATCGTACTGGTGCGTCAGTACCGCACCGCCATCGACCGCGTGACGGTCGAGATTCCCGCCGGCAAGCTCGATCCAGGCGAGGACCCGCTCGATTGCGCCAAGCGCGAACTGCATGAGGAGACGGGCTTTAGGGCCGGTCGTATTCGCTTTTTGACGTCGATTGTCACGTCCTGCGGTTTTTGCGATGAGATCATCCACATCTACTTGGCTACCAAGCTCGAGTTTGATGCGCCCAACCCCGATGATGACGAGTTTGTCAACGTGGACCTGGTGCCGCTGCACGAGCTGATCGATGCCGTGCTCGACGGCAAGATCGAAGACGCTAAGACCGTCGTAGGCGCGCTTGCCTGCGACAGCATCGCACACAGGCTGGGCGGAACTGAGCTTTAAAAGCGAGGGCGACCCTGGGGCAAACACTACTGATTGTTTTGCCCCAGGGTTTTACGTTGTTGTTTTATCTCCGAGGACTGCATGTTTAGAAGATTCTTGTCTTATTACGAGCCCCAGATGGGGCTTTTTGTTGCTGATACTGTTTGTGCTCTGGTGCTTGCCGCCATTGACCTGGCGTTCCCCATTATCCTGCGCAATTTGACCGGTGGGCTGTTTACTCAGGGTCAGGCTGCCATTATGCAGGCGCTCGGCATGATCGCGGTGGGCTTGGTGCTGATGTATGCCGTCCGCTGCGCCTGCCGCTATTTTGTGAGCTATTGGGGTCACGTGATGGGCGCGCGTATGGAGTCCAAAATGCGCGAGGACCTGTTCGACCAGTATGAGCGCTTTAGCTTTGCATACTTCGACCGCAACAGCTCGGGCGACATGATGAGCCGCGTGGTCAACGACCTGTTCGATATCTGCGAGGCGGCGCACCACGTGCCCGAGTGGATCATCATCTGCGGCATCGAGATCATCGGCTCGTTTGTGATCCTCTTTACCATTGCCCCGGTGCTGGCGCTCGCCATGGCCGTGGTGACGGCGGCGTTTGCGGTCATCATGTTTTGGCAGAACATGCGCATGCGCGAGGTCTTTAGCGACAACCGCAAAAAAATCAGCGGCATCAATGCGCAGCTGCAGGATTCGCTGGCGGGCATGCGTGTGGTCAAGAGCTTTGCCAATGAGGAGACCGAACGCTTCAAGTTCCGCGCCTCAAACAATCGCTATCTTTCGTCCAAGGAGAACATGTATCACGCCATGGGCGTCTATACCGCGACGTATGGCCTGCTCTCGGGTGTGCTCTATGTGATCGTGGTGCTGCTGGGCGGCTGGCTGGTCGCCCAGGGACAGCTGCAGGCGGTCGATATGGCGACCTTTGCACTCTATATTTCGCTGTTCTGCACGCCGCTTGAGACGCTCGTCAATTCGGCCGAAACGTATCAGAAGGCTATCGCCGGCTTTAAGCGTATGGACGAGGTGCTCTCGACCGCGCCGGATATCCAGGACAAGCCGGGCGCCACGGATCTGCAGGTGACTGCCGGCGCCGTGGAGTATCACGACGTGTGCTTTAACTACGAGGACGTTGAGCTGGGCGAGGGCGATGCCGACGAGCGTCCCGTTATCGACCATATGGATCTGTCCATCAAGCCCGGGCAGACCGTCGCTTTGGTTGGCCCTTCGGGCGGTGGCAAGTCCACGACCTGTTCGCTGTTGCCGCGCTTTTATGACGTGGCTGCCGGATCCATTAGCATCGACGGCCAGGACGTGCGTGATGTGACGCAGCAGAGCCTGCGTCGCGCCATCGGCCTGGTGCAGCAGGATGTCTATCTGTTTGACGGTACGATTGGCGAGAACATCGCCTACGGCAAGCCGGGCGCTACGGCGGAAGAGATCGCCGAGGCGGCCCGTCGCGCCAACATCGATGCCTTTATCGAGTCGCTTCCACAGGGCTATGACACGGTCGTGGGCGAGCGCGGCAGCCGTCTTTCGGGCGGACAGAAGCAGCGCGTTGCCATCGCGCGTGTGTTTCTCAAGAATCCCAAAATCTTGATCTTGGACGAGGCGACGAGTGCTTTGGATAACGAGAGCGAGGAGGCGGTGCAGGAGTCGCTCGAAGAGCTGGCACGCGGCCGCACCACGATTATCATCGCCCACCGTCTCTCGACCATTAAACACGCCGATGAGATTGCGACCGTTGAGCATGGTCGCGTTGTGGAGCGTGGCACGCACGAGGAGCTTCTCGCCCGTGGCGGCACCTATGCCCGTTACTATCGAATGCAGTTCGAAGGTGCGCGTGCGCACGAGCTCGACTGATTGATATGACAGGAAGTTTATGGCTGACAAGAACCCTTTGACTCCGGAAGAAGTGACGGAGTTATTCTCCGAAATCGATGCATCCGGCGTCTTGGATCCTACGCTTGCCAAAAAGCGTACCGAGCGCATGCGTGAGAAGGAGGCTGCGGCCAAGCGCGGTGACAAAGCGGCGCTAGCGCAGCTGCGCAGCGAGGACCGCGCGAGCCAGGCAAAACATATCGACCCGCTGTCCGAGGACGATCCTTCGGGCTCGCAGGTGAGCCATACCATTACGAAGACCGCGATGGCCGTGGTCATCGGTATTTTGGTGCTGATCGTGGGCATGCAGATTGGCTACGGCGTGATGCGTCGTCTGAACACCGCCAACCTGTCCGAGAGCGTTTCGGTCGATACCGTTTCGACGGCGCTGAAGGGTGGACTTGAATGGGGCAACGGCTTTACGCAGTTCCCGCTCGACTTCACCGTCGATGAAGCCGATGAACGCACGGGCACGGTCGAGGTGACGGTGTTGGACACATCGTCTGCCAACGAGCTCGAGCTGCTGTCCAACGGGCAGATTCAGGCCGCGGCGCTTGCGACCAACGCGTTGCTCAACGATAAGATCGACCGCGTGGTGTATAACGTTCACGCCTATATCGACGAGGATAGCAACATTCAGCACGATTCCTTCTTTGGCATGTTCCCCGCGCGCGGCCACCAGAGCGCCATTTTGACGTTCGTGTGGAACAAGAGCTCATCCAACGCCACGAGTATCGACTGGAAGATGCGCATCGTGAGTATGGATGACACCATCGCCGAGCGCATTCAGAAGCAGGTGAACTCGGTGTCGTCGTTGATTGAGGACCCGGTGGTGAGCCAGACCAAGATTGACGAGGAAAAGGCCGAACGTGACCTGGAGCATCGTCTGCATGGCCGCGAGATTTTCCGCGGCGGCAAGCCCGATCGCACACCGTCCGAACTGCTGGAGCAGGACAAGAAATAATAAGACGTCATCATCCCGCGTGAGCCACAAGCCTCGCGGGATGATTTTTTAATCCCCGTCCCAGAAAAATCATTATGCATAGAAAGTCATAATTATCATTTCGTAAACATTTCGATGAAATTAACGCCATGAGGCATACTTGCGGTTACAATACCGCGAGGCCTAACTACACACCTTTAAGCCGGTCCTGTGAGACCGGGAAGGAGAATTATGGCGAACAACCATACCGCGGGCGCTGCCGCCCGCACCTTCGCGCCCAGCGAGCTTTGCCAGCGTATGCTGGCCAAAACCAGCAAGGGCACCTGCGGTCCCTGCATCCTGTATCTTGAGGATGGGACCATTTTTTATGGACGTGCATGCGGCGCCGAGGGCACCGCGACCGGCGAAGTCTGCTTCAACACCTCGCTCGAGGGCTACTTTGAGGTCATGACCGACCCGAGTTATGCCGGCCAAATCGTAACCATGACCTATCCGCAGATCGGCAACTACGGTATCGACGAGACCGACGTCCAGTCGGCCTTCCCCGGCGACGCCGTGCGCCCTGCGAGCGCTCCGGCCATGCGCGGCATGATCGTTCGCGACATGTGCGCCACGCCTTCTAACTGGCGCTCGGCCGTTAGCGTGCCGGAGTATCTGCGCGCCCACGGCATCGTCGCTATCGAGGGCGTCGACACCCGCGCTCTGGTGCGCCATCTGCGCGACAATGGTTCCAAGATGGGCATTATCTCGACCGAGATCTTCGACGTCGACGAGCTTGCCGAGCGTCTGGCCGCAGCGCCCACGCTGGTAGGCGAGAACCTGGTCAAGACCGTAAGTTGCCCCGCGCCTCACGAGTTTGCCGCCGTCGACCTGCCTGCCACGCATGACTTTGCGCTTTCGACTGCCGCTCCTGCCCGTCACAAAGTGGTCGCCTACGACTGCGGTGTGAAGCGCGGCATTCTGGAGGGGCTGGTCCGCGCCGGCTGCGACCTTACCGTCGTGCCGTGGGACACGCCTGCGAGTGAGGTGCTCGACATGAATCCCGACGGCGTCTTTTTGTCCAATGGCCCCGGCGACCCCGACGCCGTGGTGGAGACCTACGAGCAGGTGCAGCAGCTGATCGGCAAGGTGCCGGTCTTTGGCATTTGCCTGGGCCATCAGATGATCAGCCTGGCCTGCGGCGCCCAGATGGAAAAGCTTAAATTCGGTCACCGCGGTGGCAACCAGCCGGTCATGAACCTGGTAAGCCGTCGCGTGGAGATTACCGCGCAAAACCATGGCTTTGGCCTGCTGTTCCCCAGCCTGGGCAAGCTTGTCCCCGAGCTTTCCGGCGGCGAGACCGAGCATGCGGCCGATGGAGATCTGCGCGTCTGGGTGCGCCGCGGAATCGCGCCGGTCGTGATGAACGAGCGCTTTGGCCGCATTCGCCTGACGCACGTGAACCTCAACGACGGCACCGCCGAGGGCATCCAGCTGCTCGACGCCCCGTGCTTCTCGGTCCAGTACCACCCCGAGGCTTCGCCTGGCCCCACCGATGCCCACTATCTCTTTACCGCCTTTACGCGACTCATGGACGGCGAGGAGAACTACCTGGACATCGATACCGCGAAGGACCGCCTTGCCGGCTGGAACTTTGCTGAGTCCGAGACCGCTGAGACCGAGGAGAACTAATATGCCTAAACGTACTGACATCAAGCGCATCCTCGTCATTGGCTCGGGCCCCATTGTCATTGGCCAGGCCTGTGAGTTCGACTACTCCGGTGCCCAGGCCTGCAAGGTGCTCAAGGAGGATGGCTTTGAGGTCATCCTGGTCAACTCCAACCCGGCGACCATCATGACCGACCCGGGCTTGGCCGACCGCACCTATGTCGAGCCCATCACTGCCGAGTTTATCGAGCGCGTAATCAAGAAAGAGCGCCCGGACGCGCTGCTGCCCACGCTGGGCGGCCAGACCGGTCTGAACGCCGCCGTCGAACTGGCAAAGGACGGCACGCTCGACAAGTACGGCGTCGAGATGATCGGCTGCGACCTTGCCGCCATCGAGCGCGGCGAGGACCGCAAGCTCTTTAACGAGGCCATGGCCGAGATCGGCCTGGAGGTCGCGCGCTCGGGCTATGCCTACAGCGTGGCCGACGCCGAGGCCATCGCCGAGCGCGTGGGCTATCCCTGCGTACTGCGCCCGAGCTTTACCCTCGGCGGCGCCGGTGGCGGCATCGCTCATACTCACGAGGAGCTCGTCTCCATCGTGAGCCAGGGCCTCGAGCTCTCGCCTGCCCACGAGGTGCTGGTCGAGGAGTCCATCGAGGGCTGGAAAGAGTATGAGATGGAGGTCATGCGTGACCACGCCGGCAACGGCATCATCGTGTGCTCCATCGAGAACCTCGACCCCATGGGCGTGCATACCGGCGACTCCATCACCGTGGCACCGGCGCAGACCCTCTCCGACCTTGAGTATCAGCGCATGCGCGTGGCCTCGCTCGCCATTCTGGAGAAGATCGGCGTCGAGACCGGCGGATCCAACGTGCAGTTTGCCGTGAACCCCCAGACCGGTCGCCTGATCGTCATCGAGATGAACCCGCGCGTGAGCCGCTCGTCCGCACTGGCCTCCAAGGCCACGGGCTTCCCCATCGCTAAGGCCGCCGCTCGCCTGGCCGTGGGCTACACGCTCGACGAGATCGTCAACGACATCACCAAGGCTACGCCCGCCTGCTTTGAGCCCACAATCGACTACTGTGTCGTCAAGGTGCCGCGCTTTGCCTTCGAGAAGTTCAAGGGTACCGACCCCACGCTCACCACGCGCATGAAGGCCGTGGGCGAGATCATGGCGATTGGCCGCACCTTTGAGGAGGCCTTTGGCAAGGCCATGCGCTCGCTGGAGGACGGACACCAGGGCATTTGCGCCGGTGGCAAGGAGGGTGCCGACAAGCTGAGCGACGACGAGCTCGCTCAGGCCGTGGCGACCCCGACCGAGCACCGCATCTTCTTTGTGGTCGAGGCCCTGCGCCGTGGCTGGGACATCGCCCGCATCCATGCTATCTGCGGCATCGATCCGTGGTACCTCAACCGTATCAACGACATGGTGCAGGTCCAGGAGAGCATCCGCGGCCTGCGTGTGGAGGATATCGACGCCGACGCGATGCGCCTGCTCAAGCAGTACGGCACGAGCGATGCCGAGATCGCCGCGCTGACCGGCTCGGACGAGCGCTTTGTGCGCGCCTACCGCAAGGGCCTGGGCGTGGTTCCCAGCATGAAGACGGTCGATACCTGCGCTGCGGAGTTCTCGAGCGCCACGGAGTACCACTACAAGACGTACGAGAACATCTACCGCACGAGCCCGGATGCCAAGAAGTGCGCGGCTCCCGACGAGACCACGCCGGCGGACAAGCCCAAGGCGATGATCCTGGGCGCCGGCCCCAACCGCATTGGCCAGGGTATCGAGTTCGATTACTGCTGCGTGCACGCGAGCTACGCGCTGGCGGCCCGCGGCTTTGAGACCATCATGGTCAACTGCAACCCCGAGACCGTCTCGACTGACTACGACACGTCCGACCGCCTTTACTTTGAGCCGCTCACCTACGAGGACGTCATGGATGTCATCGATGTTGAGCGACCCGACGGCGTCGTGGTGACGCTCGGCGGCCAGACTCCGCTTAAGCTGGCGCGCATGCTCGAGGAAAGCGGCGTAAACATCATGGGCACCAAGCCCGATGCCATCGACTTTGCCGAGGACCGCGAGCGCTTTGCCGCCCTGCTCGACAAGCTGGGCATTATGTATCCGCCGGCGGGCCAGGCAACCTCGTTTGAGGAGGCCGAGGCCGTGGCCGCGCATATTGGCTACCCGCTGCTGGTGCGTCCGAGCTACGTGCTGGGCGGCCGCGGCATGATGATCGCCTACGATGCCGAGCATCTGCGCGATTACATGGCCGAGGCTGCGCGCATTAGCCCCGACTACCCGGTGTACCTCGATCGCTTCCTGGAGGGCGCGATCGAGTCCGATGTCGACGCCCTGTGCGATGGCGAAGAGGTCTACATCGGCGGCATTCTGGAGCATATCGAGGAGGCCGGTATTCACTCCGGCGACTCTGCGACCTGCATCCCGCCGTTCAGCTTTAGCGAGAGCCTGCAGGCAAAGCTTCGCGAGACCA
The DNA here is from genome assembly GCA_938023085.1 of uncultured Collinsella sp. GTDB lineage: Bacteria > Actinomycetota > Coriobacteriia > Coriobacteriales > Coriobacteriaceae > Collinsella. Next base: position 22,005 of record CALHDP010000129.1, read on the forward strand.
CACGCCGCATCGCGATGGCGCTGGGCGTACGCGGCCTGGTCAACGTGCAGTATGCCATCAAGGGCGAGACTGTCTACGTGATCGAGGCCAACCCGCGTGCCAGCCGTACCGTGCCGTTCATCTCCAAGGCCACCGGCGTACCGCTGGCCAAGTGCGCGGCGCGTATCATGGCGGGCGATTCCATCGCGAGCCTGGGCCTGCCGAGCGACGAGCGTCAGCTGGACTGGTTCTGCATGAAGGAAGCCGTTATGCCCTGGGGCCGTTTCCCGGGAGCCGACGTTATCCTGGGACCCGAGATGAAGTCGACGGGCGAGGTCATGGGTATCGCCAAGAGCTATCCCGAGGCATACGCCAAGACGCAGCTGGCGATCGATTACAAGCTGCCCGACCCGAGCGCCGGCAAGGTGTTCATTAGCGTGTGCGACCGCGACAAGCGTCATATCCTTTCGGTTGCGCGTATCCTTCGCTACCTGGGCTTTGATATCTGCTCCACCGAGGGTACGGCGCGCGTGCTGCGTGGCGGCAACGTGACGTGCGAGGTCGTGGAGAAGATCAGCGGCCCGCACGACGGCGAGCGCCCCAACATCGGCGACCTCATCGCCGATGGCAAGATTGCGGTAATCATCAACACGCCGTATGGTCCGGGCTCGCGTGGCGATGGCTACCTGCTACGTACCGAGGCCGTACGCCGCGGTGTGACCTGCGTGACGGCGATGTCTGCCGCCAACACATACGTGAGTGCCATCGAGGCCGTGCGCGAGGACCAGCAGGGTCACGGCAGCGCCAACGACATGGGCATGGACGTCATCGCCCTGCAGGACCTGCCGCAGCACACGGTGTAGGTCGAGCTGTCCGGCCGGGGCGGGAGGGGCCGAGTTTCCCCCTTCGCTCCGGCTGCAAGCAGAGTCGCTCAGGAGGAAACTCGGCCCCTCTCGCCCCGACGCACTGTGTCTAGACGGACTGCACCTCCTGTTTTTAGAGATAAATACCATTTAGCGGTGATATTCAACCGTTCAAGATATTATGTAATGGCATATTACGTCATATGACGTAATATGCCATTAGCAGTCAAGGATGATTGTCTGTGTTCAAGTCGAGAAAGGGGCAAAATGATTAAACTGTGTCGCGTCGATAGCCGGTTAGTGCATGGGCAGACCGTGTTCTCTTGGTATCCAACGCTTGAAGCAAACGCTATTCTTGTGGTTTCAGATGAGTACGCCGCAAGCAAAGAGCGAATTCAAGCGCTGCGAATTGCAAAACCCGCTGATGCCAAATTGGTTGTCAAAAGTGTAGAAGATTCCATCGTGGCCCTTAACGGAAGCGCGGTGGATAAATACGAGCTAATTGTTGTTGCGGGAAATGTACATGACGCCTGTGAAGTTGCGCGTGCGTGTCCAAAAATAACGTCTGTGAATTTAGGCGGCGCTCGACCGTTGGGGGATAGCGTAAAGGAGCTTGGCCCTGCTGTGCGCCTTTCCCAATCCGATATTAATGAAATTAAGAAAGCCATGGCTGATGGAATCGAGTTCGAGGTAAGGCAGGTTGCTAGCGAGAAAAAACGCATCGTAACAAGTTTTGATTTGTAGGAAGAGGGAGAAATATGCTGCTTCAGGCTTTTCTGGTTGGTCTTGCCGCTGCGATAGGTCAATCGGATTATTTACTCGGTACTGCGATGGTCGAGCGGCCGATTGTCCTCGGAGCGATCGTCGGTATTTTTTTGGGTGATATTCCGACTGGCGTTATTGTTGGTTTCCAGCTCGAACTCGCGTTCATGGGGGTCTGGCAGGTTGGTGCTGCCGTGCCGCCCAACGTAATTGTTGGTTCAGTTTTGGGAACAGCCTTTGCGATTACTATGGGTGCGGGTCCCGAGACCGCTCTGACTATTGCTATGCCCACTGCGGTGCTTGCCGGCATGTTTGACAGCCTTATGTATAGCGTTGTTACGCCTCCTATGGCTGTCTGGGCTGATCGTGGTGCCGAAAAAGACGACCCCAAAACGATTGCAGCCGCTATGTGGACCAATGGAATTCTCTACATCATTGCGCTTGGCTTGATTTGCGGCGTGGCTTTTTACGTTGGAAATGATGCTGTTCAGGCACTGATTGACGCCATTCCTGATTGGCTTACGAATGGGCTTACGATCGCAACGGGTATTCTGCCCGCGCTTGGATTTGCGCAGCTTATGTCAATCCTGTCCACCAAGGAGCTGAGCTTCCTATTCTTTGGAGGCTTCTTGCTGAGTGCCTATCTAAACATTCCGACGATCGGTATCGTGGCGTTTTCGCTGATCCTGATTGGGATTCTCAATATGGCTCACATTTTTATGCCTGCCAGTGCGGCGGTCGCTAAGGAGGTTGACGATGACAACGAATTCTAATGATGTTCTTGAGCTCTCGCCGGAGTCAAATAAATCGACCGATAAGAGAATAACCAAGAAAGACTTAAAGGCGTTATTTTGGCGTAGCTTTCCACTCAACATCATGTGGAGCTTTGACCGACAAATGAACGTTGGTTTCTGCTACGACATGATTCCGGTAATCAAGCGGTTATACGATAAGCCTGAAGACCGGATCGAGGCATATAAGCGTCATCTTGAGTTCTACAATATTCAAGTTACGTTTAATCCTCTGGTCGCCGGCATTGTGGCCTCCATGGAGGAGGAAAACGCCAACAATCAGGACTTTGACACCGCCTCAATTAACGCCATGAAAGCATCGCTTATGGCTCCGCTTTCCGGTATTGGAGATTCACTGATTGCCAGTACGCTTCGCATGATTGCGACGGGCGTTGTGACAGGACTTTGCCTTTCGGGCAGTCTGCTCGGCCCAATCCTGTTCCTGCTTCTTTATAATGTCCCAACGATCCTGATCCGCTGGTTTGGGCTTCAGTATGGTTATTCGCTTGGCAGTGGCATGATTTCGAAGCTGAACGATTCTGATGTAATGCACAAAGTTACGTCCGGCCTGGCGATTGTGGGACTAATGGTAGTTGGTGGAATGGTGGCGACCACCGTTGCAGTTACCACTCCGCTCGCTCTTAACTTCGGCGACACCGCGTTTAAGTTGCAGGAAACGCTCGATGGGATATTCCCGGCTCTTTTGCCGCTCTGCGCGTTCGGGATCATGTGTCTCTGCAATAAGAAACAGGTCAAAATTATTTGGCAGATTGTGGGCATTCTCGCTGCGGGTATTGTGCTCGGCGTCCTGGGGATTTTGGGCTAGAGAAGGCGTCCATCTTTTGAGATGCTGAACTCGAAGGACGATGCGTCTGCTCGCCAAACGGTTTTCGAATAGTGGAGTGGCATTTCATTGCAGGCATATGTGACGTGCTCGACAACGCTCACGGGGGCTCCAACGATATAACCGAGAAGGTTTGCTTCTTGGAGCCCCGCTATTCCTGCGGTGATTTTGAGTTTCTCAATACCGGTTGCGATGCCGTAATGGTTGGCGATCAGGTCGAAAAGACTGGCATTGTCTGTGAGAAGCTCCAGTAGTCCGGGTAGAGTGCCCTGCGTTGCATAAATGGTGTCGATGGCGCAGGGGGCATTTTCGATATAAACCAAGCGCGCAACTCGTTGCACTACGGTTCCGTTGTCAATTTTGAGCTCCCGTGCAATGTGGGCATCAGCCTTGATCAAGCCTGTTTCCAAGATGGACTTGGTTGTTTTATCGCCGTATTGGGGGTCGGAGCTCAAATTGAAAATGGTGCTTGTTCCTCGTTTCAGGGTGAGCTTCGATGGGTTTACGAATGTCCCCTTGCCTCGCAGGCGGTAGAGCAAGTTTTGGTCAATGAGATTCTGTACGGCGCGTCTTACGGTGATCCTGCTTACTTTGTATTGCTTGCAAAGCTCGGTTTCGGTGGGAATCTGACTGCCGCCGGGGAGTTCGCCAGAAACTATTTTCTTGAGGATATCGTTTTCAACGGTCTGATAGAGAAGCTCTGGCTGAGTGAGCTCGTCTTTTGCTGCAGGCATGGTGGACCCCTTGGTCTTCAGTTTCTTTAGTACATAGATATACGACAACTGAGGACATCATAAGCCGTTATCTCAAAAGTTATGGAAATATCGATTTGGCGTTATCGCCGAGAGGGGATTTAAGATGGGCAGACAATACGACGAGGCGTTGATTGGCGCCATCTCCGGTCGCTCGTTTATAACCGAGAAGAGGGGACTCGAGGTTCAAATTCGTCCGGTTCCTGATGATGAAAGAGAGCATGTGCTTGACCCACGAATTCTCGAGGTATCCCGCAAGAAGATGCGGAATGTTAGCATGTCTCCGAGCTGGACGAGCCTTATTGGAATGCGTCATCGCCCGGATAAGCCGACATACCGCCTACTCGATGGTGAGGTTCAGCGCGATGAGGTCCTCATGGAGGCAGCCGATCGCTATATAGATTTATTCGTCTGGACGCCACCAAATCATAAGGAGGCAAGTCCAGCGCTAGTTTACCTGCATGGCGGCGCGTTTATGGCGGGGAATGTTCTGCAATTTGAACATCAGCTCGAGTTCATCGCCGAAAAGTCTGGTGCAGTGGTGGTTTATCCGGAATACCGCTTGGCGCCGGAGACGGCATTTCCCGGGCAGATCGAGGATTGCGTTCTTGCTCTTGATTATGTGCGCGAGCATGCCGGGGATCTCGGAATCGATCCTCATAAAATAATGGTCGCCGGCGACTCTGCGGGAGGAAGCCTTACTAATGCGTGTGTTCAGCTCAGGGGTGCTGGAGCTGTAGCCCATGCCTTCGAAATCTATCCTGAAGTCGACCTTGCGGGCGAACAGGGCGAGGGATATGAGGATTTTCCTGCGATAGCCGATCAAGAGGACGTTGCGCGTTTTCGCATCGACCATCTTCGCGATTCGGACGGCCCGATGGTCGAACTTTGTGCACACGGAAAAATGTCTCCTCATGACCCGTTGATTTCTGCGCTAATGCTTGAGGACTGCACTGATTTCCCCCCGGTGACTATCGTGACATCCGAATACGATCCGCTTCGTATCCCCGATGAAAAATGGGCTACAAAATTACGGTCTTCAGGAATCGATGTCGAGGTCATCGAATATGCCGGATGTGACCATGGTTTCTTCGATCATTTTGGCGTGTACCCGCAATCGGAAGACGTGTGTTTGTTGATGGCTGAGAAGCTTAAAGAAATGGCTGTACAATAACGTCTCTCGGCGATAAGGGACTGAAGTCGCCTGTGTTTCTGCATTCGTGGTTCTCAGTCTGATTAAAAATGAGGCTTGCTCCTTGCCCGAGTGGGTGGGGAGCAGTTTGTTTTTTGTAGCGATGCGAGGTGAGTGCCGCGCACTTTAGATCGCCATTTTGCTTCGCTGTATACCACTTGACGTAATAAAAGAGGCAAGGGCGGTGCGAGGGCCAACAGTCATTCTAAGCTCGGATTCGTATCCTAAAAGGTTGTTTCGGTTGCGTGGTACAATATAGCAAAAAAGAATGATAAAATGAATTCGAAAAAGAATTCATTTTTAGGAGGTATGTATGCCTGCTTTGCAGATGCTCGACAACCTTGTTCCAATTAGCGATTTCAGCCACGGTAAGGGCTCGGCTGCATTTTCGAAGGTTGGGGACGACAATCCAGTTGTGGTTCTCAAACACAACAAGCCAGCGTTTGTGATTGTGACACCCGATGAATATAGGGAAGCGAAGCAAGCGGAGGAGGACCTCGCCTTGTTAACGTTGGCACTTAAGAGAGTGGCTGTGGCAAGTGACGATGCGCTTGTTTCCCTGTCTGATGTTATGGAAGAGCTGGGTGTGAGCCAGGACGAACTCGATCAGATGGATGAGGTCGAGTTTGAATGAGTGGGTACGAAGTCGCTTTCTACCCGGATGCTCTCAAGGATATTAAGCGTCTGGACGGCTCCCAACGAAAGATCGTCCTTAAGGCTATAGAAAAAATCAGAACGAACCCATTGCCGCAGAACGAAGGTGGATTCGGCAAGCCTCTTGGAAACAAGGCAGGTACGGATTTGACTGGCTTTATGAAAATCAAGCTCAGGGGAAGTGGCATTCGAATCGTGTACCGCCTCATCAGAATTAAAGAAAAGATGGCCATCGTAGTGGTAGGCGCTCGCGAAGACATGGAAGTCTACCGAACTGCTCAGAGACGAGAACTCGATTTCGAGAAATGGGCGGAAGAGAATATCTAGCTTTAACGATGAACGACGAGTGAGCGTTGGTGGGGCCCTGACGAATTAGATTCGTCAGGGTTTTTCGCTGAACCAATTGCCTTCAGTCTCCGTTGACCTTTCCTTCCAATTCATCAGCCAACGTACGTCATGGCAATTCCCGGTAGGTCGCAGGGCGCTTCGCGGGCGGGCCAGGCTTTATCTGAACGACTTTGCGAAGCAACCGGAGTGAAGATAAAGCCTGGCCCGCCCGCGAAGCGCCACAAAGACCGCAGGGACGGGAGCAGCTATACTACTCTCAGTAGTTAAGGGTCGCGGATCCGCCGCGTCGCCGTTCTCAACAGGAGGTCTTTGTTTATGGCAGATCAAAAGCCGGTTGTCGGGATCATCATGGGCTCCAAGTCCGATCTGGGCGTTATGGAAGGTTGCACCGCCGAGCTCGAGGCGCTGGGTGTGCCCTATGAGCTCGTGATCGCGAGCGCACACCGCACGCCGGCGAAGGTCCACGAGTGGGCTTCGACTGCTGCCGATCGCGGTATCAAAGTGATTATCGCCGCCGCCGGCAAGGCTGCTCACCTGGGCGGTGTCGTGGCTGCCTTTACGCCGCTGCCGGTTATCGGCGTGCCTATGAAGACGAGTGACCTGGGCGGTATGGATTCGCTGCTGTCGATGGTGCAGATGCCTTCGGGCGTGCCCGTGGCCTGCGTTGCCATCAACGGTGCCAAGAATGCTGCCATCTATGCCATGCAGATTCTGGGTGCATGCGACCCCGAGTACCGCAAGGTTATCGAGAAGATGAAGCAGGAGATGGCCGACGCCTAGGCGTTCCGCCGTTTCACCGCAGTATAAGGAGAACCATGTCCGACTATCAGGGAAAACGATTCAAGGCTTCTCAGATTCCCGATCCGTCGAAGCCGGGTGCTGCCCGTGCGGCACAGCAGGGTCGGACATCCTCTCCTCAGCAGCCGCGCGCGCCGCGTCCCGTGACACCGGCGACGCATCGTCGACAGGACGCGCCGGCCGCATATCGTCCTTCGTCTTATAGCACCGCTAAAAAACCGCCCCGGTCTTCATCGCATGCCGCGCCGTCGGATTACACCGAGCCGCCGCGCAAAAAGCGCCGCTCCATTATTCCCATTCTGCTCATCATCGTGGGCATCGGTCTGATTGTCGCCGCCGCCGCTATCTTTATTAATGCTCAGATTGGCTATAAGCAGGCGAGCGATTCGTATCAGAAAATCGAGAAGCAATATATAAGCGATCAGGACGCCAGCGGCGTGCCGATTATCGATTTTGATGCACTTGCTCAGACGAACCCCGAGATTGTGGGTTGGATTTACGCGCCGGGAACCAACATCAACTATCCCGTGGTGCAGACCAACAACAACTCCAAATACCTCAACACGCTGTTTGACGGTACGGCTAACGCGTCCGGTGCCATTTTCTTGGATAGTGATGACACCGCGCCGGGAATGGTTGACCAGCAGACCACGATCTACGGACACCATATGAACGATGGGTCGATGTTCAACGTGATTTCGGATACGACTGACCAGGCAACGTTCGATAGCATTGAATATGTGTACTACATCACACGGGATGCTACGTATAAGCTGCGACCACTGGCGACCAAAGTTGTTGAGGACACGTATGCCAAGGCGCGCACGCCCAATTTTGAGGGCGATGACGGGCTCAAGAACTATCTGTCCGAGATGCTCGACGGTGCCTCTGCCGTGGCGAGCGATGCGAGCGACCGCGCCGCCTCGGCAACCAAGGTCGTAACGCTTGTGACCTGTCGTTCGCTATCGCTGAGCAACACGCGTGCCGTCATGGTGCTCACGCCGGTCGAGGAATAGATTATCCAGGGGTAGCTAAAACCCGTCCCAAATTGGCTACTCGCTGACAGTAGAGGGAGAAACGATGCTTGAAAATGGCAAATTGATGCCTTCGGTTGATGCTTGGCTGCGTGAGGCCAAGGCCGATTCGTCGGCACCTGCGTGCGGTATGTATCTGACACATAACGGTGTGGTGCGCTCGACGCCCAAGGCCGAGGCGCGCGGTGTCGAGACCGATGGCGTGGCGCCGGGCCACAAGGTGGGCGGCATGGTGTTTGGCTACGACGCCAGCAAGGTGCAGGCTGCTATCGAGGCCACGCGCGCGATGCCGGGTATCGGCTATGTACGCGTGTGGCTGGCAAGCGGTGAGCTTGCCGTAGGTGACGACATCATGCTCGTGCTCATCGGCGGGGACATTCGCCCGCACGTGGTCGATGCGCTGCAGGCGCTCGTTGGCACCATCAAGAATGAATGCGTGAGTGAGGTCGAGCGCGAGGCGTAGAGGCTTGCGTCGATAGAAGGCTCGTTTATAAAAATGCCCGCCGGTACGTGTGATACCGGCGGGCATTTTGCGTTTTGGGCGCGGTGAGCGCTACACGCGCGTTGCATCCTTGGGGCTCATGGTCATGCTCTGGAAGCGATTCTCCATAAAGTCATTATCGAAATACTTGCCGTAGAACTGCGCAACGGGAATATCCGGTTCCGTGCCGTTGACGCGCTGATACCAATAATCGAGCGACTGCAGCGTCATAACGCCATCGACCAGCATAATGATGGTGAAGATGACGGTAGCCGAGTAGCGGCTCTTCCACGGAATCATGTTAATGAGCTTGAGCAGCCTCGGCAGCAGCAGCTTGATCCAGATGAGGCCGCCCAGGCCCCACAGACAGGCGAAGCCCGTGCAGGTGCGTCCGCCCGTGAGGACCACGAGCGGGTCGGGCATACCGAACAGCGTTATGTGCGAGTAGCTCCACGAGACCACGCCAAACGCGGTCTGCATAAACCAGCCCACGAACACCTCAAAGCTGGCGCCGAGCAGGGCGCTCACCAGGAAAATGATGATGGGGTTCTTTTTATAGAAGCGGTTGAGCACCATGGTCATGAGCACGGCACCAAAGCCGTAGATGGGGCTGAAGGGGCCAAACAGCATACCGGCGCGGTCCTGGTAGACACCCGGATCGTTGACGGTCATATGCCAGATATCCTCCAGGACCAGGCCGAGTATGCAGCAGACAAAGAATACCCAGAACAGGTTGAAGTAGTTGAGCTTGATGTAGCCTTCGCCGGTTTCATCGCGCCCGAGCATGCCCTCGGCGGCGGCGTCGCGGTCGAGCATCTCCTGCAGGCGGCGCTGCAGCTCGCGCTCCTGGCGCAGCGTGGGGTCGACGGTGGCCGAAAGTGCGACGAGGATGCCGAGCTGGATGGCAGGGCGCAGCAAGAAGGGCCCGATGCCCTGGAGCATCACGTCAACCAAAAGCTCGACGACGGTAAACGCGATAAGGATATAGGACAGACGGGCGGCATTGCGACGCTGGTTCTTGATGAGGTCTAGGCCAAAGATGATCAAGATGACAGCACTGGCAGCCGAGAGCATGATGCCGGCGACGATAAGGCCGACCGCGACGAGTGTGTTGTCGCCGAGCTTGGCGGCGGCGTTGCCATTGATGAGCGCGGTGATGACCTGCCACATAAAGGCGCCGACCGAGGGGAGCGTGCCCACGCCGGACAGGATGCACAGGACGGCGTACACCTTAATGATGAGGGGGATCTTCTTGACCTCCGTGGCGCTGGGGACGCTGGGGTCGAGTTCGTTTCGATCCATACATAACCTTTCTCGTTTTGCTGTAGGTACAAGGATACGCCGCCGACCTGCCAAAAGACAGGACGAACGTCCCAATTGCAGCAATGCAAGCCCCAACGGCGGATGAGACGCGTCGCGACGGAAGCATGCGGGATCGTCAGCCCCGAGGCGCCTGCCCAATAAAATGTCTGGCTGCAAAACGGATTATAAGCTCGGTGGGCTTTTAAAAAGCGCTGTTCATGCGCGGGAGTGCTTGTCTTGCCGTGCGTATAATAGGGCAGGTAACGCCAAATAACGAGGCTCTGAGGGGATGCCATGTCTCAAGAAACCATCCGCGCGGCCGAGCGTGCCGCGGGACAGGTGAACGCCATGTCGACGTATGATCCGGACTCCGACCAACTGCATGAGGAATGCGGCGTTTTTGGTGTCTGGGCGCCCGATCGCGACGTGGCTCGACTGACGTACTTTGGCCTGCGTGCACTGCAGCACCGTGGCCAAGAATCGGCGGGAATCGCTGTTGGTGACGGCGGTACGGTTATGGTCCGCAAGGATCTGGGCCTGCTCGACCGTGTGTTCTCCAATGCCGACTTGTCGACGCTCTCCGGTCAGCTGGCCGTGGGTCATGTGCGCTACGGCACCGCCGGCGCCAAGAGCTGGGAAGCCTCTCAGCCGCACCTCTCTACCATCAATAGCGTCATTATCGCGCTCGCGCACAACGGCACCCTCGTCAACACCGACGAGCTGCGCCGCCAGCTTATCGAGCTGGGCGTGCCATTCCTCTCCAACTCGGATTCCGAGGTCGCGACCAAACTCATCGGCTACTTTACTCAGCGTACAGGCCATCTGCGCGAGGGCATTCGCAAGACCATGGAGCTCGTGCGCGGCGGCTACGCCATGACGCTCATCAACGAGCAGGCGCTCTACGCATTCCGCGACCCGCACGGCATTCGCCCGCTCGTGCTGGGCAAGCTGGTGGACGAGGGTCTGGACCAGGCCGATGTCGCATCCGTTTCGCAACTGCCGTCGCAGGACGGCGCCGCGACGGTCGACGCCACCACCCATGTCACCCGCGCCGGCGGCTGGGTCGTCGCCTCCGAGACTTGTGCGCTCGACATTGTGGGCGCCGAGTACGTCCGCGACGTCCGTCCCGGTGAGATTTTGCGCATCAGCGCCGAGGGCCTTGTGTCCGAGCAAGGCGTGCCTGCCGCCGAAGAGCCTGCTAACTGCATCTTTGAGCAGGTCTACTTCGCTCGCCCCGACTCCATCATGAACGGCAAGAGCGTCTACGCCTGCCGCTATGACATGGGTCGTCAGCTGGCACATGAGGAGCCCGTCGAGGCCGACCTGGTCATCGGCGTGCCCGACTCCGGCCTGCCGCCCGCGGAGGGCTATTCGCACGAGAGCGGCATTCCCTTTGGCGAGGGCCTCATCAAGAATCGCTATGTGGGCCGTACGTTTATCGAGCCTACGCAGGAGCTGCGTGCCATGGGCGTGCGTATGAAGCTCAACCCGCTGCGCGACAACATCGAAGGCAAGCGCCTAGTCGTCATCGACGACTCCATCGTCCGCGGTACCACCATGGTGCAGCTCGTCAAGATGCTGCGCAACGCCGGCGCCAAGGAGATTCATATCCGCATCAACTCGCCCGAGGTCATCTGGCCGTGCTTCTACGGTATCGATACCGACGTGCAGTCGCAGCTTATCAGCGCCAACAAGACGGTCGACGAGATCTGCGAGTACATTGGCGCCGATTCGCTGGCCTTCCTTTCGGTCGAGGGCCTGCTGAAGGTCATGCCCAAGGGCGGTTACTGCGATGCGTGCTTTACCGGACGCTACCCCGTGGCGATTCCCGAGAGCTTTGGCCGCGACAAGTTTATGGAGGGCTTTAAGCCCCGCAACCTGGACAAGCCGCTGCACTTTGACGACGACGCCGTGGTCGAGAAATACGACGACCGCAGCTGGGAAGAGGAGCACGGCGAGGCCTAAAATCTGCCATGTGGGGACAGGTTTATTTTGGTAGGTTTTACCTGCTGTTTTGTTGATATGACGGCGCGTGCTGTTATGGCACGCGCCGAAATGAACGCAACTATGAGCACCGTTTGGCGCCCGCGCGGCGCCACGGTAGTGGGAGAGGAAGGCTCAGATGAGCGACAGCAAGCATGTGACGTACGAGGACGCCGGCGTCGATACCGCCGAGGGCGGCCGCGCCGTCGACGCTATTAAGCAGATGGTCAAGGACACCAACCGCCCCGAGGTTATCGGCGGCATCGGTGGCTTTGGTGGCCTGTTCTCGGCCGCCGCGCTCAAGGATATGGAGGACCCGATCTTGATCAGCGGCACCGACGGCGTGGGCACCAAGCTCGTGCTCGCCCAGATCATGGACCGTCACGAGACGGTGGGCCAGGACCTGGTCGCCATGTGCGTCAATGACATTTTGGCTTCGGGCGCCGAGCCGCTGTTCTTCCTGGACTACGTTGCCATCGGCCACATCGAGGCCGAGCACATGGCAAAGATCATCAAGGGTGTGGCCGACGGCTGCAAGCTCGCGGGCTGCGCGCTCGTGGGCGGCGAGATGGCCGAGCACCCCGGCGTCATGGCTCCTGCCGACTACGACCTTGCCGGATTTACCGTGGGCGTCGTCGACCGTCCCAAGATGCTCGACCCTGCGAACGTCCGCCCCGGCGACGTGATCCTGGGCCTGCCTTCCACCGGCGTGCACTCCAACGGCTACTCGCTCGTGCGTAAGGTCATTGGCGTCGACGGTATTAAGCCGGGCACGCCCGAGGCCGCCGCTAAGGCCGAGGAGCTGAGCCGTCCGCTCGAGGAACTCGGCGGCGCATCGCTGGCAGACGCCCTGTTGGCCCCCACGCGCATCTATGTCAAGCCGATTCTGGAGCTGCTGCGCGGTGGCGCTCCGGTGCACGCCATCGCCCACATCACCGGCGGCGGCATCACCGAGAACCTCAACCGCGCGCTCGCCGACGACGTCGACGCCGTGGTCACCCGCAACGGCGCCGAGATGGGTTGGGACGTTCCGCCCGTCATCACCTACGTGTCGCGCCAGGCCGAGCTCGCGCCCAACGAGGCATGCAAGACCTTCAACATGGGCGTTGGCCTGTGCCTGATCGTCGCCCCCGAGGACGAGGCTGCCGTGACCGAGGCCCTGGTCGCGCTGGGCGAGAAGCCGTTCCGCGTGGGCGAGTGCGTCGAGGGTTCCGGTAAGGTTGTGTACTCCGATGAGCGCTAACGAGCAGATGGCTGCTGCCGAGGGCCTGGGCTTTGTGCCCTACACCCGTCCGACCGGCACCGATACGGCCGAGCCGCTCAAGATCGGTGTGCTCATCAGCGGTTCGGGTACCAACCTGCAGGCGCTGATCGATCTGATCGCCGCCGGCAAGCTCAACGCTTCGATTGAGCTTGTGGTGTCGAGCCGTCCTTCGGCTAAGGGTTTGCAGCGCGCTGAGCGCGCGGGCATCCAGACGCTCACGCTGTCCAAGGATGTCTATGCCGACCCCATCGCCGCCGACGAGATCATCGCGCACGAGCTGCTCGAGCGCGGCTGCGAATATGTGGTCATGGCCGGTTACATGCGCATGGTGCACACGCCGCTGCTGGCGGCGTTTCCCAACCGCGTGGTCAACTTGCATCCGGCACTGCTGCCGAGCTTTACCGGCGCGCATGCGATCGACGATGCCTTTGCGCGCGGCGTCAAGGTAACCGGTGTGACCGTGCACTTTGCCAACGAGATCTACGACAACGGCCCCATCATCGCCCAGCGCGCGCTGGCTGTCGAGGAAGGTTGGGATGTCGACACGCTCGAGGAGCACATCCACGCGATTGAGCACGTGCTGTATCCCGAGGTCGTGCAAATGCTCGCCGACGGCCGCGTCCACGTGCTGGAGAGCGGCAAGGTCGCAATTGACGCGCCTCGCGGCTAGCGGCGCACAGTACAATTTAGCCGAGTAGTCAGGGTGGTCATTGGCGCCAAGGCGCGCGTGGCCACCTTTTGTTTTGGGTAGTCACCTGCGACGTTCTTTAACGACTAGTCATTTAAGAACGTCCCCGATGGCTAGGTGAGAGAGGTGAGCGCATGGCGGATAACGAAGCGCTGTTTACGCCTGAGCTGGTGTTTTTTGATTGGGAGTGTGCGACGCCGGATGAGGTGTTTGCGCGGCTCGAGGGCGAGCTTGCACCACGTGGCTACATTGCCGACGGTTGGCTCGACGCCGTTCTCACGCGCGAGGATGCCTATCCCACGGGCCTTGCCATGCCGGCGGCAAACATTGCCATTCCGCATACCGATCCGGGGTTTGTGGCCAAGCCCTATATCGCGGTGGTGAAGCCCGCCGCGCCCGTGACATTTAACGCTATGGCTGGCATGGGCGCTCCGGTGCCGGCGCAGATCGTCATCAATTTGGGTATTGCCGAGCCGGGCGGCCAGGTCGAGGCCCTGCAGGCACTCATGAACATCTTTATGGGCGCCGATGCCGCAGCCGACGTGCTCGGCCAGACCACGCCCCAGGGCATGGTCGACGCCATCCGCCGTCACTTCTAAGGTGCCGGCTGCCAGAGCTGTCCCCTTTGCACCAAAATGGTGCAGATTAACTTGTCCCCCATGTGCCAGGTGTGCCGCGGGGTCCGCGTTGTGACACAATGGCGTTTGTTCGATTCGTTATGCGAAAGGCCAACTATGGCAAATAAGAAAAAGAACTCCGAGGCCGCGCCGACGCCCGAGCAGCAGGCCCGCGCTGCCTCCAGCTCTCGCAAGAAGCAGCGCAAGACGTACGTGTCTAAGACCGTCAAGATCGTCCTGGTGGTCATCGGCGTGCTGGCGATGCTGCTTTCCGTCTCGGCCATGGCGTGCTCCGGCCTTATGTCGCAGGCCGAGGACACCTCGGGCTACAAGCTGACCGGCGGTGTTGCTGCTACTATCAACGGCACCAACCTCACCGAGGACACCGTGACCAAGCAGATCATGAGCATGCGCACGTCCTACGGCTACACCAAGGACAAGGACTGGGCGCAGTATCTGGTTGACAACGACCTCACGCCCAAGAAGTACCGCAAGCAGCTCATCGACTCCTACACGCAGCAGATTCTGCTTCAACAGGCACAGAAGGAGAACGGCGTGACGGTGTCGGATGAGGAGGTCGAGAAGGCTTGGAAGGACGCGTGCAAGAGCGCGGGCGGTGCCAAGGCCTTTAAGAAGACCCTCAAAACCTACGGCTATACCGAGGACACCTACAAGGACTCGCTCAAGGAGAGTCTGGCGCAACAGAAACTCAAGGATGCCGTGGCGCCCACCAGCAAGCCCAAGGACAGCGAGATCGTCGATTACATCAACGAGAACCTGTCTAACTACAACGATGCTCGCCGCTCGTCGAACATCCTGATCAAGGTTGATTCCGACGCTTCCGACGAGGACAAGGCTGCCGCCAAGGCCAAGGCACAGGAGTGCCTGGACAAGATCAACTCCGGTGAGCTGAGCTTTGAGGACGCCGTTGAGCAGTACTCCGAGGACACCGGTTCCAAGGAGAAGAAGGGCGATGTGGGCTGGGATAAGCTCACCACTTTCGTCGACAGCTACCAGACGGCGCTCGAGGGGCTCAACAAGGGCGACGTGAGCGAAGTCGTCGAGTCGACCTATGGTTACCACATCATCAAGTGTACTGACTGCTTCCATGTCGATAATCAGGTCGATGACATCAACCAGGTGCCCAAGGCCATCAAGAAGTACGTCTCCAACGTGGTGAAGACGCAGGCGGCCAGTACTGCATACAGCGAGTGGCTGGAGCAGTACAAGAAGGACGCCGACATTACCGTCAACCCCATGCCCAAGGACGTACCCTATAACGTGAGTCTGAAGGGCGTCACCAAGAGCTCGACCGACGATTCGTCGACGACTGAGTAATCATGGGGCGGTGCTCGCGCGAGCACCGCCCACGCTATTAGAGAGGATTTGCAGATGACCAACGAAGAGCTGCAGAAAGAAATGATTGCGGCCATGAAGGCCAAGGACAAGGTTCGCCTGTCCATCATTCGCCAGGTTAAGGCCGAGGTGAAGAATATCGAGGTTAACGAGCGCCGCGATGTGACCGAGGAAGACGTCAACAGCATGATCAAGCGTTTGATTAAGCAGACGAGCGAGACGTTGGAGATGTCCATCAAGGCCGGTACCGACCAAGAGCGTACCGACAACCTGACCGAGCAGGTCAAGATTCTGGAGAGCCTGCTGCCCGCGCAGGTTTCGGGTGAGGAGCTCGAGGCCCTGATCGAGCAGGTTATCGCCGAGCTGGGTGCCACGTCCAAGAAGCAGATGGGCCAGGTTATGGGTGCACTCGGCAAGGCCACCGGCGGCAACTTCGATAAGCCTGCCGCGGCAAAGATCGTCGGAGCAAAGCTGGCTTAAGGGCCGAGCGGTACATAGTTGATGTTAAGGGGACGTGACCATTGCGGTCGCGCCCCTTTTTGCTGGGCTGGGCAATCATTGGGGACGGGCTTAAATGAGTGCCCAATGAGCGGGTACTCATTTAAGCCCGTCCCCAATGAGTGGGTTAAAGGTTGCGGGTTCTTTACGGGAATGTAGTGTGGGCTGCGGAAACGTGGTTCTTTCCGTACAATAGTTCAGCTCGTGTAAACGCAGGGAAGGGACATTCATGGCAGACATGATCGAGATCAAGCATCTCAACAAGTACTTTGGCGACCTGCATGTGCTCAAAGATATCAACCTCACCGTCAAACGCGGCGAGAAGCTCGTAATGATCGGGCCTTCCGGTTCGGGTAAGTCGACGCTCATCCGTTGCGTCGATTATCTGGAGGAGCCCACGTCGGGCGAGGTTGTCATCGACGGTACGCCGCTCACCAAAAAGAATCACCTGGAGATGGCTCGCAAGTATAGTTCCATGGTGTTTCAGCAGTTCAACCTGTATCCCAACATGACGGTGCTGGGCAACCTGACGCTCGCGCCCATCAAACTGCAAAAGAAGAGCAAGGAGGAGGCGACCGAGATCGCCATCGCCGCGCTCAAGCGCGTTGGCATGGCGCATAAGGCCGGCGAGTATCCGCAGAATCTCTCGGGCGGTCAGCAGCAGCGCATCGCCATCGCTCGTGCCCTGTGCACCAAGCAGCCCATCATCCTGTTTGACGAGCCGACCTCGGCACTCGACCCCGAGATGGTCCAGGAAGTCCTTGACGTTATGATTGAGCTTGCGCAGGAGGACATCACCATGATCTGCGTGACGCACGAGATGGGCTTTGCGCGCCAGGTGGCCGACCGCGTCATCTTTATGGAGGACGGCCGCATCCTGGAGGAGGGCACACCCGAGCACTTCTTCGATAACCCCGAGAACCCGCGCTGCCGCGAGTTCCTGTCCAAGATTCTGCACTAGGCGCGGTGATGGACATGACGGATATGACGAGGGCGGCCGTGTCGCGCCGTCGCTTTTTGCAGTTGGCTGGCGCCGGCATGCTTGCGCTGACGGGGACCGCGCTTACCGGTTGCGACAACTCCACCAGCGGCGAGGACTCCGACAAGGGGTCCAAGCTTGCGGCCATCAAGTCGCGTGGCCATCTGAATGCCGGCGTTAAGAAGGACGTTCCCGGCTATGGCTATTACGACACCGCCAAGGGCCGCTTTGAGGGCATGGAAGTCGATTTGTGCTACCAGATCGCCGCTGCCGTCTTTGGCGTGAGCTACAAGGAGGCCCGCGCCCAGGAGCTAGTCGAGTTTACCGACGTAACGCCCAAGACGCGCGGTCCGCTGATCGATAACGGCCAACTCGACGTGGTCGCGGCGACCTACACCATCACCGACGAGCGCAAGAAGAGCTGGGATTTCTCGACGCCGTACCGCACCGACTACGTGGGACTCATGGTCAAGAAGCGTTCGGGCTTTACCTCGATTGAGGATTTGGATGGCAAGGTCATTGGCGTGAGCCAGGGCGCCACCACGCAGAGCCTGATCGAGCAGATGATCAAGGACAACGGCTTTAGCTGTAAGCCCGAGTTTAGGGCCTTTAGCGGCTACCCCATCATCAAGAGTTCGCTCGACGCTGGCAATATCGACGTCTTTGCCATGGACCGCTCCACGCTGGCCGGTTACATGAACGAGACCGTTGAGCTGCTGCAGCCCGAGGTCAAGTTTGGCGAGCAGGGCTACGGCGTGGCGACCAAGAAGGGCTGCGACCTTTCGGCCGTGGTCGATCAGGTGATTTGCGATCGCCTGGCCGATGGCTGGCTCGACCAAGAGGTCAAGACCTGGGGTCTTGTATAGGCGCATCGTCCAAGGAAGGAATCAAATGCTCGAAGGATTGTTTGACGCCGACCGCTGGTCGACGACATTTCAAAACATGGGGCCCTTCTGGGAGGGCTTTGGCGTGACGCTGCAGGTGGTCGTTGCCGGTCTGCTGCTGTCGCTGGTGCTGGGCACGCTGCTGGGCGTGTTCTCTACCACCCGTTCGCGCGTGCTGCGCGCCATAAGCCGCGTGTACGTGGAGTTTTACCAGAACACCCCGTTGCCCGTGCAGGTGCTCTTTATGTACATGGCCGGTCCGCGGTTTTTGCAGGCCATAACCGGTGCCGACCAGCCGGTGCGCATCGCGCCGTTCGTGCTGGGCTTCTTGGGTGTGGGCCTGTATCACGCGGCCTACATTTCGGAGGTCATCCGCACTGGTATCGAGGCGGTTCCGCGCGGTCAGATGGAGGCGGCCCAGAGCCAGGGCTTCACCCGTGCGCAGGCGTACTGGTACATCGTGCTACCCCAGACGTTCAAGATCATTCTGCCGCCGCTGTGTAACCAGGCGCTCAACCTGGTCAAGAACACGTCGGTGCTGGCACTTGTGGCCGGCGGCGACCTTATGTACCGTTCCGACAACTTTGTGAGTCTGTACGGTTACCTGCAGGGATACATCGTCTGCTGCCTTATGTACTTCATCATCTGCTTTCCGCTCGCCATGCTGGTGCAGTGGCTCGAGCGCCGCTCCAAGGAGCGTCCGCGCGGTGTGAGCCTGGCCGAGCTGGGGCTCGACAACGTAGAGGAGGCCTAGCGCATGGAAATCTTCAACGCGACCAACCTGCTCTACATTTGGGGCGGCTTTGTTAAGACGATCGAGATCTCGGCGCTGTCAATCTTTTTCTCGCTCATCTTTGGCACGGTGCTGGCGCTCGTCAAGAGCTATGCGCCCCGCCCGTTCCGTATTTTGGTGAGCGCCTATATCGAGCTGTTCCGTTGCACGCCAAACCTGCTGTGGATCCTGTTTATCTACTTTACGGTGCAGGGTTTGGACATTGTGATTTCGACCATCGCCTTTACGCTGTTTACCAGCGCTGTTATGGCCGAGATTGTGCGCGGCGGTCTCAACTCGATTCCGCGTGGCCAGTTTGAGGCGGCGCAGAGCCAGGGCTTTGGCTTCTTTGCCACCATGCGCTATATCATCCTGCCGCAGACGTTTAAGACGATCATTCCGGCGCTGTTTAGCCAGTGCACGACCGTCATCAAGGACAGCTCGTATCTTTCGGGCATTAACGTGGCCGAGCTCATGTACACGGCAAATGTCGTGATGGCCCACGCGATCGACCTGTCGCAGGTGCTTATGCTCTACGGCCTGGTGTTTGCGATGTACTTTGTGCTCAACTTTGGTATCTCGTTGCTGGTTCGCGCATATCAGAGGCGAATGGTGGCAGCGTAGAATGTGGCAAAGGGACAGCCCCTTTGTCACATAGAGAAAGGAATCGCGATGAGCGATCTGGAGAATAAGAAGAATCCTGTGGTCATTACCATCGCGCGCGACTTTGGCGCCGAGGGCCACGAGATTGGTCGTATCCTCGCCGATGAGCTGGGGATTCCGCTGTACGATAACGAGCTGCTGGTGCGTGCTTCGCTGCGCGCGGGCGAGTCGCTCGACAAGATGGCCGCCTACGACGAGCGCCTGGCCGTGGAGAACATGGCGTTTCTGCCCGACCGCTACGATGCGCGTTCGTACTCGGACAAGTTGTTCCAAAAGATGAGCCAGGTGATTTTGGATCTGGGTGAGACCGAGAGCTGCATTATCGAAGGCCGTCTGTCCGATTATCTGCTGCGCAACAACCCCAACCACATCGCCGTGCTGGTGACTGCGCCCTTTGAGGACCGCGTCGAGATCGTGCGCAAGAAGCGCGGCCTCAACAAAAAGAAGGGCGCCAAGCTGGTCAAGCAGCAGCAGAAGGCGCGCGAGGCGTTCTATAAGCGCTACAGTGCCGGAAAGTGGAAGATGACGAGCGGTAAAGACATCGTCGTCAACCGCGCCAAGCTGGGCCGCGAGGGTTGCAAAGACGTTATTGCCGCCGCCTACCGCTACAAGGTGGCGCAGCTCGAAGACTAACCGACTAAAACCACCACGAAGGCGCCGCCCCTTTATGGTGGTCGGGCGGCCAACATAAAAAAAGTCCCTGCCGGGCGTGTGCTCGACGGGGACTTTGCCGTTTGATGGCTAACGCTGTAGGTGATTACTCGCCCAGCAGGCTCTTGGTGATGGAAGCGGCGGCCTTCTTGCCGGCGCCCATCGCCAGAATGACCGTAGCGGCACCGGTGACGATGTCGCCGCCGGCCCAGATGCGGGGATCGGTGGTCTGGCCGGTCTCCTCGTCGGCGACGATGTAGCCCCACTTGTTGAGCTCCATCTTGCCGCCGATCTTCTTTGCGAAGGGGTTGGCGTTGGTACCGATAGCCGAGATTGCGACGTCGCAGGGAATCTCCTCGATGGCGCCCTCGATGGGCACCGGGCGACGACGGCCGGACTCGTCGGGCTCGCCGAGCTCCATCTTCTGGACCTTGACGGCGCACACGGAGCCGTCCTCGCCAGCGACAAACTCGAGCGGGGAGACGAGCGGCAGAACCTCGACGCCCTCGGCCTTAGCATGGTGCAGCTCGGCGCGACGGCAGGGCATCTCGTCCTCGGTACGGCGGTAAGCGATGATGGCGTGCTCGGCGCCCAGACGCTTGGCGGTACGGACGGCGTCCATAGCCACGTTGCCGCCACCAAAGACGACGACGTTCTTGCCGTGCTTGGTGGGGGTGTCGTACTCGGGGAACTTGTTGGCCTTCATCAGGTTCACGCGGGTGAGGTACTCGTTTGCGAAGAAGACGTTGGGCAGGTTCTCGCCGGGGACGTTGAGGAACTTGGGCAGGCCAGCGCCGGTCGCCACGTAGATGGCGTCGAAGCCCTGCTCGAACAGCTCCTCGGCCGTGGCCATGTTGCCCACGACGGAGTTGTACTCAAACTTGACGCCCATGTCCTCCAGGCCGTCAATCTCGCGCTTGACGACCGCCTTGGGCAGACGGAACTCGGGGATGCCGTAGACCAGCACGCCGCCGCCGGTGAAGAAAGCCTCAAAGACGGTGACGTCAAAGCCATTGCGGGCGAGCTCGCCGGCGCAGGTGATGCCGGACGGGCCAGAGCCCACGACGGCGACCTTCTTGCCGTTCTTGGGAGCCATCTTGGGCGTGGAGGCGAGCTCGGGGCGGTCACCCAGGAAGCGCTCGAGCTGGCCGATGGCCACGGGCTCGGACTTCTTACCACGGATGCACTTGCCCTCGCACTGGTTCTCCTGCGGGCAGACGCGGCCGCAGATGGCGGGAAGCATGGAGTCCTCGCGGATGGTATCGAGGGCGCCGCCGAAGTCCTTCGCGCGGATCTGCTCGATAAAGCGGGGGATGTTGATGTTGACAGGGCAGCCCTCAACACAGAACGGCTTCTTGCAGTTGAGGCAGCGCTCGGCCTCGGCCAGCGCCATCTCCTCGGTGAAGCCCTTGTCGACGGGGCGGAAGTCGCAGGCGCGCTCGGCAGCCGGCTCCTCGTTATCGGGGGTGCGGGGCGACTTCATATCGGCAACGAAACGACCGTTAACTAGTGGCATGCGCAGCTCTTTTCCTCATAGGCCTTGAGGGACTCGCCCTCTTCGGAACGGTAAGCGGCCTGGCGGGCACGAAGGTCATCCCAGTCGACCAGGGTGGCATCGAAGTCGGGGCCGTCGACGCAAGCGAACTTGGTCACGCCGCCCACCTCGACGCGGCAGCAGCCGCACATACCGGTGCCGTCAACCATGATGGGGTTGAGGGACGCGGTGATGGGGGTGTCGTATTTCTGGGCGGTGAGGGTCGAGAACTTCATCATCGGAACGGGGCCGACGCAGAAGACCTGGCTCACGGCCTTGTCCTGCAGCAGGCGCTCCAGCGGAGCGGTGACAACGCCCTGCTCGCCGTAGGAGCCGTCGTCAGTGGTGATGTGGATGTGGTCCTCGTCGAGGAGCTCGCGGAACTGGTCCTCCATAAGCAGGAGGTCCTTGGTGCGGGCGCCCATGATGGCGTGCACCTCGTGGCCGGTCTCGACCAGGTGCTTGGCGACCGGGAAGGCAATTGCCAGGCCGACGCCGCCGCCAATGACGGCGCAGGGGCCCTCAGCCATCTCGGTGGGAACGCCCAGCGGGCCCACGACGTCGCGCAGCGACTCGCCGGCCTCGTAGGTGGAAAGCATCTCGGTGGTCTTGCCGATCACCATGAAGATGAACTCGACCCAGCCCTCGTCACCGTTCCAGCCGGCCAGGGTAAACGGGACACGCTCGCCCGTCTCGTTGGCGCGAACCATGAGGAACTGTCCAGCGTGCGCATGCTTGGCGATTGCAGGCGCCTCGATGCGGAACTTGAACACCTTCTCCGAGAACTGCGTCTTCTCCAGGATCTTATACATAGAACCCCTCTCTTGTTAGGGCTGCCGAACCGTGCCTCCACGGAAATGGACGGTAGCCCGAGTAAAACCGTACGCGCACAGGCGTTGTGCAGACATACGGTGCAAATTATACCCTCATGGACATGCCGTTTACGTGTGTCTTCGGCGGTTGGGAGCGGGGTTTATCCACTTCGGCCTACCAAAGGGGGAGAGGTTTATTTTGGTCGGTTTTATCAGGTAAAACGGCAAATGGGGCCGGCCTCGGGTTGTGATGAGGCCGGCCCCATTTGGGGTGCTATGCATGTATGTCGGCGCGCGGTTGATTGCGATGCCGCAACTGGGGCGTTTCCGCAGGTAAAACCTGCCGAAATAAACCTGTTCCTAAATGATAGGTTTTAGTGCTTGCCGTTGGCGGAGGCGGCGCCGTTGACATGGTCGCGGGCATAGACCACGCCGTGCACGATCGCCAGGCCGGCGGCGTCGGCCGCGCGGGCGCAGGTGTCCTGGAAATCCTCGGCCTCGCGGGCGCGCAGCTGCTTAAGAACGTAGTCGGCGACGGCCATCTTGCCGGGAGGGTTGCCGATGCCGGTGCGGATGCGGCTGAAGTCGCGGCTGCCCATCTTGTCGATGATGGAGCGCAGGCCGTTGTGACCGGCGTGGCCACCGCCCACCTTAACACGTACGTCGCCGGCGGGAATGTCGAGCTCGTCGTGGATTACGAGCAGCTCCTCGGCCTTGATCTTGTACTCGCGGCAGAGCTTGGAGATGGGGCCACCCGAGGTATTCATATACGACTGCGGCTTGACCAGTACAATCTGGCGCTTACCGCCCTCTTCCTCGGGATCGTTGATGTTGATGAGCGCGACCTCGGCGCCGGCCTGGTTTTTCCAGTACGTGACGCCGGCCTGACGGGCCAGCTCGTCGATTGCTTTGAAACCAGCGTTGTGACGGGTCTCGGCATATTCCTCGCCAGGGTTGCCAAGTCCGGCAACCATGCGAATCTTAAGCGGCTGTGCAGCTGCCATGTTCATCCTTTCGTTGATTTGTTGCCTGCTATGGTGAGCGACCCTGTTGCCGCTGTCAAATGGAGGGCAATTGAGGTTATTTGAGGGCGTTTGGACGGCCGTCGAAATCGAGGTGGACAGTTAGTTCGGATACGTATAAGTTCTGAGAACTCGAATTGCTCGATTCAATGCCGATACGTTGTTTTGGAGCTTTAGTTAGTCCATATGACGCTGTTTTGAAGTCTACCCTGCCTTCAAATCGGGCGAATGGTATAGAGATAACTGCAAAACAGCCTAATTCAATGTGTCCATTTATACGTATTTGAACTAACTGTCCAGTCCTGTTCGGCGGCGTGCGGGTGATTCTCCGTTTAGACCGGCGCAAGGCCGATTCCGGCCCGCAGAGCGTTGAGCCAAGCGGCCTGACGCTTGCGATAGCCCTTGATACGGTATCGGAATCGGACTCCCGCGAGTCGATGCATCGTTTGGGCGAAGGCTTCGAGTGCAACAAGGTCTTTCATTTGGTCGCGATTGATAACCAGGACGTGGATGCCCATTGCCTTGAGGCCATTATTTCGATTGCCATCGTGGATGCGAGCGTTTTGAAGCTCATGCCCAATTCCGTTGTATTCGTTGTCGACTCCGGCTGCCGGGCAATATAGGTCGCAGATGGCATAGGGGATGCCCGAGGACATGTTGACCGCAAGAGTGTCGAAGTCGATTCGATAGTTGAGTAGCAGGCCTCCCATGGGCAGACTGCAACATCCGAATCCTCCAAAGCGCATGGGCGCTCCGAGAACGGCAAACATTAGGGATTCGGCTGGGGATGCAGATTCGGGTCGGGCAAGTTTGACTGCCGTGCGAAACGAGGTGTATGAGCTACTTTTGGCGAAGTGTGCGACCGCCTCGAGATCTTCGATGGTCGTGGCGGGCTCGCATTTGTAGTGTGCCTGTTCGTAGCGGGTTTCGTTCTGCTGTTCGGTCGCCGACTGGTCGCCCCGGCAATCGAGGTCGTCCATCGCTTCGTAGTCATCGCCCTTGGGCCAGATGTCGTCATAGGCAATGGGGTATGTTGCCCCGGGAGGAAGGGAGTAGGTTCCGAGCAGCTCCATAAGGAGCATCAAGGTTTTGGCGACTGATTCATTTTTGGAACAAAGCATGGCTGTCATGGCAGGAGACGTTGCGTAGATGTCGGCCTCGACGTGCATAATTGCACCTTCAGGAAGAGGAGTGGAGAGAATATGCTGAAGAAGTCGCTTGTCGGGGCGCCTGTTGTCTTCGTTTGAAACGAGAAGATCGAGCAGTTCGGAATCATCTTCATTCCAGGCGTCGAGTATCGAAAGTGCGCCAAAGTCTATCGCGTCATTGTTGGGAATGCAGCCAGCCAAGGCCTGTGCTTGCTGTTCGCTATCAACGGAGTCCCAGGGTAGGGCAGAGTACGCCCGTCGTGCGCGACGAATTGCGCGGAGGGCGGAGAGATGTGAAATCACGGTCGTCATAGCTATAACGTACTAAGTTGGCGGCAGAATGCGACCGCCATACCGTTCTTTTCGCTCAGCGGGGCGCTGCGCGCCATGAACGGCTGGGTGTTATGAAATCGGTGGAATCGGTTGAGGGGATTGCAGGAAATTGAGCTCTGCCGCGAAGGTTGACGATAGCTACTGGACAGTTAGTTCAGATACGTATAAGACGGCGGGCGTTCGAGGCGTTTCTAAGGGCTTTCGAGGGCGATTTGAGGGTAAATATGCGGCGGTCGTACTCGAAAGCGATGAGCTTTGGGCAGTATGGCGTTCGCCGGGGAGTTCAGAAGGCTCAGAACGGCCTTTGGAGCTTTAAAAAAATACGTATCTGAACTAATTGTCCAGGGAAGGTTGTCGAGGGGTAGAAAAAGGGTCGGAAGCGAGCTTCCGACCCTTTAAAAACACCAAAGATGATGAGATGCACGCTGGATTACAGCGCGAAGTCGCCGCCGACGAGCGTGGAGACGGGCTCCTCGTGGTAAACGGCGGAGATGGCCTGAGCGAACTCCTCGGCGACCGAGATGGTCTTGATCTTGCCGCCGACCTCGACGGGAATGGCGTCGGTGACGAGGCACTCGACGATCGGGGCGTCGTTCAGACGCTCGATGGCCGGACCGGAGAAGATGCCGTGGGTGGCGCAGACGTAGATGTCGCCGGCGCCCATAGCCTTGAGCTCCTTGACGTTGGCGCACAGGGTGCCTGCGGTGTCGATCATGTCGTCGTTGATGATGCAGGTCTTGCCCTTGATGTCACCGATGATGCCCATGACCTCGGCGGCGTTGTGGCGCGGACGGCCCTTGTGGGCGATGGCCAGGTCGCAGCCGAGCATGTCGGACAGCTTCTTGGCGGCCTTGGCACGACCCACGTCGGGGGAGACGACAACCAGGTTGTCGGTGTCGAAGTGCATGTCGTTGTAGTACTGGCCAAACAGCGGCAGTGCGGACAGGTGGTTAACCGGGATATCAAAGAAGCCCTGGATCTGACCCTGGTGCAGGTCGAGGGTAATGATGCGGTTGACGCCGGCGCGCTCGAGTAGGTTGGCGACGAGGCGGGCGGTGATGGGCTCACGCGGGCCGGCCTTGCGGTCCTGGCGGGCATAGCCGTAGTGGGTGATGACGGCGGTGATGGAGCGGGCGGATGCGCGCTTGGCAGCGTCGGTGGCGATGAGCAGCTCCATGAGCATGTCGTTGACGTTGCCGCCGGCCACGGACTGAATCAGGAAGACGTCGGCGCCGCGGACGGTCTCGTCGTAGCGGGCGTAAATCTCACCGTTGGCGAACTGCTTTAGCGTAAGGCCCGAAAGCTCGACCCCAAGGTACTCAGCGATCTTCTGAGCGAGGGGACGGTTGGAGGAACCGGAATACACGCGGATGGACTTGCGCATATTCTCCGACTTCTCGGGATCATTAATCGGCATTACCCTTCTCCTTTATACATCGAATGCCATATAGATGCCTTTTTGCATTGTAACCGTGCGGCGGGGTTAATCGGGTCTTGATAACGTCTTTACCGTCAACGGACACGAACCGACCACTCATCCGGTCGCGCAGGTCACGATAGAAAAAGGAGCCGTCCCCATGGAACAGCTCCTTTTGTGCTTGGTGAAACGTTATGCCTCGTCGTCCTCGTGCAGACGACGGCGATAATCGGCGGCCCAGCCCTCAATATTTACCTGACGGGCGCGGCCCAGACCGAGTGCGTCGGCCGGGACCGGCTCGGTGATGACGGAGCCGGCGGCCACGAGCGCACCGTCGCCAATCTGGGCGGGCGCGACCATCATGGTGTCAGAACCGATGAAGGCATCCTTGCCGATGACGGTCTTGTGCTTGTGGACGCCGTCGTAGTTGCAGGTGATAGAGCCCGCGCCTACGTTGACGCCGGAGCCCATGGTGGTGTCGCCGATGTAGGACAGGTGGGGCACCTTGGAACCCTCGCCGATCGTGGACTTCTTGATTTCCACGTGCGTACCGGCCTTGGAGCCGTCGAGCATGTGGGTGCCCGGGCGCAGGTAGGCGCGCGGGCCGCAGTCGACGCCGTTCTCGATGACGGCCTCGATGGCGATGGTCTCATCGATGATGCAGCCGCTGCCGACGGTGGTGTCGGTGAGGCGGCTGTTGGGGCCGAGCTGGCACTCCTCGCCCACGGTGACGTGACCGATCAGATGCGTCTGCGGCCACACGACGGTGTCGCGGCCGATGGTGGCGTCGGGACCGATCCAGGCCTGCGTGGGGTCGATGAACGTGACGCCTTCTGCCATCCAGTGCTCGTTGATGCGGTCGCGCGCGATGGCGGTGAGCTGCGCGAGCTGGATGCGGCTGTTGACGCCCAGGCCGTCGCGGTAGTCGTCGCAGTGGAAGATGGAGACTGCCTGGCCGTGACCCTTGAGGATTTCGAGCATGTCGGGCAGGTAGTACTCGGACTGCGCGTTGTCGTTGCCGATCTCGTTAATGTGGGCGGCAAGCTGCGCGCCGTCGAAGGCGTAGCAGCCGGCGTTGCACTCCAGCAGCGTGGCGGCCTGCTCGGGCGTGCAGTCCTTCTGCTCGATGATGCGCTCGATCTGACCATCGGCGCCCAGCTTGATGCGGCCGTAGCCAAAAGGATCGGGCGGGGTCATGGTCATGACGGTGCAGGCGAGCTCGCCGGTGGCGACGGTCTGCGCGAACTTGGCGACGGTGTCGGCGGTGATGAGCGGCAGGTCGCCGTTGAGCACGACGACGGGGCCTTGCGCGATGCCGCAGGCCTCGAGCGCGACCTTGACGGCATGGCCGGTGCCCAGGCGCTCGGTCTGCTCGACGCACTCGACTTTGGTGGCGCTGTTGGCGTAGGCGCCATCGATGAGGGCGCGCATCTCGTCGGCGTGGCTGCCGATGACGACCACGACGCGGCTGCAGCCGGCCTTGATGGTGGCGTCGACGATCCACTGAACCATGGGCTTGCCTAGAATCTTGTGCGAAACCTTGCAGTGGTTCGACTTCATGCGGGTGCCCTCGCCGGCGGCGAGGATAATTGCGGTTGCGTCCATGTGATCTCCTGTTACGTTATAGAGACGTGTGTTTGGAAACGATACACGGCGCAATATGATACCGCAGGCATATGATGAGCGCGTAACGATTGATGCGCGGCAGCTGAGGCTTGGGCCGGCGGTACGGCGTTTGCGCTGGTTGTGTATGGTGGCGGCGCTGCGGCGTTGACGTTTGAGCGAGGGGATGGGGATGCCCGTGGACACCATGCGAGAGGAATCGGGCAACGAACCCGTCGCGGCATTTTCGATGTCGCATCCGGCGGTGCCGGCGCTCTACATGGTGCTGACGTTGGGGCTCACCATGTTCTCGATGCAACCGGTGCTGATTGCGCTATCGCTTGCGGGCGGGTTGGCGTACGGGCTTGCGACGCGCGGTGTTGCGCGCACGTTGGGCGCGCTTCGCTGGCAGCTGCCGGTGATTTTGATCATTGCGGTGCTCAATCCGCTGTTTAGTGCATCGGGCTCGACGGAGCTGTTTCGTATTGGCATGCGTGCGGTGTATCTAGAGAGCATGGTTTACGGCCTGTGCATGGGCGGGCTGTTCGTGGCGAGCGTGCTGTGGTTTGAGGCCGCGGCGTCGATGCTCGAATACGACAAGGTACTTGCGCTTTTGGGCAACGCCGCGCCGGTGCTCGCGCTCATGATCTCGATGTGCATGCGGCTTATCCCGCAGTTTTTACGCCGCGGTCGTACGGTACTGGCGGTGCAGGATGCGATTGATGTGCCGGGTCGCGCGCCGGCCGATCCCGTGCGTTCGCGCCTACGGGCATCGAGCGTGTTGATGGGCTGGGGCATGGAAGATTCGCTGGAGCGCGCGGACGCCATGCGCTCCCGTGGATGGGGCGCCGCGACACGTCGCACGACGTACGCGCGGTATCGGCTGGGTCGCGGCGATGTTGCCGCGCTGGTTGGGCTTGCGGTGTTTGGTGCCGCTGCGGTGGCGGTGGCATGGACCGCGACAACGCAGTATTCGTTTTACCCGCAACTATCGGTGCCGGCGCCGTGGCTGGGCTATGTCGTGTACGCTGCCTGGATGATGCTGCCCTGCGTGTTGCATGCGATCGATGAGAAGAGGTTCGGCTGATGGCTCGGTTGGATAGGGGACCGGTGTCGGGCGCGGCATACGGCCCGGATATGCCGGCGATTGAGGTGCGGAGCCTGAGCTTTGCCTACCCCGATGCGGATGCTGCGGTGCTCGAGGGACTCGACTGGTCTGTTCCCCAAGGTGCATTTGCGCTGCTTGTCGGCGGTACCGGATCGGGTAAGTCGACGTTGCTGTCGCTACTCAAGCCCGAGATCGCTCCGGCGGGCGAGCGCACTGGCGAACTGCTCGTGCTGGGCGAGAACGTCGCCGACATGGATGTGCGGGCATCGGCGGAGCGCGTGGGCTATGTGTTCCAGGATCCCGAGAACCAGATCGTGTGCGAAACCGTGTGGCACGAGATGGCGTTTGGCCTGGAAAACTTGGGGCTAGCGCGTGATGAGATGCGCCGTCGCGTAGCTGAGACCAGCTATTTCTTTGGGCTGGAAGATTGGCTTCACCGCGATACTGACACGCTTTCGGGCGGTCGCAAACAGTTGCTGTCGTTGGCGGCCGTTCTGACGCTGCGCCCGCGCGTGCTGCTGCTCGACGAGCCCACGTCTCAGCTTGATCCGGTTGCGGAGAAGAATTTCCTGCACGCGCTGTTTCGTGTGAATCGCGAGCTGGGCTGCACGGTTGTTGTGGCGACGCATCAGCCGCGCCCAATGCTCGAATACGCGACGTGTGCGTACCGGATTGAGGACGGTCGCGTGCGCGAGGTGGCGGATATGGCTTCTTTGGGACGCCGAGAATCGCTGTTTTCCGATGACATGTTGGGGTGGGGTGCCATCCGATGTGCAAATAAAGGAGTATTCAGCAGGCGCGAGGACAATTTGGGCTCTCTGGAGCCGCCCGGGGACGTATCGAGCGCGAAAAAAAGTTCAGAATTGGACAAATCGTCCGAATTTGTGGCGCAAACGTCGCTCGAGAACGGCTCGGAAGCCTTCCCGCGCACGGATGGAAGCAGAATACTCCAAAAAATGCACGGCGGGTCGGCTACCACCCTGTCGGAAGGCTGGTTTCGCTACGATCGAGCGTCCGGCTGGGTGCTGCGCGGGCTCGATGCGTCGTTTTCGACTGGCGCGGTGCATGCGGTTGTGGGCGGTAACGGCTGCGGCAAGTCGACGATGCTTTCGGTGCTGGCCAAGACTGCCAAGCTGCAGCGTGGTCGTATGGTGCGCGGGGCGGCCTCGGCTGCGCTGCTGCCGCAGAACCCCAAGGCCCTGCTGGTTGCCGAGACGGTGCGCGACGAGCTGATGGAATGGGCCTCGACCTGCGGATATGACGAGAACTTGGCGCGGGAGCGTGCGGCGAGCTTGGGGTTGTCGGGTCTGGATGGACGCCATCCGTACGATCTTTCGGGCGGGCAGCGTCAACTGCTTGCATTGGCAAAACTGCTGCTAATCGGCCCCGAACTGCTATTGCTCGATGAGCCCACCAAGGGTCTAGACCTGTTCAGCCGCCGCATTATCGCCCGCGCCCTGCGTGGCCATGCGAAGGCTGGCGGCACCGTCATCACGGCTACGCACGATTTGGACTTTGCCGAGCAGGTAGCCGACGACGTCGCCATGATGTTTGACGGCGAGATTGCCTGCATGGAGTCCCCGGCCGACTTCTTTGCCGACAACGTGTTCTATAGGGCGTGATGGGATGACGGACTGTCGTTTCTCGCGCTTGCTTGCAAAACTGGAGATCCCGCTGTTGTTGGCGGTGCCGGCGGTGATGGCTGCGGCGTTGCTGTCGGGTGTTGAGCAGGCAGCATTGGCCATGCTGGTTGTGGTGGCGCTGGTGCTCGCGCTGTTCTTTGCGGGTTACGAGGCATCTCGTCCGGGTTTGCGCCAGATTATGCCCACGCTGGTTCTGGCAGCATTGGCCGCGGCGGGGCGCATCTTGTTTGGCCCCATTCCCGACTTTAAACCCGTGAGTGCCATCGCCATTATCGCCGGGGCGACACTCGGTCGTCGTAACGGCTTTATGGTCGGTGCGTTGGCGGCGCTGACCAGCAATTTCTTTTTTGGGCAGGGCATGTGGACGCCGTGGCAGATGTATGCCTGGGGGCTCGTGGGATACGTTGGCGGTGCGCTGGCGCATGCCGGCGCTTTTGATCGCGCCGATGGCACCGTGCGTATGCCGGCGCTGCTGACCTACGGCTTTGCTTCGGGTTTGCTGTACGGCGTTGTGATCAACGCCTACGACATTATCGGTTTTGTTCAACCGCTCACGTGGGCGGGTGCCATGGCACGTCTTGCCACGGCAGTGCCGTTCGATATCACACACGGCCTCGCGACCTGCGTGTTCTTGGCTGCCTTGTACAAGCCTTGGTGCCGTCGCATTAACCGTGTCGTCGTGAAATACGGGCTGTAAGGCATTTCGCGTTCCCTCACGAACTTGCGGTGGAATGGTTCTCGTTTTTGGCTATTTGCTGCCCAAACAGGAACTATTCCACCGCACCTTATAGGGGGAGAGGGGCCACATAATCTGTTTTCCTCTGTCCCCCCAGGAATTACTTGGGGCTAGAGTTCTAGCGTGAGGGTGACGGGGCAGTGGTCGCTGCCGAAGATGTCGCCGCGGATGCCGGTGTCGCGTACGTTGTCGGCGATTGCGTCGCTTACCAGGAAGTAATCGATGCGCCAGCCGGCGTTGTTCTTGCGGGCATTAAAGCGGTAGCTCCACCAGCTGTAGACGCCCTCGACGTCGGGGTTTGCCGCGCGCCAGGTATCGGTAAACCCGGCGTTGAGCAGCTCGGTAAACTTGCCGCGTTCTTCGTCCGAAAAGCCTGCGTTGCCGCGGTTGGACTTGGGGTTCTTAAGGTCGATCTCCTCATGCGCCACGTTAAAGTCGCCGCAGGTTACGACGGGTTTGCCGGTCTCGCGCTCGAGTCCCGTCAAAAAGCCGCGATAGGCATCATCCCAGGCCATGCGCACATCGATGCGCGCGAGCTCATTTTGGGCGTTGGGCGTGTAGACGTCGACAAACCAAAACTTGTCGAACTCGAGCGCGCAGACGCGGCCCTCGGTTACGGCTTGGGCGACGAGTACGGCCGCCTCGCCCTCGCCGGCGTAGGGCAGCAGCGCGTCGGCGCGCAGCACGCGCAGCGGCTCCTGGCGGCTAAAGACCGCGGTGCCCGAGTAGCCCTTGCGCTCGGCGTAGCTCCAGGTTTGGTAATAACCGGGCAGGTCAATATCGACCTGGCCCCCTTGCAGCTTGGTCTCCTGCAGCGCCAAGATGTCGACGTCGAGTTCTTGCGCGATCTGGATAAAGCTCGGGTCCTTTTTGAGCACGGCGCGCAGGCCGTTAACGTTCCACGAGGCAAAGGTGTAAGTCTGAGGCATGGTGTCCTTTCGACGGGGTTGGCAGGCTTAAGATTAGCGCAACAGGGGCGGGGTGGGCCCCGCGCATGCTGACTTAAAGGCCGCATGCTGGGACGTTGCCCAACGCTGCCCGACCAACAGGGACGGAGGACTCATATGACGCAGGCAATAACGGATCCCAAGCAGGCCTCCGCCGCGCTGGCGGAGCTGTTCGGCACCCATAAGCGCGTGGTCTTCTTTGGCGGCGCTGGTGTTTCCACGGCAAGTGGCATTCCCGATTTCCGCAGCGTGGACGGCCTGTATCACCAGCAGTTTGCCTATCCGCCCGAGACCATGCTGTCGCATAGCTTTTACGAGGCGCATCCTGCGGAGTTCTTCGACTTTTACCGCACCAAGATGATCGCGCTCAACGCTAAACCCAACCGCTGCCACACCAAGCTGGCCGAGCTGGAGCGCGCCGGCAAGCTCGACGCCGTGGTGACGCAAAATATCGACGGCCTGCATCAGATGGCCGGCTCACAGCGAGTGTTTGAGCTGCACGGATCGGTCCATCGCAACATTTGCCAGTCGTGCGGCGCGGTCTATAGCGCCGAGTGGATTTGCTCGCGCGAGCACGAGGATGCCGCGGGCGTGCCTGCGTGCCCCGCGTGCGGTGGCCGCATCAAGCCCGATGTAGTGCTCTACGAAGAGCCGCTCGACGAGCATGTGTTGACCGGTGCCGTTGCCGCCATCGCCGCGGCCGATGCCCTCATTGTGGGCGGGACCTCGCTCGTGGTGTATCCGGCGGCGGGCCTTACGCGTTACTTTACCGGCGATACGCTGGCCATTTGCAATCTTGCTCCCACCGATCAGGATGCAAATGCCGACCTGCTGATTTCTTGCGACATCGCGGCCGCGTTTGCGTTCTAGCCCGCGCGCGCGGATACAATAGAAAGACTGAGTGCAAAGCGACCCCGCCGCCAGCTCCCCAAGCTCGGCGGCGTGGGCATTTTAGGAGGATGTTCATGGCGAACGACAGCAAGACATGGCGGTGCGGAAAGTACGAGCTCAGCTTTGACCGTCCGCGCATCATGGGCGTCCTCAACGTGACGCCCGATTCGTTTAGCGACGGCGGGGAGCACTTCGACCCCGATGCCGCCATCGAGTACGGCCTGGCGATGCTCGATGCCGGCGCCGACATCATCGACGTGGGCGGTGAGTCCACGCGCCCTGGTTTTACCCCGGTCAACCCCGACGAGGAAGCTCGCCGCGTGCTGCCCGTGGTGCGCGCGCTGGCCAAGGAGGGCGCCATCGTCTCGATCGACACGCGTCATGTGGCGGTTGCCAAGGCGGCCGTGCGCTGCGGCGCCTCGATCGTCAACGACGTGACGGGCTTCACCGATCCCAAGATGGTCGAGTTTGTTAAGACGAGTACCTGCGGCGTCATCGTGATGCATGCCGGCGAGGTCGCCGCGCCCGCCCGCACGCACGCAACGGTGCAGCTCGATACCTCGGCTGCGGCGTTTGTTGCCGAGAAGGCACGCGAAGCGGCTGCCGAGGCCGCGCGCGAGGCCGAGAAGCCGGCCCGTCGCCGTCGCGGCAAGTTGCTGGGCGAGCCCAAGGTTGAGGCCAAGCTTCCGGGCGGTGTGGTACAGCCCTCACTGCCGTTTGGCGAGCCGGAGCCCACGTCCGAGCCTGCAAGCGAGCAGGAGACGCCGGCCGCCGAGCAGGCTGCTGCCGCCGAGACCGTCGCGCCCGCGCCCGAGGCCGCGCCCGCAGCCACCGAGGTCGCATCGGAGTCCAATGACCACCTGGCAGCCATGATGCGCCGCAGCGCCCGCCGCGAGGAAGCCTACGTGCCCACCTCGCAGCTCCGCCGCTTCACCCTGCCCGATTCGGCGCCCATCATGCGCCGCGTTATGGGCTTTCTGTCCGACCAGGCCCGCACACTCATCCATGCCGGCGTGTCGCGCGACCGCATCTGCATCGATCCTGGCCCGGGCTTTGGTAAGTCGGCTAACGAGGATATCGTCATCCAGCGCGAGACTGCCAAGATGGCGTCACTGGGCTATCCGCTCATGTGCGCCGTGTCGCGCAAGCGCTTTGTGGGCGCTATCTCGGGCGTGACCGAGGCCGCCGCGCGCGATGCCGCCACGTTTGGCGTGTGCCTGGGCGCCATCCAGGCCGGTGCCAACATCGTGCGCGTGCACGACGCCGCGGGTTTTGCGCAGTTCCTGAACGGCTACTGGGCGGTTGCCAAGCCGCAGCCGCGCCGCGCGTTTGTGGCCGTGGGCTCCAACCTGGGGCATCGCTGCGACAACATCCGCGCCGCACGTGAGATGATCGCCGAGATTCCACTTACCTGCGTGTCTAACTCCTCCAAGATTTACGAGAGCGAGCCGGCCTACGAGACGCGCCAGGACGCGTTTGCCAACGCCGTCATCGAGATCAAGACCGAGCTGGCGCCGTTGGTGCTGCTCGACGAGCTCATGAAGATCGAGGCCGAGCTGGGCCGCGACCGCTCCAAAAAGGCCAAGGCCAACGGCCCGCGCACCATCGACCTGGACCTGCTGTGGATGGATGGCGAGACCCACGGCGGCAAAAAGCTGCGCCTGCCGCATCCGCTGATCGGCGAGCGCGATTTTGTGCTGGTGCCGCTCGAGGACTTGATGCACGACCCGGCGCGGTTCTTCCGCTACAACGGCGTCGAGGTCAAGGAGCCCGAGGACCGCGTGGGCCATATCGTGGGCGAATTGGGGCGTATGTAGATGATCGAGATGAACGCTGTTGCCGCCGGTACCGAGCTTGACGCCGCGCGCGACGCGGGCCGCGAGGGTGTGTCCGCGGGCTGGTGCGCTTGGAGCGCGGGCGAGGTGTCGTTGACGTTTTCGCTGGTCGTGCGCCCGGATGTGAACATGCATGCCTTCCACGGCCTGCCGTTTGTGGCCGCGATGGGCATGATGGACGCACTCGTGGGAACGGCTGCGGCACCGGGGCTGGGCCTTGCCGGCAAGGTGGGTATTCAGTGGCCGAGCGACATTGTGTGCGGCGCGCCCGCGTTTGAGACGTCGTTCGCGCGTGTTACCGTGAACGGTGGTGCCGGTGCTGCGGGCATGTTCGGTGCCGTGACGGTGGATATTGAGCGTTCGGCGCTGAGCGAGCTTGGTGTGGACGTGGCCGACGAAGCGCTGGTCGAGACGCTGGCCGCCGCCGTGCTGGCCCGCGTGGACGCCTGGGCGGTTGTTGCCAACACGCCGCAAGGCGCCGCAGGGCCGCTGGCTCCCGTGCTGGGCGAGTACTTCGACATGGTGCCGCTGCTGGGCCGCCAAGTTGCGGCGGTGTCGCCCAACGGCTTGCCGCTTGCGGTCGGTGTGTTTGCGGGCCTGGACATCTGGGGCCGCGCGACCATCAAGACCGATGCCGGCGAGCAGGAGTTTCCGCCCGAGGCCGTACGAATTCGCGGGCTGTAGCGCGAGTCGCCAGCGCTCAAAGACAACGATGACAACAAGACCCTCCTCGGCCTGTGCCGGGGAGGGTTTCGCCTATCTGGGGAATGGGTTGCCAGCGCCCTATTCCTCAAAACTGAAAAATTTTCGTTTTTGAGGAATAGAATTAAGGTAGCTCGGTCTTTCGCGAGGTATATTCGCTATAGAGCCTATTCCTCAAAACTGAAAATTTTTCAGTTTTGAGGAATAGCGATAAAAGACCGCGAGGAGGCCCCGATGAAACTCATCAATAGAACGTCATATATGGACACGTTGACGAGCCTTATTGGCGTGCCGGACATCAAGGTCATCACGGGCATTCGCCGCAGCGGTAAATCAAAATTGCTCGAGGCCCTCCGCGATTACGTGGAGGCAAATCTGTCCAATTCGAATGTCATCCATATCAACTACAACCTCGATGAGTTCGAGAACCTGCTCGAGTATCACGCGCTGCTCGCCTATGTAAAAGAGCATCGAGTGTCCGGCAAACAAAACTTTCTGCTTATCGATGAAGTTCAGATGTGCGACGGTTTTGAGCGTGCGATCAACAGCCTTCACGCATCCGAGCAGTACGACATATTCATTACCGGATCGAATGCCTTTTTGCTGTCGAGCGATCTGTCGACGCTCTTTACGGGGCGTACGTTTGAGATCGAGGTTTTCCCATTCTCGTTTGAGGAGTATCGACTCTATGGCGACGAGGGCGAGGTCGACCGCGACTTCGATGAGTACGCGAGAACCGGCGGTATGTCCGGCTCTTACCCTTATCCACTGCAGGAGCAGCGCTATCAATATCTCTCCAACGTCTTCAAGACGCTCATTGTGAGAGATATCGTGCAGCGGCATAACGTGAGAAACGAATCGGCGCTGCTGCGCATTGCCGATTACATGATGGACAACGTATCCAACATAACGTCGGCACGTAACATTACGGATATTTTGAACGCGGATGGGCTAAAGATAACGAACAAGACGGTCGGCACGTACATGGGGTACCTGTGCGATGCGTTTGCCTTCTATAAAGTTCGTCGGTACGACATCCGCGGCAAAAAATACCTTAAGAGCGGCGAGAAGTATTACCTGGCAGACCACGCGTTCAAATACGCGCTGCTCGGTACACGTGATATGGATTGGGGACGCGTATACGAGAACATGGTGGCAATCGAGCTGCTGCGCCGCGGATACGAGGTATACGTCGGCGTGCTCTATAAAAAGGAAATAGACTTTGTAGCAATCAAGCGGAGCGAGAAACTCTACATTCAGGTGAGCGACGACATCAGCTCGGATAAGACATTTGAACGCGAGATTTCGCCACTGCTGAGCATTGGCGATGCGTATCCCAAGATGATTCTCGCCCGCACGCATCACGAGGCCACGGATCGCGACGGAGTGCAGATCGTGGACCTGGCGAGGTGGCTATGCGGCGAGGCGTAGCAGAAAGCCTATTCCTCAAAACTGATAAATTTTCGATTTTGAGGAATAGGACCGATGCGTTGCCTAGTTCGCCGCTCGCGCTCGTGCTCGACTTAAGCCCCGTCTTACCCCAGCTCCTGCATGCGGCGGTAGATTTCGCAGATACCCTTGATGGTGAGCTGTCCATCGACCACGTCGAAGGCATCGGTCGAATCGGCGACGATGCCGGCGAGACCGCCCGTGGCGATAACGGTGGCGTCCTCGCGCCCCAGCTCGCGCTTCATGCGCGCAACCAGGCCCTCGGCCATGGCGGCGGCGCCCGTTACGGCGCCGACCTTGATGCACTCCTCGGTATCGCGGCCGATGGCATGCTCGGGCGCCTCGAGCGGAACGCTGGCGAGCTTGGCGGCGCGGGCGGCGAGCGCGTCCATCGAAATGCGGATGCCCGGCGCAATCGCTCCGCCAATGTAATAGCCGTCCTCGTCGATGACGTCGATATTGGTTGCGGTGCCAAAGTCTACCACGATTGCCGGGGCGCCGTAGAAGGTTTCGGCAGCGACGGCGTTGGCGATGCGGTCGGCACCAACGGCCTGGGGGCGCGCCGCCCGCAGCTTGGTCACGGCGGCCGTCTGCGGTCCGATGACAATGGCATCCGCCGCGATGCGGTCGGCCACGGCGTGCCACTCGCGCGAGAGCTGTGGCACCACGCCGGCAAAGGCGATCGCGTCGACTGCGCCGAGCGAGAGGTCGTACATCTTAAAGAAGCCCATCAGGCGCACGTGGATCTCGTCGGCGGTATAGGAGCGGTCGGTGGGCATACGCCACGACTGCACCAGCTCGTCTCCGTCAAACAGGCCCATGGCCGTCTGCGTGTTTCCCATATCGATAGCGAGCAGCATGTCTACTCCAGGTGTCGGCGTAAAAGGACGCGCACCATTGTATACGCGCCGCCGACGCCGCTCGGCTGCGATTCGTTTACGGTGATATGGCTGAGGGGTTTAAATATGAAGGAATTATGCTCTACGAGATTTTCCTTGCCGTTTACCGAACTCCCGCGTAATATTCTTTCTTGCGCACATGAGGCGCCCAGACATTGCGGGGTGGAGCAGTCTGGTAGCTCGCCGGGCTCATAACCCGGAGGTCGTAGGTTCAAATCCTGCCCCCGCGACCAAGAACTTGCAGCTCGTCGGCCTAGCCGGCGAGCTTTTTTGTTATCGCGGGACTGTGTTTTCGGTCCAATTCTCGGCCTCTCAAACAAAATCTCAATCTGTAACATCTAGACCCGATTTGGGCGGATAGGTGTTACAGATCTAGATATTCCGGTGGGTTGGGCCCCGTTTGTCTAAATCTGTAACACGAGGAACGGATTTTGCCGAGTTGTTGTTACAGATTGAGATCTTTCGGCAGGCCAGATTGGTTTGTCTCGATCTGTAACAGTAAGACCCGGTTTTGCCGAGTAACTGTTACAGATCGAGACAAACCGACGGGCCGCCCCGTTCCATCCACCTGCCGCCACCTGATATTCGCCGATTTTCGTTGTGCCGCCGTGCCCCCATGCCATATCCTCTAGACAACTACGCGGCATCATCGCCGCCGCGCCTACAAGAGAGGAATGTCCATGACCGCACCTGCATCCAAGCTGCTCCAGCCCATTACGGTTGGCCCCCTTGAGCTCAAGAACCGCATTATGTTCCCGCCGCTGACCACCGGCTACGAGGAGCGCGACGGTTCCATTGGCGAGCGCAGCCTGGCTTTTTACGAGCGCCTGGCCCGTGGCGGCGTGAGCTACATCGTCATCGGCGACGTCGCTCCCGTCATGACCGCAAGCCCCACGCCCAAGCTGGCGACCGACGCCCAGATCCCCACGTTTAAGGCCCTGGCCGACACCGTTCACAAGCACGGTGCCAAGGTCGCGCTGCAGCTGTTCCACCCCGAGTACGACGTGCCCGGCGTCGGCCGCATGGTCATGGGATCCATGGCCGCTGCCAAGGCCGCGCAGGAGGCCAAGGCCGCCGGCGACGAGGAGACCTTTGCCGCCAAGATGGCCGAGTCCAACGAGATCCGCAATCAGGCCTACGCCAAGCTGCACCACGACATGCAGCACTTTGTGAACGAGGCCAGTGTGGAGCAGCTCACCCAGATCAAGGAGGCCATCGCTGCCTCGGCCGCCCGCGCGCAGCAGGCCGGCATCGACGCCATCGAGGTCCACGGCGACCGCCTGGTGGGTTCGCTGTGCTCGGCCATCCTCAACCAGCGCACCGACGAGTACGGTGGCTCGTTCGAGAACCGCGTTCGCTATGCGCTGGAGGTCGTCGCTGCCATTAAGGAGGCCGCGCCGCAGCTGATGGTGGAGTACAAGCTCCCCGTGATCATGGAGAACCCCGACGGCACGCCGCGCGGCAAGGGCGGCCTGCAGCCCGACGAGGCCTGCAAGTTTGCCAAGCTGCTCGAGGGCGCGGGCATCGATATGATCCAGGTCGCGCAGGCAAACCACACCGGCAACATGGGCGACACCATTCCGCCCATGGGCGCCATGCCCTATAACTGGACGCTGCCCGTGGCCGAGCGCGTCAAGGCCCTGGTCTCCGTGCCGGTGGCAACCGTCGGCCGCGTGGTTTCGGTCGAGGCCGGCGAGAAGATCCTGGAGGATGGCTCGGCCGACATCATCGCCTATGGCCGCTCGCTCATGTGCGACCCCGACATTGCGCTGAAGGCCGCCACGGGCGAGCCTATTCGCGAGTGCCTCAACTGCAACAAGGGCTGCGTCGATGCGATTCAAAACCGCAAGTACATCTCGTGCGTGCTTAATGCCGAGAACGGCGATGAGGCGACCATCGCCATTAAGCCAGGCGAGGGCGACAAGAAGATCGCCGTGGTGGGCGGCGGTATTGCCGGCCTGGAGGCCGCTCGCGTGGCGGCCAAGCGCGGCTACGATGTGACCGTCTATGAGGTGAGCAATCATCTGGGCGGCCAGATTGTGCTGGCGGCTGCGCCTCCGCGCAAGGACGAGATCATGCGCTCGGTCGAGTACTACGAGAAGATTCTGCCCGGCCTGGACGTGAAGGTTGAGCTCAACCATGCCGCTACCGCTGAGGACCTCAACGCCGCCGACGCCGCGATTGTGGCCGTGGGCGCGCACGATGTGGTCATCCCCGTTCCGGGCGCCGACTCGGAGAAGGTCGTCTCGAGCTGGGACGTGCTGGCCGGCAAGGTGGAGCTTGCGGGCCGCGTCGCCGTCATTGGCGGTGGCCTGGTGGGCACCGAGACTGCCGAGTACCTGCTGCAGCACGGCTGCGAGGTGGCGATCGTGGAGATGCTCGACAAGATTGCCGCGGGCGAGTCCGAGACCATTCTGCCGCTGATTATGAGCGACTTTGCCGAGCACAACGTTGAGCAGCATGTTAAGACCCGCCTGACCGCCATTACCGACGAGGGCGTGGAGGCTGTTCGCACCACCGAGGACGGTGCCGAGGAGCCGGTGAAGATCGCCTGCGATTACGTGGTGATGGCCGTGGGTTCCAAGGCCAACGCGTTTGACCTGGACGGCGTGACGGTGCCCGTGACCTGCGTGGGCGACTGCTCGGGCGAGCGCACCGCCGACATCGCGAGCGCCATTCGCACGGCATATCACGCGGCCAACGAGCTGTAGTTAACTTCGCGGCCAGGCGGGGCGGTAGCACGGATCTGCCTCGCCCGACTGCGTCCCATGGGGTGTCAACCGGGGCGGGGTCTGCAAGCGCAGCAGGTCCCGCCCTTTTTGTTTTGCTCCGGTGGAGGGCAGTGCGCGGTAATCATGAGGAGTGAGGACATCTACTACCTTGCAGGCCACTCAAAATTATTGGGGGAGGGGTTAATAATTATATCCTCTATATCAAAGGACATAAAGAGATGCCAATTTTGTTGGCAAACGAATGACGATTAGCTGCGAGCTAGCTACCAGCGTAAATAATCGATAAAGAAACGCCGTAAATAGGTGTCAAATGCCCAGATAATGCCGCGTCTATTTTAATTAACTGCTTTGAGCAAACAGCAAAATGCTACTATCTAGCGTGCACGTAAGAAAGCAGATTAACGGTTAAGGCTAAGAAGTGGCAGGTATGTCGGAAGCAACTAGGACTCGCACGCATACGCCCGAGGTTAGGCAGCGTGCCGTCGAGATCCTCCAAGAGGGGGTCGGTCACCGCGCCCTCGCTGCAAAGCTCGGCATTCCCCAGGCCACGGCTCGTCAGTGGGCCCGTGCATATGCCGTGGGCGGTGCCGACGCTGTGCTCAACGCGGGCGCTCGCCATCACACCTATTCGTACGACGTAAAGCTCGCCGTGGTTAAGGACCGTCTGGAAAACGGCCTGACGGTTCGCGAGGCCATGATCAAGCACAAGATTCCCAGCGAGTCTTCGGTCAAGGCTTGGTGCCGCCAGTATCGCGATGGCGGTGCCGACGCGCTTATCGATAAGCCGCGCGGTCGCAAGCCGCGCGTTAAGCAGGCAGAGTAGCAAGAGGGTGCGCCCACAGGGGCGCATTTTTCTTGCCGCGCCAACTATTTGGACCGTCGCGAGCCTATCGGGATATCCTCCAGCGTGGCCAATCAACCGCGCGCAGTGGCCCGCGCGCCTGTCGCTGCGATAGGTGGAGCGTCACCCCTCTGCTCCAATGCGGACAGACTCCTTACCCCGTACGCCTAAAACTCCCCAGTTGACCGAAAACCCGCCGCTGCTACTCCTCAATTGAGCTATAACGTTAAACAATTGCAGCGTTTTTGCATGGGGGAGTGATGGTATGACGCTACTGTATTTCCTTACCCTGTTTCCGCTGGTACCGGCGCTGGGCATGCTGCTCGCGCGCGGTGACCGCGCCCGCGATGCGGTGGGGCTCATAGGTTCCGGCATTATTATGGCGGTGACAGTTGTAGTCGCCGTCATGTTTTTTGGCACGGGTCCGCAGAGCTTTGAGGTTGCCCCCGGCACCTCGCATGTGCTCTCGATCATCAGCTCCGTCATCGACATAATTCTGTGCGCCGTCATCCTGTACAACGCGTTCAAATACAGGAACGCGCTTACCACGGTGCTCGGCGTAGTCCAGCTGGTGGGTTCGCTCGCCTTTGCAGCCATGACGCTGCCCGCGGCCGAAGCCGTCACGGCGACGCCGCTCTATCTGGATTACATGAGTGTAATCATGGTCCTCGCCGTCGGCATTGTCGGTAGCCTTATCTGTATCTACGCCTTGGGCTACATGAAGGATTTCCAAGCGCACGACGAGCACGAGGCCGCGCTGCGCGGGCAGACCGCGCCCGACCGTCGCCCGCAGTTCCTGGCGCTTATGTTCCTGTTCCTCTCGGCCATGTTCGTCATCGTGACGAGCGACAACCTTGAGTGGCTGTTCTGCGGCTGGGAAATCACCACCGTGTGCTCGTTCCTCATGATTGGCTACACGCGCACGCCCGAGGCCATTAAAAACGCCTTCACCCAGATCATCCTGAACATGCTGGGCGGCATCGCGTTTTTGGCGGGCCTTATGTTCCTGCACGTCAACGGCATGCCGCTGACCATCTCGGGCATGATTGAGCTTTCCGGCGCCGGAACCGCGCAATCCGCGCTGCTGGTGATGCCGGTCGTTCTGCTGTCACTCGCCGCGCTCACCAAGGCCGCACAGATGCCGTTCCATACCTGGCTGCTCGGTGCTATGGTTGCCCCCACGCCCACGAGCGCCCTGCTGCACTCGTCAACCATGGTCAAGGCCGGCGTGTTCCTGATGGTCAAGCTGAGCCCGCTCTATGCCATCTATCCCGTGACTGGCTTTATGGTCACGAGTGTGGGTGCCATCACGTTTTTGCTCGCTGCCCTCATGGCCATCTCGCAGAGCAACGCCAAACGCGTGCTCGCGTACTCCACCATTTCCAACTTGGGCCTCATCAGTGCCTGCCTGGGTGTCGGCGCGCCCGAGGCCGTGTGGGCCGCCATCTTTCTGATCCTGTTCCATACGGTGGCAAAGTCGC
Organism: uncultured Collinsella sp.; assembly: GCA_938023085.1. Taxonomy (GTDB): domain Bacteria; phylum Actinomycetota; class Coriobacteriia; order Coriobacteriales; family Coriobacteriaceae; genus Collinsella. The sequence goes on from CALHDP010000129.1 coordinate 65,292, forward strand.
TGCTGTTCCTGTGCGTGGGCACGGCCGAGCATCATATCGGCAGCCGCAATATCGAGGACATGGACGGTCTGTTCAGCCGCATGCCGCACCTGACGCGTCTGATGATGCTGGGCATTATGGGCATGTTTGTGGCGCCGTTTGGCATGCTCGTGTCCAAGTGGGGCGCCCTGGTGGCGTTCGCGCAGACCGGCAACGTGCTCATGATCATGGTGCTTGCCTTTGGCTCGGCCGCGACGTTTTACTTCTGGGGTAAGTGGCTCGCCAAGCTTTCGGGCGTCGACCCCACGGCTCAAAACGTTGAGGTCAATGTCCATAAGACCGAATGGATGGCCCTCAACACCATCGCCGCGCTGCTGATTCTGTGCTGTGTGGCGTTCCCGGTTATCTCGAGCGGCCTGGTGTCGCCTTACTTGGCCATGGTGTTTGGCCGCGTGCCGTACGTTATTGGCAAGGACGCCATGTATCTGATGGTGGTTATCGTGGCGTTTATCGCCGTGGTGCTGCTGACGTCGTTCCGCGTGAGCAACAAACCGCATGTAAACGTATATCTTTCGGGTGTGGGAACCGACAATTACCGCCATTTCCGTGGCTCGATGGGACACGAGGTGAAGGCCGAAAAGCGCAATTGGTACTCGGAGGACGCCCTTGGCGAGAAGCGTATTGGCCCCGCGGGTAGCGTCGTGTGCTGCAGCATTATCTTGTTTGCGCTGCTGTGTTGCGCGTGGATTGGGCCCGAGCGGCTTGCCATGAGTGCGCCCTCGGTGCTGCGCGGCAAGTATTTTGAAGGTTCGGGCGTCGTGGGCATCTTTATAGGCACCGTGGCGTTTGCCTTGCTGGCGCCGCTTGTGGGCGGCCTGATCGACGGCGTTGACCGCAAACTTTCGGCCCGCATGCAGGGCCGCGTGGGCCCGCGCCTGCTGCAGCCCTTCTACGACGTTGCCAAGCTGCTGCGCAAGGCCCCCGCCAGCGTAAACACCATGGACGATACCTATATGGCGTGTGCGCTCATCTTTACCGTGGTGGGCGGCGGCATCTTTGTGTCGGGCTCCAACACGCTGCTGTGCGCCTTTATGGTGACGCTCGCCGCGATCTTTGTGGTGCTGGCGTCCGCCTCGACGCAAAGTCCGTTTGCCCAGGTCGGCGCCGACCGTGAGTTGCTGCAGGTTATGAGTTACGAGCCCGCCGTTCTGCTGATGAGCGTGGGCCTGTACCTTGCCACCGACAGCTTCGATTCCATTGCCGTGACGGGGCAGTCGGCCCCCATCATCGTGTACAGCGCGCCCATTTTTCTCGCGCTACTCGCGGTGCTTACCATCAAGCTGCGCAAGTCGCCGTTCGATCTTTCGTACTCGCATCACGCGCATCAGGAGATTGTCCAGGGCGTCGCCACCGAGATGAGCGGCGGCACGCTGGCCAAGATGACCCTTATGCACTGGTGCGAGACCGTGCTGTTTTTGATGTGGGTGGGCATGTTCTTTGTTTGGGACAACCCGGTGAGCTGGCTGGTCGCCCCGGTCGTGATGGCCGCGACGTACTTCGTCGAGGTGTTGATCGACAACACCTTTGCCCGCAGCACCTGGCGCAGCTGCTTTAAGCTCGGCTGGGGCGTGGCGCTGGTGTTTGGCCTGCTCAACCTTATGCCCATCCTCGTCGACGTGTTTATTTAGGAGGCGGCATCCATGGATCATAAAATGTCGCGCTCGCCGTGGGTTATTCATTACGACGGCTCGAGCTGCAATGGATGCGATATCGAGGTGCTGGCCTCGCTCACGCCGCTGTTCGATGCGGAGCGCTTTGGCGTGGTCAACACCGGAAACCCCAAGCATGCGGATATCTTTTTGGTGACGGGTTCGGTCAATGCCCAGAACCTGCCCGTCGTGCGCCAGATCTACAACCAGATGCTCGAGCCCAAGTGCGTGGTGGCGTGCGGCATTTGCGCGTGCTCGGGCGGCGTGTTCCGCGATGCGTATAACGTGATCGGCGGCGTGGACCGCGCGATTCCCGTGGACGTGTACGCGCCCGGGTGCGCCATTCGTCCCGAGACCGTGATCGATGCCATCGTGGAGGCGTGCGGCATCCTGGACCAGAAGGAGGCCGTGATGCGCGCCGGCGGCGATCCGCTCACCGTGGGCGGCGCCGCTACCTGGGACGGTGGCGTTGAGCTGGGCGAGGACGGGTTTGTGGCTGCGGCGGGGGCCGGGTCTGACGGTGCCGGCGACGCGCCTGCCGGGAAGCCCGCCGCGCCCGTCGCTGGCGACGCACCTGCTGAGACGCCCGCCGCTGCAAAGGAGGCCGAGTAATGCAAAAGGCTATCTATACCACCGTCGGGCTCGACGAGCTCCTGCCGCATGTGCAGGCGCTCAAGGGCGTCGGCGCGCGCTTTGTGCAAATGCACGCCGAGCGCTGTGTGGACGACGGATCGTATCGCCTGGTCTATACGTTTATCAACGTCCGTGCTGCTCAGGAGCAGATTGCGCAGGACGGCAGCTATGCGATCGAGAACCTGGTGGTTGAGGGAATTAATCAGTACCAGGAGATTCCGTCCATCAGCTCGTACTATCCGGCAGTATTCCCGTTTGAAAACGAAGCGCACGACCTGTTTGGTTTTGCCATTACCGATATGCAGATTGACTTTAAGGGCTTTTTCTACCAGGTCTCGACTGCCGAGCCCATGAGCGTTATCACGCCCGAGGTGAAGGCCGCGCGCGAGAAAGCCATGAAGGTCCGTGCCGCTGCCGAGGCCAAGGCGCGCAAGGCCGCGGCCGAGAAGGCTGCTACTGCCACGGCCGCTGCGGGGGAGGGCACTGCGGGCGCTGGCGATGCTGCGGGCGCTGCCGTCGCTCAGCCCGCTGCGGCTGCCGGCTCCGATGCTCAGCACGATGAAACTGCTGCGAAGGCCGCGCTCAAGGCTGCCGAGATGGAGGCAAAGCTCGCCGCCATGGATCCCGAGAAAGCGGCCAAGGTCCGCGCGGCGCTTGCCGCCAAGGCCGCCCGCGACAAGCAGAAAAAGGAGGCGTAAGGTCCATGGCACATCGCTCCGTTATTCCGTTTGGCCCGCAGCACCCGGTGCTGCCCGAGCCGCTTCATCTGGACCTGGTAATCGAGGACGACCGCGTCATCGAGGCAATTCCGCAGATCGGCTTTGTGCACCGCGGGCTCGAGAAGCTCGCCGAGAAGCGCGACATGCACCAGTTTGGCTACATCGCCGAGCGCATCTGTGGCATCTGCGCCGTGGGCCACAGCTACGGTTATGCCAGCGCCTGCGAGCGCATGCTCGACATCGAGGTGCCCGGCCGCGTGCAGTATATCCGCACCATTTTGCACGAGCTTTCGCGTATTCATTCGCACCTGTTGTGGCTGGGTCTGCTCGCCGACGCCTTTGGCTTCGAGGCACTGTTCTATCGGTCGTGGACCCTGCGCGAGCAGATTCTCAAGATCTTCGAGAGCACGTGCGGTGGCCGCGTGATTCTGTCGATTAACGAGATCGGCGGCCTTAAGCACGATATCGAGGACTCCGAGCTGGCCGGAATTGTCCAGACGCTCGATGCCATGCGTCCCGACTACGAGGCCCTGGTGCATACGTTTTTGGACGATGACAGCTGCGGCGAGCGCTTGCATGGCGTGGGTGTGATCAGCAAGAAAGATGCGCTGGATCTGTCGATGGTCGGCCCGTTTGGGCGCGCCTCGGGCGTGGATTACGACGTGCGCATGTTTGGCGACGGTGCCTATGCGGATCTGGTTGCGTTTGAGCCCATCGTTGCTACCGATGGCGATTGCTATGCCCGCTGCCAGGTGCGCTGTGCCGAGGTCACGCAGGCCATGGACATCATTAAGGAGCTTGTGGGCAAGATTCCGCACGACGGGATAGGCGGGCGCACCAAGCTTACACCGGCCGACGGCGCACGCGGCGAGGTTGTGATTGAGCAGCCGCGCGGCGAGGCGTATTACTATGTGCGCGGTAACGGCACCAAGAACCTGGACCGCTTCCGCGTGCGCACGCCGACGTCGCAGAACCTGGCGGGTCTGACACATGCGCTGCAGGGCGTGCTCCTTGCCAACGTGCCCATGATTATCCTGACCATCGACCCCTGCATTAGCTGCACGGAAAGGTAGGCGCGGCATGAGTTTACTGACATTTGCCAAGACGGCCTTAGGTTCTATGGTCAAGCAGCCGGTCACGGTGCGCTATCCGCAGGAGAAGCTGACGGCACCCGAGCGCTTGCGCGGGCATATCGTCAACGACATGGACGTGTGCATCTGCTGCGGCATGTGCGCGCGCCGCTGCCCGGCGGGCGCGCTCGCGGTCGATCGCAAGGGCGGTACCTGGTCGATCGACCCGTACGCTTGCGTGGTGTGCGGCGAGTGCATCGAGAGCTGTCCTAAACACTGCCTGACTATGGACACTGCCCGCACTCCAGTCGCGGCGGACAAGACTCCCACGGTAGAAACCAAGCCGGAGTAACGCTGGGATAGAACTGGAATAGGGGCCGGTGGGGCAATTTTGCCCCACCGGCCCCGCACTTAAACGCGCGGTTGGGCCGCCACGAACAAAACTATGCCGGATTACGGGGCTGGATAGCGGACCCTCGGCCATACCGAAAATCGCAAAAACAAAACCGCAGGTAGAAAGCTTGCCGTTTTTCAAAAAATGAGGGTATGGATGAGGGTTCCGACTTTAGCCCCGTAATCCGGCATAGTTTTGAAATGGCACCATATCCGTAACAGCCCTTGATCTCCCGGGGACGGAGGAAAACGGGTCATTTTGGCCTTGCGAGGGCTGCCACGTGACCCGTTTGCCACGAAATGGGCCCATCTACTACGTTTAGGCTGCTACCCTCAACCATGGCGAACAACGCAAAAACAAAACCGCAGGTAAATTGCCCGCGGTTTTTCATGAAACGCGGCTATGGTCAGGGGTATCGGGTCAAACGTAGTAGACGGGCCGGTTTCGTGGCGAGCGCCATCGACTGCCCCCTTTGGGGACGGAGGAAAGCGGATCATTTTTGCCTGATGGCTCCGAGTCGCACCCGTTTTCCTGCGAAAACGCCGTGTCTCAACTTTGGTGAGACATTTGTCTCACGCCCAAAACAGAATCTGGAACATGTGTCACCTGCCCAAATTGTGTCTCATTTCGTAACTTTAGGCTGTTGCAAGGTCTGAGACCGCGAGAAGGGAGACGCGATGAGTAAGTACACGAGGGGTCTCTTGGCGGTGATACTGGCCGTAGTGCTGGTGTTGCCAGCCGCAGCATTCGCCATGCTGCCCGAGGCCAACGCCAGGTCCAGCACAGGAATGGACGGACCGATAATGACCGGAAAGGTCGCCGACCCCGACACCAGCGGTCGCTGGGAAATCTGGGCGGCAGGCCACGGTGGCAATAAGGTAACGACCCAAAACGTCGGCCGAATCTGGACCGACAAGACGGTCGAGGCAACTGAGGAAAACGAAGAGTCGGATTTTCTGACCACGCTTTCGGCCATGTCCTCGACGTCTAATTCAACCGTGACGGTTACTACGCCGCTCGACATCGTGATGGTGCTGGATGCATCTGGCTCGATGGATGATCCTATGGGTGGCGGAGATCGCACTAAGCGTATCGATGCACTGAAGAACGCTGCGAACAGCTTTATCGATACCATCGCCAAACAAAACGAGAGTATCGAGGGTGTCGATAGGCAACATAGGGTTGCCATTGTTAAGTTTGCGGGCGAGAAGTCCAACAATATCGGCAACAATATGTATCGCGACGGAGGGTACTCCTACAATTACACCCAGGTTATGAAAGAATTGACCTACTGTTCCGGCAGCAATGCGGATGATCTCAAGAAGAATACAATTAATAAAATTCAGCCTGCCGGCGCCACGCGCGCCGACTATGGCCTAGAGCTGGCCGAGAAAATCACTACCACTTATGGCCGCAAAGATGCCAAGAAGATTATTGTGTTCTTTACCGACGGTACGCCAACAAAGCAAAATAAATTCGATGCGGGTGTCGCCAACGCTGCCGTGACAGCTGCTAAGAATATGAAGGACGGCAAGGCCACCGTTTATACCATCGGCATCTTTGATGGCGCGAACCCCAAAGCCAGTGTCCAAGATTCGAAGACAAGCCAAGAGAACAAGTTCATGCAGGCCGTTTCGAGCAACTACCCCAATGCCACGGCATGGGATGCTCATGGTGCACGCGCGGAAAACTCCGACTACTACAAGTCGGCGACCGATGCCGAAGAGCTCAAGAAGGTCTTCGACGACATCTCACAGGCCATTACGTCAGAGGCGCCTTATCCGACCGAAATTGATAAGGGCTACGACGCGACCAAGTCCGGCTACATCACGTTTACCGACGAGCTGGGCGACTTTATGCAGGTCGACAGCTTCACCGAGGTCGTCATCAACGGCACGCCGTTTACCAAGACGGACAAAACGGTCAATAAAGAAACCAATACCGACACCTACGAGTTCACCGGCAAGGCAAAAGACCTGCTCATTACCGTGCAGCGTGCTGGTGATGACAATCCCCAGAAGGGCGATGTCGTAACGGTCAGCATTCCTGCGTCGTTGATTCCGCTGAGCCACTTTAAGACCGTAGACGGCAAGCTTTCGGTCGACAGCGCTCAGCCTATCCGCGTGAAGTACACCTCGAGCGTGAAGAGCACTGCACTCGACAACCTGTTTACGCCCGAGAAGGTAACGGGGCTCAAGGATTACATCGAGAACAATACGACCGTTGCCAACGGCGCCAAGACCGTGAATTTCTACGCGAACAAGTGGGCTGCCGGCGATCTGGGCAATACGGTTGCGACCTTTGAGCCGGCCGACACCAACCGCTACTACTACTTCCAGAAGCAGACGCCCATTTACACGGACAAGGGCTGCACACAGCCTGCAAAGAATTCACTGACAGATACCGGCACCTATTACTACAAGGATGAGTTTGAGGAGCGGGGCGAAAACGGCGAGGCCAAGCCTGCCGCCGCCGTCATCGAGTTTATCGGCGGCGACGCTGCGAAGTTTGACGGCGCTATTGTTGCTGACGAGGGTGGCAACCTTTCGTTTAGCGTGGGAACCGCGCGCCTAGCCTTTATCGACGAGCTTCACACCACCAAGGAGAGTGTGGGCGGCAACAACACTGGCACCGCGACCGACGTTCTTAATCCCAAGTGGAACAACGTGTCCGCCAAGGCGACCGCGACGCATGTCAATTCCTACCTGGGCAACAACGGCAAGATCAGCTTTAACGTGACGCCGACAACGGTGGATACCAAGGCCAGCTTTGGCCTGACCAAGGTGCTCGAGGGCCGCAGCTGGACGGATGCGGACGAGTTTAAGTTTGAGCTCTCCGCGACGCCCAAGAATGACGCTCCGATGCCTGCATCCACGGACACGACCGTGCACAAACCCGACCCGGACGGCAAGGCAGCCATCGACTTCGGCGAGATCACCTACAACAAGCCGGGCGAGTACACCTATGAGGTCCGCGAGGTCAAGGGCGACGCCGGTGGCATTACCTACAGCAAGAACGTTGCCACGTTCAAGGTGACCGTGGCGGTTAATGCCACGGGTGGGCTTAAGGCTGACGTTGAAAAGATCTCGGGCGAGACCGAGTTCAAGAACACCTATAGCGCCAAGATGGAAACTCCGCTGACCCTTGAGGCAACCAAGACGCTCACGGGGCGCCGATGGCTGATGACGAATTTAAGTTTGCGCTGAGCTATGCGGGGCACGACGAGGTTCTGCTGGATGCAACCAACAAGGGTGGCAAGGTTGAGTTCGGTCCGCTGACGTACACGACCAAGTCGCTCGCCAAGCTGGTCGAGGAAGACAAGGCATCGCTTGATGCTAGCTCAGACAAACCGACGTGGACCATTCATTACATTGCTGCCGAGCAGACCGGCAAGCTGCCTGCGGGCGTGAGCGCCACCGTGTCGGCAATTGACGCATGTGTAACCGTTGTCGACAACGGCGATGGTACCCTGACGGCGACGGCTGTCTACGGCGATGCCGGCAACGAGTTCGTGAACACCTACACTGCCGCGCCTGCCGAGGCATCGCTTGTGGGCAAGAAGAATCTGCAGGTTCCTAAGGGCCTGACCCCGGCTGACATTGCCGGCAAGTTCACCTTTACCGTGACCGGTGAAGATGGTGCACCCATGCCCGCGAACGCGAGCGTGACCAATCATGCCAAGGGCAAGGTCGACTTTGGCAAGATCACCTTTACACTCGACGACCTTAACAAGGCTCTGGGCGAGAAGCCCGAGAAGCGCGAGCACACCTTCACCTACACCGTGACCGAGTCCGGCGAGGTCGCTGGCGTGACCAACGACGCCAAGCTGTCGCGCGAGGTTTCCTTCACCGTGATTGATGACGGCAAGGGCAATCTGAGCGTATCCCACAAGCCGGACGGCGATGTGGCATTTACGTTCACCAATACCTATAACGTGACGCCTGTCGAGACGAGCGTCACCGACCAGATTACCGCGAACAAGGTTCTGATCGGCCGCGACCTCAAGGAAGGCGAGTTCTCCTTCGAGCTCGTCGAGGGCAACAAGGTCGTTGCCACCGGCATCAACGACGCCGAGGGCAACATCACGATGAGCGCCGTGAAGTACACCGAGGCCGGCGAGCACACCTACACGCTGCGCGAGGTCAACGGCGGAACCATCAGCAAGGGCATCACGTACGGCGACGCCAAGTACACCATCGAGACCACCATTACCGACAAGGGCGATGGCACGCTCAAGGCTGAGCATGTCCTGAAGGACGCCAAGACCGCAACCTTCAAGAACACCTACAGCGTGACCCCGACCGATGCAGACCTCGACTTTGACCTGAGCAAGGCCATCGACGGTCGCGAGTGGACGGATGGGGACGAGTTCAGCTTTACCATTACCGCCCCCGATGGCGCCCCGCTACCCGATCCTGCAACCGTAACCGTGAGCAAGCACGATGCGAAGGACGGCATTGCCGCCATCAAGTTCGGCAAGATTCGCTACACGGCTGCCGGAACCTACAAGTACGAGATCCGCGAGAACGCGGGCAATACGGTCGGCATGACGTATGACTCCCACGTCGCGACCGCCGAAGTAACCGTGACCGAGAACGGCGATGGCAACCTGACCGCCAACGTCACCAAGAAGGAAAACGGACGCTTTACCAACAAGTACCGCACTGAGCTTAACTACACCGCGGCCGGCGGTCTGTGGCTCAGCAAGTATCTGGACGGCCGCCCCATGACCGAGGGTCAGTTCACCTTTACCGTGACACCTGCTGACGACGCTTCGGCTCGCGCGCTCGGTCTGCTGCCCGGGGCTAATAGCTTCAAGTCCCCCGCAGCGGCAGAGGCAACGGTCGGACTGATCGACATTCTGGCTGGTCATGAGGTTATATTTACGCAGGCTGACGCCGGCAAGACCTTTACGTACACCGTGGCCGAGAAGAACGACGGCCAGCCCGGTTACACCTACGACGACGCCGTGCGCACGGTGACGATCGCCATCGCCGACGACACCGCCGGCACGCTCACTGCTACGACGACCGTTTCCGGCGGTCCCGAGGGCACGCATGAGACGGTCCACAAGAGTGGCGAGAACAAGGTCGAGAAGGCCCTGGTGCCGTTCCACAACAGTTACAGCGCTACGACCAACACGCCTGGCGGCACCGCCGCTCAGGTCGTTGCCACCAAGACTCTGGCCGGCCGCCCGATGGCCGACGGCGAGTTCTGGTTCGGCATCGCCTATCAGGGTGAGCTTGTGGCATACGAAAACCTCAAGCCCAATATCGGCGGGCACGTGAGCTTTGATACGCTGCACTACGACACTAAGATGCTTGCTAATCTTGAGGCTGCTGGGCTTGCTTATCGTACCGATAAGGACGGTAAGCTTGCCTGGACCATTAACTACACGGCCTACGAAGATTTATTCGGGCTGCCGAATGGCGTTTCCGCTACAACGTGGAGCTTTGGCTTTAAGGTTATCGTCGTCGACAACGGTGACGGTACCCTGACGGCAACGGTCGACTACGGCGGCGTCGAGCCCTTGTTCGAGAACGTCTACGGCGCCGAAGCCGTCGATGCCGCGCTCACCGGCACTAAGAAGCTCCAAGCTGCCGAGGGCCTGACCCCGGCTGACATCACGGGCAAGTTCACCTTTACCGTGACCGCCGACGAGGCTGGTGCCCCGATGCCCGAGCGCACGACCGCAACCAACGACGCGGCTGGCAACGTGGACTTTGGCAAGATCCACTTTACGCTCGAGGACCTCAACCGCGCTCTGGGCGTGACGGACGATGCGACCGATAAGGCCGAGGCAGACGAAGCTGACGAAGCCGAGGCCGACGAGGCAGAGGCCGACGAGGCAGAGGCTGAAGAGGCCGACACCGATGCCAACGCCGACGAGCCCAGCGACGAGCCCGAGCCCGCAGCCCCCACCGCCCCGCGCTCGCATACCTTTACCTACACGGTGGCCGAGTCCGGTAGCGCCCCTGGCGTGACCAACGACACCAACGCCACGCGCAAGGTTTCCTACACCGTGACTGACGACGGTGCCGGACATCTGAGTGTCGTGCGCAACGGCGACGACGGTGCGGACTTCACGTTCACCAACACGTACGGCGTGGCACCCACCGATTCTTCCGTGACCGATCAGGTCAAGACGGTCAAGCGTCTGACCGGACGCGACCTTGCAGCTGGCGAGTTCACGTTTGAGCTGCTCGAGGACGACAAGGTCGTCGCTAGCGGCACCAACGACGCCAACGGCACCGTTGTGCTGAGCCCTATCCGCTACGAGGCGCCTGGCACGCACACGTACACGCTGCGCGAGGCTTGCCCCAACGCGCTCGGCCTGTACAAGGGCGTCACCTATGACGGTATGACCTACACCGTCGTGACCACCGTATCCGACAACGGTGATGGCACGCTGACCGCGACGCACAAGCTCGAGGGAACCACCGAGTCGGCTGGCTTTACCAACAAGTATCACGCCATGCCCACGCAGGTTTCCATCGGCGTCATCAAGGTGCTCGAGGGACGCGAGCTCAAGAAGGACGAGTTTAGCTTTAAGCTCGTTGGCGAGGACGTCGAGTCCACCGTCACCAACGACGCCGACGGCAAGATCAACTTCGACAAGTTCGAGTACGACGAGCCCGGTACGTACGTCTACACCATCAGCGAGGTCAAGGGCGACGAGGCCGGTATGACCTACGACAAGTCCGTCTTTACCGCGACCGTCAACGTGGTCGACGACGGCGAGGGCAACCTCAAGGCGAACGTCGCCTTTACCAAGGGCGACAAGAGCGTCGAGGGTATCGTGTTCAACAACACGTACAAGAAGCCCGAGACGCCCGTGCCGACGCCCGATCCCGGCACGCCCAAGGCCGTGACGAACATCGTCAAGACGGTCAAGGGTTTCCTGCCCACCACGGGTGACCAGCAGGCCGCTGCACTGCTCATGGCATTTGTTATCGCCATGGCCGGCGTCGGAGCCCTAGTCTGGGGTATCCGTAAGCGCTAGGTACGCTGGCAGCGCCCGGGGCCAAAAGGCCCCGGGCGGCCGGCGGGGAGCCAAAACATAGCCCCCACCCCACCCCCAGCCGCCACGGAGACATCTCCCTTCTCCGTGGCGGCGCTTTTGTGCGCGGGGGGCGCCACGAAATCGGCCCATCTACTACGTTTAGTCCCTTACCCCCAACCATGCCAAAAAACGCGAAAACAAAACCGCAGGTAGAACGCCTGCGGTTTTCTGAAAACAGGGGTATGGTCGGGGGTATTGAGTCGAACGTAGTAGATGGGCCGATTTCGTGGTTGGCGCCGCCAAATGATCCCCCGGGGACGGAGGAAAACGGATCATTTTGGTCCCGCGAGGCTTTCGGAAGCATTCGCGCAGGGCCGCTCGGGCAAAACTATGCCGGTTTACGGGGCCGGATTTCGAATCCCCAGCCATACCGAAAGGCATGAAAATAAAACCGCAGGTAGACGAGCCGTCATTTTGCAGAAAACGCTGGTATGGATGGGGGCCCTGAGTTTAGCCCCGTAATCCGGCATAGTTTTGAAATGACATTAAATCGGTAGCAGCCATTTTGCTATGCCGGGGCGGTCGGTCGTTGGGTAATTACCCTCGCAGGTAGGCGATGGCGATCTGCGTGCGGTTGCGTAGGCCCATTTTGGCAAGGATCGAGCTGATGTGGTTGCGCACGGTGCCTTCTCCCATGTAGGCGGTGGCGGCAATCTCCTTGTTGTCGAGACCGCGGGCGATGAGCTCGGCGACTTCGAACTCGCGGTCGGTTAGGCTGGCGAAGGCCGCGGGCTGGTGGGGCGTGCCCGCCTCGATACCCGTTCCGTCAAAATCGATCTCCTCGATCGCCTTGCCCTCGAGCACGCGTTTGCCGTCCATGACCTGCTCCAACGCCGGTGGAATGGCGGCGACATCGGTCTTGATCAGGTAGCCGCGGGCGCCCAGTTTGAGCGCCGACACAATGTATTCGTCATCCGAAAACGTGGTCAGGAACACCACGCGCGCTGCGGGGTCGCGCTCGAGGATCTCGCGCGCCGCCGAAAGGCCGTCACGCTCCGGCATCTGGATGTCGAGCAGCGCGATATCGGGTGCGTGTTCGGTGTAGAGCGCGACCGCGTCGTTTCCATCGGCGCCGGTGCCCACCACCTCGATCTGCGGCTGGGCGCCCAGGATAATCTTGAGCGAATCGACCACTAAGCGGTCGTCGTCGACAACAATGAGCCTCATCGGGCCTCATCTCCTTGCTGTTTGGGGACGGTGGCAAACACGCGCCAGCCGGGGGCGTCGGCGCGCGGCCCGGCGGTAAAGGTCCCGCCAAGCGCCTCGACGCGCTCGCGCATGGAGCCGAGCCCCATGCCCTCCGCGGCGCCGCGGCTGCTTGCTTGGACCCCGCCCGCGCCATCGTCGCTAACGATGAGCTGGTAAAACGACGGATGCTCCATGCATCGTACAGTGACGATCTGGGCGCAAGCGTGGCGCATGGTGTTGGAGAGCGCCTCGCGCAGGACCGCCGCAAAGCAGTTGGCGACGTTTGCGGGCGCATGCTCGGCCAAAACTTCAAGCTCAATCTGCGGGCCGCCGTCCGAGCGTGTGCCTTCAACAATGCGTTCGAGCTGCACGGAAAGGTCGACAGCGTTGTCGTTGAGCGCATGGACGCTAGTGCGCACAAGCTGGAGCGCCTCGTCAACCGTGCGTTTGACGTCGGCGAAATCGGCGGCAACCCTGGGCTCGTCGGCGTGCACGACGCGCAGGGCCTCGGTCTGCAGCGAGGCACGCGTGAGCTGGTGCCCGACGTTATCGTGGATCTCGCGCGCGATGCGGGCGCGTTCGGCGAGCGTCGCGAGCTCGACTTCGTAGTCCTGGCGGTCAGCTAGATCGCGGTTGCGCGCCTCGAGTGCGAGGGCTCGTTCCTGCAGCTCATCGCGGGTTCGGCGCATGCGCTGCTGCTCGCGCTCTAACTGGGCGGTACGTAGCGATAGCAAGGTGGCGGCAACTGAAAGGATAGCGGTCAGCAGGAGCGCTCGGGCGGTGAGCGCGTCGGCGCGAAGGTCCGCGACGAGCGCAGGGGCAAAAGCGGAGCCAATGCCCAGCGCTCCCCAGACGTGCTCACGGCGCACCCGCCGCGCGATGTCATAGAGGGCGAGAGGCGCAAACGGCACAAACGGCGGCACGAAAACGGCCGCGATGATGTAAGCGTAACTCGCGGCCTCGCTGGCGCGACGGGCGCGCTCTCCCTGCGCGAGCTCGGCCAGCGAGGTGGCGATAACGCCAAGGCAAAACGCCGCGACCAGGCGAGCGTCCACAGCAAGACCCACAGCGGCCGCAATGCAGCACGCCAGCACGATCGATTTGTCGAAAAGCCTGTTCATACGGGTATTGTACGCGAAGCCGCGCGTGGTGGAGGGGCCGCCTGCGCAACCGTGACATTCCTCCCGCGCGGCAAAGCGGGGGCGTCGGCGGGCCGCACGGCCAAGCCCCGCACTCGTGACAAAGCTCACTGGTGCGCGCCGCCCACACCTGCGATGATGCAATCGTACCGGGCCGCAATCAACAGAAGGGCCGCCTCATGACAGACATCGTCCACGTCGAAAACCTCGTCAAGCGCTATGACGACCTTATCGCGCTCGACCACTTTAACCTGAACATCGCCCCCGGCGAGATCTTTGGCTTGCTCGGCCCCAACGGCTCGGGCAAGACCACGTCCATCAACTGCATCCTGCAGCTGCTTGCCTACGACAAGGGCACCATCGAGCTGTTCGGCGAGCCCATGACGCCCGTCCGCTACGACCTTAAGCGCCGCATCGGCGTGGTGCCGCAGCAGGTGGCGGTGTTTGACGAACTCACGGTGCGCGAGAACATCGACTATTTCTGCAGCCTCTACGTAAACGACCGCAAGCGCCGCCGCGCGCTGGTGGACGAGGCGATCGACTTTGTTGGCCTGGGCGACTTTACCAAGTTCCGCCCCGGCAAGCTCTCGGGCGGCCTGGCGCGTCGCCTCAACATTGCCTGCGGTATCGCGCACAAGCCCGAGCTCATCTTTTTTGACGAGCCCACGGTGGCGGTCGACCCGCAAAGCCGCAACGCCATCCTGAAGGGCATCTGCCGCCTGCGCGACGAGGGCGCCACGGTTGTATATACCAGCCATTACATGGAGGAAGTCGAGCAAATCTGCAGCCGCATCATGATCATGGACGGCGGCCGCGTATTGGCGCAGGGCACCAACGACGAGCTCAAGCGCATGATTCAGATGGGCGAAAAGATCGTGATCGAGGTCGGTGAGGTGCCGAGTGCGGCACTCGCCGCCGTTGTGGGCCTGCCACATGTCCTGGACCTGGCGGCGACGGCAGGTCAACTCACGTTCTCGTGCGAAGCGAGCCCGCACAACCTGACCGACATTCTCGATGTGTTGCGCTCGCACGACGTGCCGCTCGGCCGCATCTACTCCGAGCCGCCGACCCTCAACGACGTGTTCCTCGAGATCACCGGCCGCGAGCTGCGCGACTAGGGGGTAGCCATGTTCAACACCATCATTACCACGCTCAAGACGCTGCTGCGTCGGCCGAGCACGTGGGTCTGGGGCGCGATCTTTCCCGTTGCGCTTTCCACGATGTTCATGTTTATGTTTGCGAACCTGAGCTCTGACGGCACGGTCGACCCGGTGCCGGTGGCCGTCGTAGCGGATGAGGCCTGGGATGCCTCGACCTTTAAGGGCGTGGCGACGTCGCTTGCCAAGGAGGGCGACGACCAACTGCTCGAGATCCGCGAGTGCGATGACGCAGCCGATGCGAACCGTGCGCTTAAGGCCGGCAAGGTCGCGGGCATCTATACGGTCGACGCCGAAGGCACGCCCAAGCTCACGCTGCTATCGAGCTACGACAGCTCACGTGCGTCGACGGTGCTCACCGACCGCAGCATTCTGGAGACGGTGGCAAGCTCGTATACACAAAATGCCGAGCTCATGTCCCAGATTGCCCAGGACAACCCGGCGGCGCTCGCCGACCCGGAGGCGGTTGCGCGCGCCCTGTCGCTCGAGGGCGGCACCCGCCGCGTGAGCCTGACACGCACCACGCCCGACGGCACGGTCGTCTACTACTACGCGCTCTTTGGCCTGGTCGCGATGATGTCTGCCGAGTTTGCCGCCTTGAGCGTCGTCGACCTGCAACCCAATCTGTCTGGCCTTGGCGCGCGCCGCTGCGTGGGTGGCCTTTCCAAGATGGCGTCGCTGGCCGGCATCTTTGTCGGCTCGTGGCTGGTTTCCTTTGCCTCGATGGCGATCGCGATCGGCTACGTGCGCCTGGTCGTGGGCGTCGACTTTGGCGGGCGCGAGGGGCTGTGTCTGGCGGGCGGTGCCGCTTCCGCGCTAGCTGCCACGGGCTTGGGGCTCTTTGTGGGCACGCTTCCCGTTAAAGGCGGCAAGGCGTCCAAGTCGGGCATCCTCACGGGCTTTGCCACCACGTGCGCCCTGTTTGCCGGCCTCTACGGCGAGCCGGCGATGGTGCTTGCCGACGACGTCGCCCGCGCCTGCCCGGCCGAGTGCTGGCTCAACCCCGTCAAGCTTATCTGCGACATGTTTAACCGCCTGTATTTCTTTGAGGACCTGGGACCCTTTGTCGTTCGCGCCGGCGCGCTGGTCCTTATGGCGCTGCTGTTCGTTGCCGCCGCCACGCTGATCTTTGGAAGGAGCCGCTATGAGCACCTTTAAGACCGCGCTTCGCATGGCGCTGGCGCACCCGTTCTACCTGCTCATCTATACGGTGTTCATCTCGCTCATGGGCGTATTCATCGCGGCCTCGGTGAGCTGGAGCTCGTCGCAGCTCACCGAGTACAAGCCCTACGATGCCAACGTGATTGTGGTCGACCGCGACGACAGCGACCTTTCGCGTGCGCTTACCAAGCATCTGGGTTCGCGTTTTGAGCTGGTCACGGGCATTGGCGACGATACGTACGATCTTGCGGACGCGCTCTCCAAGAGCAACAGCGTCAAGGGCAGCGCCGACTGCGTGTTCTTTATCCCGGAGGGGTTTGAGGACGACCTCGTTGCAGCCGCCCGTGCGGGGGAGACCTTGCCCAAGCTCGACGTGACCTACGGCTCCGGCACCATGGCGGCGGCGCTTTCGTCTGCCGAGGCCTCGCGCTGGATCTCGCTCGCGGGCGCTGCGGCGGCGCTTGAGCCCGCCGCCTCTAACGGCAGCGTTGCCAAGGCCGCCGAGCATGCCGCTGCCAAGCGCGCCGAAGTCCAGATCGAGCAGGTCAGGGTTGACTCGACGGCCGCCGCCACGCTCGAGTCGTATTTCAACTTTGGTGCGTACGCGATTATCTCATCGGTCATCGTGTCGGTGGGGCTGGTGTTCTCGGGCATGAACGAGCCCGAGCGCGTGCGTCGTATGGATGCTGGCCCAATCTCCGAGCGCCAGCGTTCGCTTGCCGTGTTCGCGGCCGCCGCGGTGCTTACCGTCTGCATCTGGTTTGTGTCGAGCATGATGGGCGTTGTGGGCTTTGCCGGCGCGGTCGCCGAGGTCGGCGTGGGTCGCGTGTGCCTGGCGCTGGCGGCGACGTTTGCCCTGGCGTTCACGCCGCTGGCCGTTGGCTTTGCCCTTTCGAGCTTGGGCGCGCGCGAGGAGCTGCTCAACGGCGTGGGCAACCTGCTTGGCATGCTCATGACGTTTTTGGGCGGCGCCTGGATGCCGCTGTCGCTGATGGGCCCAGCCGTGCAGACCGTGGCGCACTTTGTGCCGACATATTGGGTGAACGACGCAATCAGCAAAGCGCTCGCCTCGGACTTGACGTCTGCCGTGCTGGGCGACATCGCCTGCGACCTAGGCGTCACCGTGCTCTTCGCCGCCGCCATCGCTGCCGTAGGCCTAGCCCTCACCCACGCCAAAGCCCGAGCCTAGCCGCCTAGTCGTCGGGTACTCATTGGGGACAGACTTAAACGACCAAGAGTCCCCAAGTGCCGGGTGGCGAAAGAGTGTCCCAGGCGACTAGTCGTTTATGAACGCCCCCAATGACTTGTTTGAAATACAGTTCACCTAGGTTTACTATTACCCTATAAAAGTAGCAACAGGCTAACAATGGGGGGTAGTATGGCGACGAAGCAAGCCTACGTCCAGGTCAAGGGGCTCAAGAAACACTACGGCGACGGTGACGCGCGCCTGACGGTGCTCGACGGCATCGACACGTCCATCAATCGCGGCGAGATCTGCGTCATGCTGGGGCCCTCGGGTTCGGGCAAGTCGACGTTTCTTAACCTGATCGGCGGCCTGGAGGATGCCGACGGCGGCTCCATCATGGTGGACGGCTGCGACCTCACCGTGCTCAAGCCTGCCGACTTGGGCGAATACCGACGCCGTGAGCTGGGCTTTGTCTTCCAGTTCTACAACCTGGTGCCCGATCTCACCATCAAGGAGAACATCGAGGTCACGGCGCACCTGTCCAAAAACCCGCTCAACATTGACGACCTGCTACGCTCGCTGGGCCTCTACGAGCACCGCAACAAGTTCCCGCGCCAGGTCTCGGGCGGCCAGCAGCAGCGCTGCGCCATCGGCCGCGCACTCGTCAAAAACCCGGGCCTGCTGCTGTGCGACGAGCCCACGGGCGCGCTCGACTATAAGACGTCCAAGGAAATCTTGCAGCTCATGGAGGATGTAAACCGCACCTACGGCTGCACCATCATCATTGTCACCCACAATGCCGCCATCGCGCGCATGGCCAATCGCGTGCTGCGCCTGCGCGACGGGCGCATCGTCGAAGATGAGCTCAACGAGTCGCCCGTCGCGGCCGCCGAGCTCGATTGGTAGGCGGCGCCATGTCACCTCTCGCAAAACGTCTCTCGCGCGAGCTGCGCCGCAATATCGGTAAATACCTGGGCATCTTTTTGCTTATGTGCGGAAGCATCGCTCTCACCTCGGGCTTTTTGCTCGCAGCGCATTCCATCGGTTGCCTCATCGACGACATGCGCGATGCGTACACGATTGAGGACGGCCGCGTGACCACCTCCTTCGAGGCTGCCGACGATCAACTCAAAGCTGCCGAGGATGCCGCCAGTGACGTCGGCGGCGTCACGTTCTACAAGAATTTCTCCATCGATGCCATCATCAAAAAGGCGTCCGGCGACGACGGCACCAAGCGCACGCTGCGCACCTATGCGCACCGCACCAAGGTCGATATCGCGTCCTACTGTGAGGGCAAGGAGCCCAAGACGGACGGTGAGGTGGCAATCGACCGTGTCTTTGCCACCAATAACAACCTGTCCGTGGGCGATAAAGTCGAGCTCGAGGGCCGCACCTATACCATCTGCGGCATCATGACCCAGCCCGATAGTCAGGCGCTGTTCCTCAACAATTCGGACTTTACGGTGAACACCATCACGTACGGCGTGGCCGAGGTCACCGACGCCGGCTTTGCCGCGCTCGAAGATGCCGGCGGTGCACCCGCCTACACCTACTCCTTCACCTTTACCGATCGCGATCTCTCCACCGCAGACCGCACCGATGCCGAGCAGGATATGGTAGAGGCGCTCACCGATGCTGATGCACGCGTGGACGATCTGATCGACGCCGATTCCAACCAGGGCATTGGCTATGCGCGCGACGACGTAGACGGCGACTCCATGATGTGGATGACGCTGCTCGACATCATCATCGTGATCATGGCGTTTGTCTTTGTGGTCCTTACCGACGCCACCATCGAGGAGGAGAGTGCCATCATCGGCACGCTGCTCGCCAGCGGCTATCGCCGTCGCGAGATCGTCCTGCACTACCTCGCGCTTCCCGCCATCGTGGGCGTGCTCGCGGCGCTGTTGGGCACTGCGCTCGGCGTTGTGTTCTTTACCGAGCCCATGCGCAGCCTCTATTACGGTTCGTACAGTCTGCCGCCCTTCCAGGTGTACTGGAGCTGGGAGATCTTTATGAAGTGCGCCGTGGTTCCCGCTGCCGCGCTCATTCTCATCACGTTGGTGGGCCTGCTCCGCAAAATGGGCAAGACGCCGTTGCAGTTCCTTCGCCACGAGGCGAGCGGCAAATCGGGCACCAAGCGCGGCCTGCAGCTGCCGGAGCGCATGGGCTTTGTCTCGCGCTTCCGCCTGCGCATCTTCCTGCGAAACCTGGGCAACTTTGCCACGCTCTTCGTGGGCATTGCGTTTGCGTCGTTGCTGCTGCTCTTTGGCCTGGCGATTCTGCCCACGATGACGCACTATGCGGACAACCTCGAGACGAGCCTGGTCGCCGAGCACCAGTACACGCTCAAGGCCCCGCTGGAACTCGAGGGCACCGTCGAGGAGCGCGAGCAGTGGTCGGCGCTCGAGCGCTTGCAGTCGGTTGACGGCGCACTCCTCACCGCCGCCCGGGATGCCGATGACGAGCTTGACGACGCGGTCGATGCTGCGCAGGCGGCGGCCGATGCCGCGACCGCATCTCCGTCTGCCGAGAGCCTGGCCGCAGCGCAGGATGCGCTTGCCAAGGTCCAGGACAAGAAGGATGCGCTTTATGCGCGTCTCGATGACCTTGCCGATGCCCTCGGCTGCAACTGCGACGAGGCTATCGACCTGATCGACAAGGCCTCTAAGATCGACGCTGACAACGACGATATCCACCCGGTCAATACGACCGACAACGGCGCGGGCGCAATCGCGCAGGCCGAGAAATACGCCGTCTACCAGCTGCAATACGACCGCGGCGACGGAAATGGCGAGGAGACGATTTCCATCTACGGCATCTCGCCCAACTCGCGCTATTGGAAAGGGCTGGACGTCGGCGACGGACACGTCGTCTTTGGCGGCGGCTTGCTCGACAAGTTTGGCTGGAGCGAGGGTCAGAAGGTTAAGCTTCGTGACAAGTACGAGGGCAAGAAATATTCCCTTGAGTATGCGGGCAAGGACGCCACCTGGGGCTCCAAGTCGGACATGAATATCTATATGAGTATCGAAGACTTTAACGAGCTGTTCGACAACGATGCGGCCTACTTTAACGGCTATGTGAGCGATGAGAAGCTCGACCTTGACGCGCGCTACTTTGCCGGCGACACCACGCCCGACGACATGCGCGCCGTGGGCGACCAGTTCATCGGCATGATGAGCAAAATGATCGGCATGATGGTCGGGCTCGCGGTGTTTATCTTCCTGCTGTTTATGTACCTGCTGACCAAGGCCGTGATCGACCACAGCGCCCGTTCGATCAGCTACATGAAAGTCTTTGGCTATCGCGATAGAGAGATCTCGCATCTGTACATCCGCTCGATCACGCTGTGCGTGGCAGCGTCGCTCGTGCTGAGCCTGCCGGTGATCATCGGCTCGCTCACGGCTATCTTCCGCTCCATGTTGCTTGCCTACAACGGCAATATCGAGATCTACGTGCCCGCTTGGTCCATGGCGGCATGCGTCGGCATTGGCTTTGCGACTTACCTGGTCGTGGCGCTGCTGCACACGCGTTCCATCAAACGTGTCAGCCTCGCCGAGGCGCTCAAGGTTCAGGAATAGGAGGGCTCATGGCCAGATCGGCAGAAGAGCTCAAGCAGCTTTCCGTCAAAGAGTTCACCGAGGCGGCGAAGATCTACGAGTCCGGCCATGCCGGGATCTACGAGATGTGCAAGGACGACTATCCGCAGATGCTCGAGGAGCTCGCGCTCGAGCCGTTCGAGGACGTGCTCGACGTGGGGTGCGGAACCGGAGCAGTCCTGGAGCTGCTGCACGGGGAATACCCGGGCAAGCACCTGACGGGGCTCGATCTCACGCCCAAAATGATCGAGGCGGCATGCGCCAAGCAGCTCGGGAACGTCCGCTTCGTCGTCGGGGACGCCGAAGCCCTGCCCTTCGAGCCGCAAAGCTTCGACGCCGTGCTCTGCTCCAACAGCTTCCATCACTATCCGCACCCCGAGAGGTTCTTCGCCGAGGCGGCCCGAGTCCTGCGCCCCGGCGGGCGCCTGATTCTCCGCGACTACACGTCGAGCGACTTCGTGGTATGGCTCATGAACACCTTTGAGCTGCCGTTGGCGCGCCTCGCGGGTCACGGCGATGTCCGGATCTGCAAGGTGTCCGAACTTCGCGCGCTCGCCGAGAGGGCCGGATTCCTCCTGCTCAAGCTCGAGGCGCAGAAAGGCTTCCGCGCCCACCTGGTTGCGCGCAAGCCCACCTAGGCCGACCACACATCACACGCATTTTGGGACGGGGGATTTTGTCCCACGCGACGCCTTTCCTGCCAGATGCCGATGACGTGCTGCATGCCCAGGCTCACACAGGCGATGGCGACCCAGCAGCAGGCGCCCAGCAAGAGTGGTCATTTAAGGCTGTCCCCAACGACTAGGTGCTTCCGTTTCTGTGCTTGACTTCGACCCTACTTCAATGGGTACCATCCCTTATGTCTGTAACGCCATATAGACCGAGGGGATATATCTATGACCGCAACCGCGCCCGCCGCACCCGCCGCACCCGCCAAGGTGTACTTTACGAACCTGCGCACGCATGCTCGCGAGAGCCAGCTCGACAAGCTCAAGCGCCTCATCCGTCGCGCCGGTATCGAACAGATCGATTTTGAGAACAAGTTCGTCGCTATCAAGATTCACTTTGGCGAGCTGGGCAACCTGAGCTTTTTGCGCCCCAACTACGCCCGCGCCGTCGCAGATGTCGTCAAGGAGCTGGGCGGCAAGCCCTTCCTTACCGACTGCAACACGCTCTACGTCGGTAGCCGCAAAAACGCGCTCGAGCACATCGACACCGCTTATCAGAACGGCTTTACCCCGTATGCCACGGGTTGCCAGATCATTATCGCCGACGGCCTCAAGGGCACCGATGAGGCGCTCGTCCCGGTCGAGGGCGGAGAGTATGTGCACGAGGCCAAGATCGGCCAGGCGCTCATAGACGCCGACATCGTGATTAGCCTCACCCATTTTAAGGGCCATGAGCAGGCTGGCTTTGGTGGCGCCATGAAGAACCTGGGTATGGGCGGCGGCAGTCGCGCCGGCAAGATGGAGCAGCACGCCGCCGGCAAGCCGAACGTCGCGACCGAGCACTGCGTTGGCTGCCGTGCCTGCGAAAAGATCTGCGCGCACAACGCCATCTCGTTCGACGACACCCGCGAGCGCGAGCTTGCCAGCGGCAACACCCGCACGGTGCACGTGGCCACCATCGACCACGATCGCTGCGTGGGCTGCGGACGCTGCATCGGCGTGTGCAACCAGGACGCCATCAAGCCCGGCTATGACGCCGCGGCCGATGTGCTCAACTGCAAGATCGCCGAGTACACCAAGGCCGTCGTCGACGGCCGCCCGAGCTTCCACATCTCGCTCGCCATGGACATCAGCCCCAACTGCGACTGCCATCCCGAAAACGACACGCCCATCGTCAACGATATCGGCATGTTTGCGAGCTTCGACCCGGTCGCCATCGACCAGGCCTGCGCCGATGCCGTCATGGCATCCGAGCCGCTGCCCAACACCGAGCTCACCGATAGCGCGGCCAAGATGGAGCATAACCACGAGCATCTGGAGGGCGAGCAGGCCAAGGACCCCTTCTGCATCACGCATCCCGACACCGACTGGCGCGCGTGCATCGCGCACGCCGAGAAGATCGGCCTGGGCACGAGCAAGTACGAGCTTATCGAGGTCAAATAGCACCTAGCTATTGGACAAAACAAGCGCTTTTGTAGCGCAACGTTAGCAAAAGCCGCCCGTGGGCACAGCGTCCACGGGCGGCTTTCCGGAAGTATGCGGCAAATTTCGAGACCGCCGAGCACACGACATTTTTTGGCAACAAAACCCCAGATAAATTGTTGGTAAAACTGCGGTCTGGTCGGCAGTTCTAGATTTTGCCGCATACTTCCGAAAATAGGGGGTCAGATAAAGCCTAGGACGTTGCTATTTGCCTAAAAATACTCGTCGAGGAAGTTGTCGACCGTGTTCCAGTAGAGCTCGGGGTCAACTTGCGCACTCTTGGCGTGGGTGGCGCCATGGATGGTGAGCTTTTGCTTGACCTTGCTGGCGCACGCGTCGTAGTTTTGGTCGAGCATGTCGTACGGCACAAAGGTGTCCTGGTCGCCGTGGATAAACAGCATGGGAACCGTCGCGTGTTTGAGTTGCTCCACACTGCTTGCCTTATGAAAGTCGTAGCCCGCGCGCACGTTGCACACCAAGTTTGCTACATCGAGCAAGGGAAAGCTGGGCAGGCCGAACACGTTCTTGAGCTGCAGAGAAAACTCGTCCCAAACACTCGTATAACCACAGTCCTCGATAATGCATTTCACGTTTGCGGGCAGAGATTCCCCCGCGACGTTCATAGCGGTTGCCGCACCCATCGACTCACCAAAGACCAGGATGCGCGCCTCGGGGTCGGCTGCAACGATCCGTCCAATCCATGCAACGACATCGAGCCGCTCGGGCCAGCCCATGCCGATATAGTCGCCGCCGGAGCGCTCGTGGGCGCGGGCGGCAGGCGCGAGCACGTTCATGCCGCGGTCGTGGAAGCGCTTGGCGTATCGGGCCATGCCGATGGGCTCGTTGGTATATCCATGCAGGCAGACGGCGTAATCGTGCGTGCTCTCCGACGCGGCAAAATACCAAGCGGCGAGCTCGGTTCCGTCATCTGCGGTAAGGCTGCTGCTCTCGCGGTTCTCCTTAAACCACGCCCGCGCCTCGGTGTCCTCGGCATCCGGCTGCCCACCTTCTTTGTCGTCCTTGCCATCCTGCATCATCTTCATGGTGTATGGCGCGCGGGGATTCAGCGCGAAGTCAAACAGAAAGTTGCCGGCAAATCCGAGCAGCGCAACGACAACCACCAGTGCAACGATGCCGGCTATCTTGAGCTTTCGATGGGAACGTGCGTTTTGAGCCATGCGGTATTCTCCTATAGGATGTTAATACATCAACATTTAATGCAAGCGCATTATGGATGTTCGCCGTTGATGCGTCAACAGGCAAAGAATGGGTAAACAAAAGGTCACGTATGGTGCAAATTTCGCACGTACCTAGACGCTTTGATATAGTGTTGAGAACTCTTTACGTTGAAGGATGTAACCGGCATGTCCGATTCGAGCGACAGTTCTAAGCCGCGACCCAAGGCCGCGGCCATTCCACACTACACGGTGGGCGAGGAGATTATGAACTCCGTCACCCATGGTGTCGGCTGCCTGCTGGGTATCGCGGGCTTGGTGCTCCTGATCGTATTCGCCGCCCTGCGCGGCGGAGGCCCGGCCCACATGGCCGCGGCGATTGTCTATGGCGTCAGCATTATCCTCGAATACCTAGCCTCCACGCTCTACCACGCGATTCAGCCCGCGCGCGCCAAGCGCGTGTTCCGCATTATTGATCACAGTTGCATCTACCTGCTCATTGCCGGCAGCTATACGCCGTTTTGCCTCATCACGCTCGCAAACGACGGCGGCGCTGTGCTGTTCTTTGCCGTATGGGCCATCGCCATTATCGGCATCGCCCTCGAGTGCTTTATGCGCGAGCGTCAACCGCACTGGGTAAGCGGCTTGGTCTACCTGCTGATGGGCTGGCTTGTCGTCTTTAAGCTGCCCGAACTTGTGGCGCTGCTCAACCCTGTCGCGCTTGCCCTGCTCGCCGTCGGCGGCGTGTGCTACACCGCGGGCGTGCCGTTCTATATCGCCAAAAACGTGCGCTATCTGCACAGCGTGTTTCACCTGTGGGTGCTCGCCGGCAGCATCTTCCAGTTCATGGCGGTGATCCTCTTCGTAATCTAGCGACCATGCCTGCGCGCCCGCGTCCTCGTTTGGGCGTCGGTGCAATTGCCGTATCCGCCATCAACGTTTTACCCTGACGTCCCGAATCTTGGAGGTTCGAGAAACTCCCGATGGACATAACCATCTCCCTTATTACCACGCTCGTCCTGACGCTTATCAACGGCTACTTCTCCATGTCCGAGATGGCTCTCACCACGGCCAAGCGCGCCGTGTTGGAGCGCGATGCCGAGGAGGGCGATAAGCGCGCCGAGTGCGCCGTTCAGCTCGCCGCCGACTCCGATCAGCTATTAGCCACCATCCAGGTTGCCATCACGCTCGTGGGCTTCGCCTCATCCGCCGTTGCCTCGACGAGCCTGTCCGACCCGCTTGCCACATGGCTCATGAGCTTTGGCATCGCGCCGCTTTCCGCCATCGCGCGCGGCCTGGCGCCGGTCATCATCACCGTCGCCGTCGCCTTTGTGTCCATCGTGATTGGCGAGCTTGTACCCAAGCGCATCGGCCTGGCCAATGCCGAAGGCGTGTCCAAGCAGGTCGTGGGGCCGCTTTCGGTGTTTCAAAAGATCGCCCGTCCGCTCGTGTGGCTGACCGGCGCCTGCTCCGATGGCCTGGCTCGCATCCTGCGCATCAAGAGCGCCGACGACCGCCAAAACGTCTCGGAGGAAGAGATCAAGTACATGGTCTCGGAACAGGACGACCTGCTTGACGAGGAAAAGCGCATGATCCACGAGATCTTTGACCTGGGCGACACCGTTGCCCGCGAGGTCATGGTGCCGCGCGTGGACACCACCATGTGTGAGGACGACGAGACGGTCGCCGACGTGCTGTCCACCATGCGCCAGACCGGCTTTAGCCGCATCCCCGTCTATCATGAGGATCCCGACAACGTCGCCGGCATCGCGCACATCAAGGACCTGATCCAGCCTTCGCTCGACGGCAAGGGCGACCAGCCCATCGCCGACTTTTTGCGCGACGCCACCTTTGTGCCCGACACCAAGGACATCCTGCCGCTGCTGTCCGAGATGCAGACCTCGCACGACCAGATCGTAGTGGTCGTGGACGAGTACGGCGGCACGGCCGGTATCATCACCATCGAGGACATCGTCGAGGAGATCGTGGGCGAGATTGAGGACGAGTTCGACCCCGACAACAAGTACCTCACGCGCCTCTCACGCCGCGAGTGGCTCGTCGATGGGCGTTTTTCGTGCGATGACGCGATTGAGCTTGGTTGGCCGCTCGAGGAAAGCGATGATTATGAGACCATCGCCGGCTGGATTTTGGAGCTTTGTGACTCGGTGCCCGACATCGGAGAGGTGTTTGAGGTCGCGGGGTACAAGTTCAAGGTACAGTCGATGCGTGGCCAGCGCATCTCGCTCATTCGCGTGATCGCTCCGGCCGAAACCGATAAGAAGGATTCCGAGTCCTCGGCAGAGAAGCCGGCGGCGTCGGGTGCGGGCTCTGCGGATCCGCACGATGGCGACGAGTAGGGCAAGGAAGAGTAGGGGAGAGTTATGGCAGGCCTGTTCAACATCCTTAAGGTCACCGTCAGCGAGGACAAGATTTGCGCGCACGTGCTGGTGAACCCCGGCATGCCGCTCATGACCTCGGAGGATATCGAGGCCACGGCGCGCGTGTACTACCTGGTGCCCGCGATTGCCAAGCATCTGTGCCTGGGCGATTCGGGCCGCGAGTTCCAGGACTGCATGGGCCAGACCGAGCTTTGCCACCTGCTGGAGCACGTGACAGTCGAGCTCATGAACGAGACCGGTCTTGCCGGCAACATCTCGTGCGGCCGCACGCGCGTGAGCGAGCATGACGAGCGTGTCTTTGAGGTCGAGCTTTCGTGTCCCGATGACGCGTTGGCCATTGGCGCGCTGTCTTCGGCCACCTTTATGATGGACTGGGCGTACCTGCACGCCGACCAGCCGGCCCCCGACGTGGAAGGCACGGTCGCGGGCCTGCGCAACCTGGTGCTGGGCATGCGTGCCGAAGCCGAGGGCAAGGACCCGCACGAGGCCGTTGCCGCTGCGAACGGCGAGGACGTGGCCGAGGATGCGCCCGAGGGCGACGCTCCTGCCGATGCCGACACCGAGCCCGTTGCCGAAGCACCTGCTGAGCCCGAGTCTGCGGAGCCCCAAGGCGTCCCGAGCTTTGACGACGAGCCGCAGATGCCAATCGATACCGAGGGTGCGGTCGCCGAGAACCACGAGGCCCCCGCGGCCGTCTTTGGCGGTGCGGCAACGGCTCCGTCCGGTTCGGCGCACGAGGGCAACCTGCCGCTCGTCGATGGCGCCGGCGAGAATCCGGCCGCCACGGTCGCCATGCCGGCTATGCCGCAGGAGTAGGCTCACTCGCTTATCATCATCATGTACCTGCGCTTTTACCGTACGCAGATGAGCGCGACGGCAAGTGTTGCGCTGCGGGTATAATGGACAGCATTCAAACGGTGGGCATCGAGGTGCCCGCAGGAGAGGAATGATCATGGGAAAGACTTTCAGCTTTGTCTCCGGTGCGCTTTTTGGTGCTGCCGCCGGCGCTATCATCGGCGTTGCTCTGGCCCCGCGCTCGGGTGCCGAGACCCGCGCCATGGCCGCCGATATCGCCAACGACGCCTGGGACAACATGCGTGACACCTACGAGCACAGTGCCGAGGAGGCTCGTGCCGCGGTCAACGACTTTGGTCCGATGGTCGACGCCAAGACCGATGACCTGCGCGCCAAGGTCGACCTGGCCCGCGAGCGCATGGACCAGCTTCGCGAGCAGCTCAACGACGCCATCTCGGGCGGCAACGTGACGCCCGCTGCCGACGTCGTGGTCGAGAACGTCACCGAGGCCGGCACCGAGGCCACGGAGTCCTCGACCGAGGCATAATGCGCGCAGGGAATTTTGTCGGCGTCAAGGTTTATCGTAAGCCTGCCGAAGACAAGCGCACCAAAAAGGACGGCACGCCGCGCAGCCCTAAAAAGCTCGGCAAGATTCACTTTCCCGTCTTTACCCCGGGCGGCACGCGCGTGGTGGGCTTTATGGTCCGCCAGTCCGATATCGCGGGTATGATCGAGCGCCCCGACCGATTTGTGGCGCTCGATGCCATCGGCGTCTATGAGGGTGCTGTCGCGGTCGACGACGTCAGGGGCACCTACGATGCCGCCGCGGCCAAGCGCCTCGATATCAACCTGGACGATTGCATCATCTGGGTTGGCATGGACGTGCGCACGGAATCGGGCGATGTCGTGGGCTACTGCTCGGACGTTGAGTTCAAACCGCGCTCGGGCATTGTGCAGACGTTCTATGTGACCGCCAGCGCCGCATCGAGCATGTTGGTGGGCGACACGCAGGTGCCGCCGACGATGCTGCGCGGCTACGAGAACGGCGCGATGATTGTCTCGGACGAGGTCAAGGCGCTCGGGTATTCGGGCGGCGTGGCCGCCAAGGCTGCCGAGGCCAGTGTCGTGGTGGGCGATAAGGTCAAGAAGGGCGCCAAGGTGCTCGATGACAAGGGATCGGTCGCCGTGGACAAGGGCAGCCGCGCACTGGGCAAGCAGCTCGGCAAGACGCGCGGTATGTTCAAGGCCTTTAAGGACGAATATCAAAAGGCGAGCGGGGGCTCGTCAAAAGCTAGCAAATAGCGACGTACCAAATGATGGGAGGCGAGCCGGAGACATGTTGCTCCGGCTCGCTGTGTTTATGGGGGAGGGCACATGCGCCAAAACGGATCTAACTTAAACGGGCGCTCGGGTGCGCGTCCGACGGCGCGCCGTGACCTGGGGCAGCTGCCCAGCGGTCAGCGTCGACGTCGCCGTAAGCCCGGCGCGATGTACCTCAACCATAGCCGTGGGTTTAGCGATCGCAGCGCGCGCATCGGCAACGGGCGCTCGCCGCGTCGACCGTCCCGCCTGCCCTATGCGCTCATCGCCGTGGGTTGCGCGCTCGTACTGTTTATCGCTGCCGTCGTGGGCTACGTCAACCGCAGCGTGGACGTGGAACTCAACGGGCAAAAGACCGCGGTGCGCGTGGGCTCTACGTTGCAGAATCTTATCGACGATCAAAGCCTGGCCGAAACATACGACGCCGGCGATCTGCTGGCCGTCGACGACAGCGTGCTCAAGCGCCATGGCGGTGAAAAGCTTTCGGTGAAGGTCGACGGCAAGCGCGTGAAGCAAGGCAAATGGGATAGTCGCGAGCTTACGGGCGGCGAGAAGGTGACGGTCAAGGACGGCCGCAACGTGTACGAAAAGCACGAGGTCCAGGCCACGACTATCGAGCCAAAGCTTAAGGTCGAGGGCACGGGCGCCATTGAGTATGTCAAAACCTGGGGCGTTCAGGGTCGCTCCGAGGTATGGGTCGGCGAGCAGTCGGGCAAGACGCAGGACCGCGGCGAGGTCGTGCCCGCCACCGACTGCGTGGTCGAGTGCGCAAGCGTAGCGCCCAAGGGCAACGAAAAGTACGTGGCCCTGACATTTGACGAGGGTCCGAGCGGCGCGACCAAGCAGATCTTGCAGGTGCTCAAGGAAAAGGGCGTCACGGCAACGTTCTTCCTTTCGGGCGATGCCGCGGAAGCCTCGCCCGCTACCGCCAAAGCGATTGTCGATGCCGGGTGCGAGGTCGGCTCCAACAGCTACAGCGATGATTCGCTCAAGGGCGAGGATTGCGAGACGGTGCGCAAGCAGATCACGAAGGGTACCGAGGCGATTAAGTCGGCGACCGGTGTCGAGACGATGTTGCTTCGTGCCCCCTACGCCGCGTTTGACGAGCAAAACTGGATCGACTCGATGGACCTGGTGTCCGCCGTGGTTTCGTGGAATATCGATTCGGGCGACTGGCTGCTCAACGGCGCCGACGAGCAAGTATCGACCGTGCTCGACTCGATGATGCCGGGCAATATTGTGCTGCTCACCGATAGCGATGAGTGCGCCGAGCAGACGCTCGAGGCGCTGCCGCAGATTATCGATGGCCTTGTCGCCGACGGCTACAAGATTGTGACGCTCAGCGACCTGGTCAAGACGGACACGGCGTTGAGCAAAAAGCTCACCTCGCTCACCAAGGTTTCCATGCCCAAAAACGCCGTGTTCCCCCAACTCCCCGAGGACGACGACACCACAGAGTAGCCATTGGGGACATGCTTAAACGACTGGTTGTTTAGGACGGTTTTAATCGCTTTGTCCCACCGTGCTCATCCGGCTCTATGTCACGGATACGTCAGCGTTTGGTATGCCTGCAATGTGCAGGGCATAAATTCGGTGCCGCAGCGCGATGCTGATGCTATAGTTACTGCGGTTAATGAGGGTCAAGAGAAAGGTTACAGGTGAAATCCAAACCTCGACCATACAGTCGATGACCCCATGCAGGTGCTTTCTGCGCGTGCACGGGGTGTGAGCGCCGAGCGGCGTGCCGCCCGCGCATGCGTATACATATCTAAAAGTCCACGGATTGCGTGCCGGCATGGTCACGCGGTCCGCAGGAATAATGATGGGGAGCACCATTGAATTATCTGAGTGAGATGCTCAAATTGCCGGTCTTGGACGTCGACGGCGAAAAGCTCGGCGTGGTGAACGATTTTGGCATTGCTACCGGCGAAGTATTTCCGCACGTGACGTCGCTCGCGTTCCGCGGCCCCGGCAAGACGCCGTTTATGATCAGCTGGCGCAAGTGGGTCGACCGTATCGACGAGACGGGCGTGTATCTCAACACGTCTGCTACCAACATTCGCTTCTCATATCTGCAGCCGACCGAGCTCCTGCTCGCGCGCGACGTGCTCAACAAGCAGATCGTCGACACGCAGGGTATGAAGGTCGTGCGCGTAAACGACATCAAGTTCTCTATGTCGGGCGAAAACCAGCTGCGTCTGCTGGGTGCCGAGGTTGGCGCTCGCGGCCTGCTGCGCGCCATCAGCCCCGCGCTCGAGCATGTCGTCGAGGGCTTTATGAAGCACCTGGGCAAGCCGCTCAGCGAGGATATCATTGCTTGGTCCTACATGGACCTGCTCGACCGTTCGACTAAGAACATCCAGCTCTCGGTGTCGCACAAGACGCTTGGCGAGCTGCACCCTGCCGACATCGCCGACATTATCGAGCAGCTCGACCCGCGCCTACGTGCGCAGGTGTTTGCGCAGCTCGATACTGCCCAGGCCGCCGAGGCCATCTCGGAGTTCGATGACGACGAGCTCATGACCGAGATGCTCGAGGGCCTGTCCGATACCGATGCGTCGTCGATGCTGGCCATGATGGACCCGGACGACGCCGCCGACCTGATCGACGAGCTCAGCTACGAGAAGGCCGAAAAGCTCCTGCGCCTGATGGGCGTTCAGGAGGAGAAGGCGATTCGTAACCTGCTGGGGTATGAGGACAACACCGCCGGCCGCATTATGACCTCGGAGTTTGTCTCGCTGCCCGCCACGGCGACGGTCGGTGACGCCATCGAGGCAATCCGCAAGCTCGACGAGGACTTCGAGAGCGTCTACTACGTCTATACCGAGGATCCGAGCGGCATGCTGACCGGCGTGCTTTCGCTGCGCACGCTGATCGTAGCCGACCGCGATGCCACGCTGGGTCAGCTGGCCTATCGCGACCTGGTTTATGTGTCGCCCGATGATGACCAGGAAGACGTAACGGACGAGATGACCAAGTACGACCTGGTTGCCATCCCTGTCTGCGATGAGAACCGTCATATCCTGGGTATCGTAACCTTCGACGACGCCATGGACGTTATTGCCGAGGAGCATCAGGAGGACCTGCAGATCGCCGGTGTCGGCTCGGGCGATAGCGCGTCGGACGACTCGACGAACGTGCTCAGCTGGTTCGTGCATCGTCAGTACTGGGTTGTTGTATGGGGCATCGCGTCGTGCATCATGGCGACCGTGTTGGGAACGGCGCTCGGCTCCGCGCATCTGGTGGTGTTCCCCATGTGCGCCATGCCGCTTGTGCTGCTGGCGGCCTCGCGCATGGTGTCGTTCGTCAAGAACTACTTCCTGGAGTATGACGGTCACGACGACGAGCCCAAGCCGTATCTGGGGTTCTTCTTCCAGAGCACGGGCATGGGCCTGATTCTGTCACTCGTGACCTACCTGTGCGCCCAGCTGGTGCGCACCGCTGCGTTCCCCGATGCGCCCATGTTTGAGGAGCAACTCTTTACCGGGTGCTTTAATATCGCTGCCATCATTTGCCTGGTTGGCAACATGAGCGCCGTGATTTACCTGATGGTGCTGTTCTGGCGTGACGAGCATGACCTCAACACGTCGGGCACCGCCATGAACGTCATCGCCGTCATGATTTCGTGCGTGGCGTACTGCGCCGCCGCGGTGCTGCTCACCATGTCGATCATGGGTTAGGTGGTCGCGTGCAAAACACGAAGCAAAAGTCGAGCACCAAGCAAAAGCTGACCATCGCCGCCATTTTTGGCGCCATGGGTCCCGGTCTGCTGGCGGCGCTTTCGGGCAATGACGCCGGTGGCATCGCCACGTATTCCAGTGCGGGCGCCAGCTATGGCTACAAGATGCTTTGGATGCTTCCCGTCATGACCGTGCTGCTTATCGTGACGCAGGAGACCGCGGCGCGCTGCGGATGTGTGACGGGTAAGGGTCTGGCTTCGCTCATCCGCGAGCGCTTTGGCGTGCGCAGGAGCGTGCTGGCCATGGCGGCGCTGCTGATTGCCAACACGGCTGTGACCATTTCGGAGTTCGCGGGCATCGCCAGCGGCCTTGCTCTCTTTGGCGTGCCGGCGAGCATCTCGGTGCCGTTGGTAGCGCTGCTGGTGTGGATGCTTACCATGTCGGGTAGTTTCCAGCGCATCGAGAAGATTCTGCTGCTGGTGAGCTGCGTGTTCGTGACCTATATTGTCGCCGCGTTTATGGCTGGCCCCAACTGGGGTGAGGTCGCGGTCGACCTGGTCGTGCCTAACATTCAAAATGACCCCAGCTACGTGTCGCTCGTGGTCGCAACGATCGGTACCACCATCGCGCCGTGGATGATTTTCTTGGCGCAGAACAACGTGGTCGATAAGAACGCGGGCGAGGACGATATCGTGCTGCAGCGCATCGATACTGTGAGCGGCTCGCTTGCCGCCGATATCATTGCCGGCTTTATTATCATCACGACCGGTACGGTGTTGTTCCCGGCGGGTATTCAGATTAGCGATGCCGCCGATGCTGCCCGCGCGCTGGAGCCTATTGCGGGTCAGTGGTCCACGGTACTGTTTGCCTCGGGCCTGGTCGCGGCGAGCTTCTTGGCCGCCTGCGTGCTACCGGGCGTTACGTCGAGCGCTATCTGCGAGGCATTTGGCTGGGAGCGCGGTGCCGACCGCAGCTGGGACGAGGCCCCGGTTTACCGCGGCATCATTACGGCCATCATCGGTATCTCTGCCGTGCTGGTGCTTATGCCCGGCGTTGATCTGTTCCAGATTATGATGACCTCGCAGGTCATCAATGGCGTGCTGCTGCCTGTAGTCTTGGTATTCCAGGTGGTTATCGCGGCGGATCGCCACATTATGGGTGCCAACCGCAACGGCCGTGTGTGGAACGTGCTCACTTGGGCGACTATCGCCGTGATTACGGTGCTGACAGTCGTCATGTTTGTGCTGCAAGCGATGGGCTACAGCGCTTAACGCCCACTTTTGCTTCCGAACAGGCCGCAGCGATGGGCTGCGGCCTGTTTTTT
Organism: uncultured Collinsella sp.; assembly: GCA_938023085.1. Classification (GTDB taxonomy): domain Bacteria; phylum Actinomycetota; class Coriobacteriia; order Coriobacteriales; family Coriobacteriaceae; genus Collinsella. The sequence continues at coordinate 99,132 of CALHDP010000129.1, forward strand.
GTCTGCTATAGGGTGTTAGTTATATAGCAATGGACAAAAATGCCAAATATGAGTACTGTTGCTAAGTGAATAACATTTACATCCTAAAAGATAATGAACATAGCATTTAGTATGTTCATTAAAATTGGCTCCAATACGCCTTAAACCAGTCAGGTTGGCTGCTTTAGGGGGTTGTAGGGGTCGCTCGGACGTCATTTTGGGTGGTTTTGCCTGCTACTAAAATGGTAACAGTACTCATATTTGCCCTTTTTTGCCCACAGACCTTTGAGGGTGCGGCGAAAAGGGCTTGTTTTGATTGTTTGGGGCAGGCACGAGGCGCGGAAACGATGTCTGGAGCGACGGAGCGGCCTGGAATTCATCCGTAGAGGTCTTCATTGGCTGCGCCAGGAGTGTCCCTAACTGCCGGAGGGGGTGTCTGCCGTGGCAGACACCCCCTCCGGATGTGGGAAGTTTGCGCTGCAGGTTACTTGTCGGTGCCCAGCTTGTGCGGCTTGAAGGCAAGCGCGTTGACGAGTGCGTCGGTGGCAGACTTGACGGCTGCCGGCTGCGGATCGTTGACGTGATCCTCGGGGTGTACGGGCAGGTCCTTCTTGACGGCATCGTGGATCAAGTTGAGGTACTCAGTCACGCCAGTGGTCGATAGATGCGTGCCATCGCCATCGAACAGGTCGTTGCGGTTGGCACTGTATCCGTACCAGTCGATAACGCGTACGTTCTTGTAACGCGTAGCGGCGTTGGCGATGGCCTGGTTGGTAGAGCCAACCCACGGCTGCGGGCTGCGCGTGTTCACAAACACCACAATACGCTTATCTCCTGCATCGGCCATGATGGCGTCGATTTGGTCGTCGGTTACCAAGCCGTTGGTGCCCAGCGCAAAGACCACGATCTTGCCGGCAAGGTTCTGTTGAAGATAGCCCTCAAATGTCGCACGGCCCGCATCAAACTGGCGGCCCTTTTCGGCATCGATATGGCTGTGCGGGAACACGCCGTCAAAGGAATCAACGGCGCGCAGCGACACGGAGTCACCGATCATCAACAGGTCGTAGGAGCCGTCGGGGAAGCCGTCGTTGTCCTTGTCGGTGTCGTCGGCCGCCTGCTGGTCGGTGGGTGCGGCGTTCTTGGCTTCCTTGTTCAGAACTTCGGCGCCCTCGCCGCTCAGCGCAGACGTCTCGGGCACAAAGATCAGGCCGCCCAGTGCAACGACCAACACGACAGCGCAGGCTGCGCAGGCAGGGACGTGCGCGCGCACCCAGTTGGCGGGCGTGGCGGTGCCGTCGCGGAACTCGGATACGGTGCGCCCAAAGGCGCCCTTTCTAAACGGCGTCTCGATAAAGCGATATGAGCATTCGGCCACGGCGACCACCAGCAGTACCTGCAAAATGTACTGCCACCAGGGCGTATCGTTGATGTTGGCGACCGGGTTCATGAGCAGCAACAGCGGATAGTGCCACAGGTAGATGCTGTAGGAGCGCTTGCCAACCCATACGAGCGGCTCGGCGGATAGCGCGCGGGCCACCATTCCCTGGGGCTGCACGCAGGCCGCGATGACCATGAGCGTAAGGATGGAGCACAGCAGCGTGCCTCCGCGATACTGGAATGCCGTGTAGCCGTTGGTGAGCGCGACCATGGCGGCAAGGCCAACCAGGCCCACGACGCCCAACACATCGATGGATGCGGGTGAGGACCAAAAGCGTACGAGCGCGCTCGGCTGGGCTGGGGCAGTCTCGGCTGCGTTGTCGGCCTTCGTACCCTGTTTGTTCTCGGCATTCTTTCCGTGCCTGGCGGCGCCAACCAGGCGGTCGAGCCCCAGACGATGCGCGAGGCGCACGGGCGCCAGGTCGCGATCGGGGATAAAGGCCATCCAGGCGCCCAGCAGCAGTGAGAACACGCGGGTGTCGGTGCCGTAGTACACGCGGCTGGGGTCGGCGGCAGGGTTGTAGAGCACCATCATGGCGATGGCGGAAACCGCAGCCAAGCCCAGAACCACGCGGCGCGTGCTGGGCTTGCTCATGTGCATGGATACCATGGCAAGCAGCAGCGGCGGCCAAACCAGGTAGAACTGCTCCTCGATGGCGAGCGACCAAAAGTGCGTGAGCGGCGAGGGGTCGCCCAAGGCGTTGAAGTACGAGACGTCCTGCGCGATCTGCCACCAGTTGTTGAAGAACAGCAGCGACGGCAGGATGTCGGGACGCATCTTGGTGAGCATCACGTGGTTAAAGATCGTGCACAGCGCGCAGGTAACCACCACGACGGTCACTACGGCGGGGAACAGACGGCGGATGCGGCGAATCCAGAAGCTCTTGAGGTCGATGCGCCCGGTCTTGGCGACTTCGTTGAGCAGCAGGCGCGTGATTAGATAGCCCGAAAGCACAAAGAAGATCGTGACGCCGAGCAGGCCGCCCTGAGCCCACGTAAGATTGAGGTGATAGAGCACCACCGCGACAACGGCGAGCGTGCGCAGGCCGTCGAGGGCGGGAATGTAACGAGATTTGGGACGAGTGGGCGTCTGGTCCGCGGCGGCGGCGCTGGTGTGGTCCGCTTTGTTGGCGGGTGCTCGATGGGGGCTCGGGGTGCGTCGCGGGTCGCCTGCGCGGCGTTCGCTCTTCACGCGTTCGTGCGGCGCCGGCTCGTTGCCCGTGCGGCGTCGACCGCGCGAGCCCGATTGCGAGAATTGTTCCATAAAACATCATCCAATGACGAGAATAATCAGCACGTATTCATTGTAGCTGCCTGCTCCTGTGAATGCTTGCTGCTGGCGCAACCTCAAGGGTGCGTTCACATCAAAGTGAACTAAAGTTATAGAGGTGCGAAGGCGCGCAATCGACGGTCGACGGTGGGTGCAAAGCCCGCAGATGAGGAGGTTTCCATGGCAGATCGTGGCATCGTTGCGGTGTTCGGCAGCATGAACATGGACCTTTCGGTGGCGTGCGAGCGCATACCGCGTGCGGGCGAGACCGTCGGCGGCAGCGGGTTTATCACCAACGCCGGCGGCAAGGGCGCCAATCAGGCCGTAGCTGCCGCGCGTATGGGCGCGTGCACGCACATGATCGGCGCGGTCGGTCGCGACGCGTTCGGCGCATCGCTCGTGGTGGGGCTCCAAGACACCGGCGTGGACTGTGACTTTGTAGTGCATCGCGATGACGTGGAGACGGGAACGGCGACCATCATTCGCTGCGAGGGCGACAACCGCATCGTACTGTCACCGGGCGCCAACCATGCGCTTGCGGGCGCGGACGTTGCCCGCGCGCTGAGGCGTCTGGTGGCCCATGAGCTCGACGGCGACGCCAGCGAGATTGCCCCGGCTGCCGGAAGCGTCTTTATCGCCCAGGGCGAATGTGACCTTGCAGCGACGGCCGAGGCGCTTGTTTGCGCTCGCGAGCTGGGGTTCTATACGGTCTTTAATCCGGCGCCTGCCTGCGAGCTGCCTGCGGAGGTCTGGCCTGCGGTCGACCTGGTCTGTCCCAACGAGACCGAGTGCCAGGTTCTGACGGGCATTCTGCCCACGGATGATGTGAGTTGCGTCGCCGCGCTCAATGCGCTGCTCGACAAGGGTGCCGGGGCTGCGGTCATCACGTTGGGCGGTGCCGGCTCGGTTACGCTCGGCGATGGCGGTGAGCTGCTGCGCATGCCGGCACTTTCGAGTACGGTAGTCGATACCACGGCCGCCGGCGATACGTTTATCGGCGCGTTGGCGGCGGCTCGCCTAGAGGGCTTGCCGCTCTTTGAGTGCATGGCCGCGGGTGCTCGCGCCTCGGCAGTGACGGTGTCGCGCCTGGGCGCTCAGCAATCGATTCCCACGCGCGCCGAAGTTGAACATTGGTTTGGTTAAACGATAAAGACGGAGAAGCGGAGTAGAACAATGGCAATCAAGAAGCTGATCCTTGATCTGGATATGGGTGTTGACGATGCGATGGCGCTGGCCTATGCCATCGCGAGCCCCGAGGTGGAGCTCGTGGGCATCACCACGTGCTTTGGTAACGTGCGCGTCGAGCAATCGGCGCACAATTGCCTGGCGGTGCTCGATCTGCTGGGTCGCCCCGAGGTTCCGGTGTACCTGGGTGCCGACCGTCCTCTGCAGGCGACTGAGCCCTATGCGCCGCCGGCGTCCACCGCGCTCATTCACGGCAAGAACGGCATCGGCGGCGCGAGCGTGCCCGCGTCGCCCTACGAGCCGGTGGGGGCGACCTCGGCCGACGGCAACGCTGCGGTCGATTATCTGATCGATGCCGCGCGCACCTATGGTCCCGATCTGGTCTACGTAGCGACTGGCCCGCTCTCCAACCTGGCGCTCGCCCTGGAGCGCGATGCGGCGGCGATGATGTCCATCGGCCGCGTGGTCGTGATGGGCGGCGCCCTTACCGTGCCCGGCAACGTGAGCGCGGGCGCCGAGGCTAATATGGCGAGCGACCCCGAGGCAGCCGACGCGGTGCTGCGCTCGGGCCGTAAGCTCACCATGGTGGGTCTGGACGTGACGCATCGCGTGGTGCTCACACGCCGCGACATTGCCGGCTGGACGGGCTCGGGCACCATGGCGGGCTGCGCATTTGCGAGCATGGTCGAGCACTACATTGGCTCGTACGAGATGAACGCACCCTACCTGGGTGGTTGTGCGCTGCACGATCCGCTGGCCGTTGCCGTGGCGATCGACCCCACGCTCGTAGGTGCGCTCGGCTGCAACCTGCGTGTTGATCTGCTGGGCGAGTACCGCGGTCGCACCATCTGCGATGAGCGCCGCCTGTCCGATCCGGACAAGAGCACGCTTGTGGCACTGACCGTGGATGCTCCGCGCTTCCTGTCCGAGTTCAAGACGCGTATGACCCGTGTCCTTGGCTAAGTTGTCTTTTTGGGACGGGGCTTTTTTGACTGGTATGATTGGTGCGACCGTTCGAACCAGCTAAAAGAGACCCGTCCCAATTTGACTATCGAGAGGATCTGCCATGGAGCGCATCGCCAGCTTTTCCGTTGATCATCTGCTGCTTGAGCCCGGCGTGTATGTGAGCCGCATCGACCGCGATCCGGCGACCGGTGCCGCCGTCACCACGTTTGACCTGCGCCTGACCACGCCCAACAAGGAGCCGGTCATGAACACGGCCGAGTGCCACACCATTGAGCACCTAGGCGCGACGTTCCTTCGCAATCATGCCGAGTGGTCGAGCCGCATTGTCTACTTTGGCCCCATGGGCTGCCGCACGGGCTTTTACCTCGTCGTGTTTGGCGAGGTGACGAGCGAGGAGATTCTGCCGCTCGTGCGTGAGCTGTTCGAGTTTGTCGCCGGCTTTGAGGGCGATGTCCCCGGTGCCGCTCCCGAGGAGTGCGGTAACTACCTGGACCAGAACCTCCCCATGGCAAACTGGCTCGCGCGCCGCTACCTCGACCGCGACCTGGCCGATATCGACGAGAAGCACCTGCACTATCAGCAGGCGTAAGAGCTTTATCGCCCAAAACGCGCGCATTGGGCGCCTTCGCTTATGCGGGGGCGCCTTTTTGTTGATTGGTCGGGGCGAGTGTTCAAAATCGCTCGTGTTTGTTCTAGAATGTTCGTATAGTCACATTTACGAACAGGAGTGAACATGCATATCTACTCTGTCAACGATCCCGAGTTCAAATCCTATGGCAACGTTTGGGATGACGTTCCGTCCGAGCTCACGTCGCCCGTGCTCGAGGCGCTCTCAGCCACGCCCATTCCCGAGGGCAGCAAGTACGTAGCAAGCGCGCCGGAGCTCGAGGGCGTCAAAGATGCCGATAAACTGGGCTTTCTCATGTTTGGCGGCCGTCCCTTCCAGCTCGGCTGGTGCAACGGCCACAACACGCAGCTCAACTGCCTGGAGTATCACCGCGCGAGCGAATTCAACCTGGGCGCTCGCGACTTTATCCTGCTCGTGGCGCATCGCTGGGAGATCGAGGACGGCAAGCTCGACACCGCGTGTGTCAAGGCGTTTCGCGTGCCGGCGGGTACGGCCGTCGAAGTCTTCAACACCACGCTTCACTACACGCCGTGCATGGTCGACGACGGTGGCTTCCAGGTGATGGTGGCGCTGCCCGCCGGCACCAACGGCCCGCGCCCCGAGGCCGCGGCCGACATGCCCACGGCCGGCGACAGCTACTGCTACTGGAAGGCCGACAAGTGGGTTCTCTGCCATGCTGACAGCCCCAAGGCTGCCGAGGGCGGCTACGTAGGCCTCATCGGCAAGAACCTCGACATCACCGTGGACTAGCGCATCGCCCCAAACCACCACAAAGGTGCCTGTCTCCTTTGCGGTGGTTTGGGGCGGGCGGATATCGGGAAGTGCCAGACGGGGGAGGCTGCCGGGCGCCTTGCCGTCTGCGGATTTTGGGACATGCGGCCCGCTTTTTCGACCCATCTGTCGGTACACTAAAAGCACTATGGGTACCCGCGAGCGACATATCGGCAACGCGGCCGCCCGATCCGCACCCGTGGCGGATCCCAGGGGCGGCAGGCTCTTCGCCATGCCGCGATTCCTTGTTGGCATAACACATCAGGTGTACCGCCACCGCGTCTTTGCTATCGCCGGTGTCATCACCGCGATGTTCCTCATGCTTTTGGCAGTCTTGCCGGCGCTGTTCGCCTTCGACCCCAAACTTTCTAACGCCGTGCCCGCCTATAGCGAGGTGTCCGAAGAGGTCGTGGATGCGCTCGTCCATTCGAGCTCTCTGCCGTTGCTTGTTGCCGCAATTGCATTTTCGATCTGGGGCGTATCGGTCTATCTGCGCTGTTTGGACTATGTGTTGCGCCGCCGCCTTGTTGCCATCGCCTCCATCTGCGCCCTGTGGATGATCGAAGTCATTCTCAAGTACAAGTCGTTCACGCCGTTCTATGCCACCGTGCTGTGGTACCTGTACTACGTGCCCATGACGCTCATTCCGCTGCTCTACCAGTTGTGTGGTCTGCGCCTTGCGGGCCTGGAGCAACACCGCCTGGGTCGCCGCTACTGCGTTGCGCTGTGGATTGCGGCCATCCTGCTTATCGGATTTGTGCTCACCAACGATTTTCACCAGCAGGTCTTCCGCTTTGACCGTACAAGCGACACCTGGAGCAACGATTACACGTACGGCTGGGGTTATTTCGCCGTCTTAGTGTGGACGGCCTTTAACTTCGTGGCCTTTTTTATCCTGGTTGGTCGGTCCTCGTCCTTTCGCATCCAGCGTTTCTCGGGCACGGCGGCGCTCGTGCTGCTGGGCGGCGCTTTCTTTGCCATCTCATATGCTCTGCGCGTGCCCTGGGCATGGAGGCTCAACTTTTCGCTCGTCTATTGCGTCCTGTGCGTGGTGGCGATGGAAATCTGTCTCGATTGCGGTGTCGTTCCGTCGTATCACGACATCGCCGGCATCTTCGACACCTTGCCGCTTGACCTCAAAGTTCTAACGCGCGACCTGCAGGAGGTCTATGCCACGCCGGTGTCAAAGCCAACGCCGGTAGGCGTGCGCGAGGAGTTGCGGACCCAGGAGCACGGCCGCGCTCATGCCTTTGCCGTGGCGTCCGATCCCGATGTGATGTACCGTGCCTTCCCACTGCTGGGCGGATCGGCCCTGCTTGCCCAAGACGTGTCGGAGCTCAACGAGCTTAACCGTGAGCTGGCACATCGTCGCATGGAGCTGCAGCGTCAAAACGAGCTGCTCGCCGCCGACTACGACCTTAAGACGCATTTGGCAGATCAAGAGGCCGAGACCTTGCTGGTCCAAGACGTGGACCAGGCGCTTGCCCGCGCGCTCAAAGGGATGTACGACCTGCTGAGCTCGCTGCCGCCGTTGACCGACGAAGCGTCTTCGCACGAGCGTTACCGCATGCTGCAGCGCGCCAAGATGCTCGTCGCCTATTGCAAGCGCAAAGGGTCGCTCACGTTGGCACAGCACGGGGAGAGCGGTTTTGATCGCGACCGCATTCAGCTCATTGCCAACGAGCTCGCAAGCGACCTGCGCACCATCGATATCGATTGCGCCTCGATTATCGCCATACGGCGCCCGATGCACGCCAGTATGGTAAGTGCCCTGTACGACTGCGTGTATGACTTTGCGTTTTTTGCCTACACCACCGACCATCCGGCGCTTATGTATCACTTGGGCGACCATGACCGATGCAGTGTCGAGCTGCGCGCCACGCTTTTTTCCAACGATGATGCAGATCTTTCGCAGACGCCCGCTGCGCAAGAGCTCGAAAGCGCTCTGCAAGGGCGCAACGTGGCATACCGCCTTGAGGGCGAGCCCGGCCAGCTGCGCATGATCGTCTTGATGCCGAGGGCGGGTGAGTGACGATGCAGATTTCGCTCATCCTTCCCCAAATCGTTGCGCTCGATGTTGTCTTTGCCCTGGCTGCGTGTCTGCAGACGATCCACGTCCCGCTCATTTCATCGCGCCGCTCGTCCTATAACCGTAAGGTGATTTGTGCCTACGAGGCGAGCCTTGTGCTTCACCTAGTTATTTCGGCGCTCATCTTATTCGCGTCATCTGGCTCGTATCTGGTGGCGCCGCTTGACGTTTGCGCCAAGGCAATGGGCGGAGCGCTGTGGCTCAATGCCGTGATCTTTGCCTACGGCGTGGTGCTTATGGTGCGCTATCGTCGCCCTGTCATGCTGGCCGAGCTGCTGCTTGTTGTCGCCGTTACACCGCCGGTGGTTTTTGCCATGGGCTCGGCGTGGACCACGGTCCTTATCGCAGAGGGAGCGTTTTTCCTGTTCCGCTCCATTGCGGCGCTCTTGATGGATGTCCGCAACCGCCAGGAGGATATCACCGCGTTCTCGACGATCGAAACCATCAACGTGATTCCCGTGGGCATCCTGTATCTGGACCCGAGGGGCCGTCCGCTGCTCATGAACCGCTGCATGCGCAAAAACCTGGTGGAACTTCATATGCCCACCGATCTAGGTGACATGAGCGGCACATGGAACGACCTGCGCAAACTTAGCATGCAAATGCCCGAAAGCAGTAGGAATCGCGTGCGGATTAACTTGGACCGTTTTGGTGAGGCTCGCGCGGTGATCGAGATTTCTCCCGCCGAGATTCGCCTATTTGTGCACGACGAGGTTATGGTTTCGGGCCGCCTCTTTGAGCGCATTATCGGACTGGACGTGACGGAATACGCACGCGCCTACGACCGCTTGGCGCAAGCAAACCACCTGCTTGAGCTTGCGGGCCAAGAGCTCCAGTCCCAGATCGAAGAAGTTAAAAAGGTTGCCGACAATGCGGCCTACCTACGTATGCGCGCCCGCGTTCACGATGTGATCGGGCAGCGCCCGTCCATTCTTCATCGCTATTTGGAGGAGGGGCGTCTGGACGATGAGTCGCTCGAGCAGATCGACCCGTTGCTACGCTCAATTGCCGCCGATTTGCGCAGTGGTGGTGCCAGCGAGCCTGCAGAGCAGCTGGGTGATATCGTCCATGCTTTTGGCCTGGTGAGTGTGCAGATCGATGTTGAGGGGGCGCTGCCTGAGGACGCGCGTGTCGCTGCAGCCTTTCTGCAGATTATCCGCGAAGCCTCGACCAATGCCACCAAGCATGCGCAAGCGCATCGGGTCCATGTGCGCCTGTGGCAGGAGGGGGCGGATGCTGACGGCATCGCGCACATGACGATTTCTAACGACGGGTCCCCGGCACCCGTATCGTATCGCGAGGGAACGGGTATTCCAGGTATGAGGCATGTCGCGCAAGATCTGGGCGGCTGCCTGGAAATCCATGCCGCCCCGCCCTTTACGCTTGCGGTGTCCATCCCGCTCAACGCCAGCGCCACAGCTCAAAGGAGAAACTCATGATTCGCGTCCTTATCGTCGAAGACCAAGCTATCTTGCGCGAGAGCCTGGCGCGCTCCGTTGGCGACCAGCCCGATATGACCGTTGTCGCCGCGATTGCCGATGCCTCCGAGGCCTTGGGTGTCGCGCTCAAGGAGCGCCCGGACATGATACTGATGGACGTGTGCACCGAACACGATTCAAACGGCATCGTGGCGGCGGCGCGCATCAAGGAGCGGCTGCCCGAGTGTCGCATCATTATCATGACCGGCATGCCCGAGATTACCTTTGTCGATCAGGCCCGCGAGGCGGGCGTCGATAGCTTTGTGTACAAGAACGTCGGTATCGACGAGCTGTTCGCCGTGATGCGCTCCACGTTGGCGGGCTACTGCACGTTTCCCAAGCCGCCCGAGAGCATTTTTTCGGGCACGGCGGCACTCGACGATGTTGAGCTATCGATTTTGCGCCTTGCCTGCGAGGGCAAGAGCCGCCGCGAGATCGCGGCCGAGCTGTTTATGAGCGAGGGCACCATCAAGCGCCGCATTTCGGAGATCCTCAACAAGACCGGCTACGACAACATCATGCGCTTGGCCGTGCGCGCAGTAACGGAGGGCAGCATCGTTCCCAATATGGAGCGCTAGCGCTCGTTACGCATCGGCACAAAAACGACGGGGCCGCAGGATCAACTCCTGCGGCCCCGCCTGACATGTGCGCGGATGTATCCGCCAATCCGCGGCCGTCGATGTCTGCCGCTACGCGATGGTTGCGCTGTAGGAGGCGACGTCCTCGTAGGAATCGGTCAGGTAGGCGTCGATGCCGATGGTCGTATTGACCAGGTCGTCAAGGCTGTCAAGCTCGCCGCTCGAGAACGTGAATTCCTCGGTGGCGCTGGTGCCGGGCATCAGGTTAGCCGAGAACCAGGGTTCCTTCATAGTGCCGTTGACGTTGGTCTTGCCGGAAGGAGCGTAGAAGGTCAGGTCCTTGTCGCTCTTGTTGGTGATGTTGACGACAAAGCCGATGTCGCCCCAGTCGTCCTTGAATTTCTCGGTGATGGTGATGGTGCACAGATCGTCATCGGCGACGGTGACGGCGGGGGAGATTTCGACACTCTGGACGTCGTCGTCTTCGACGGCCTCATCGACCTCTTCTTCCTTCTCGGCCGCCTCGCGATCCTTCTTCACCGTGCCGGACAGATCCTTGTCGGACTTGGTGAAGATAAGCTTGTCGCCTTCCACCTCAAGGACGAGCTTGTCGTCCTTGAGCTTCAGGTCGTGCGACTCATCTTCGGCGGTGATCGTTACGGTGGTGGCGTCCTTGGCTTCCCATTTCAGGTCGGCGACCTCAAGGAACATATCGAGGACGCCTGTGCCGTCCTCGTCGAGGATCAGGACGCAGTTGAGGCCCCACTCCTTGAGCATATCCATGTACTCATCGGTGAGCTCTTCGCCATCCAAGGTTCCACCCGAGTACTGCCAGCTGCCGACGAAGTTAGCCTTGGGGTCTTTGCCGCCGCCGCTGCAGCCCGTCAGGGCAAAGGCGAGCGCCAGGACGCATGTCAGAAATGCGAGTACGGACTTTTTGAACGTTGTCTTCATGGTGTCCTCCTTCATCGAACGAAACCCATAGAAGCAAATGCGGGGGTGGCGGATCCCCCGCCAATTACCAGATAGAGGGGCTAGGGCCGGGGCGTTCCGCAGTTGCTGCAGAACTTGCCGCCGTTTTCGCTGCCGCAGTTGGGGCAGAACCACTTTGCCGGTGCCGGGGCGGGTGCGGGACTGCCGCACTCGGAGCAGAACTTGCCGGTGTTGGTGGCGCCGCAGCTGCAAGTCCACGTGCCGGCCGCAGGTGCGGCGGCGGGAGCCGGTGCGGGGGCGGGAGCCGGAGCCGGCTGCGGGGCGGCCTGCTGCTGTGCCTGGCCGGCGGCGAACAGCTGGCTGGCGTTCATGCCGCCCATGCCACCTGCCATGCCCATGCCCATAAAGCCGGCCATTGCGCCGTTGGGGTTAGCGGCCGCCGCGCGCATCGCGTCGCTCTGGGCGCTGGCGATGTTGGCTGCTGCCATGGTGGGATCGCGCATGACCGCGGCCTTCTGCAGGTCCTTGATCATCTGCTCGTCTTCTTGCGAGGCGGCGATGGAGTTGACGCCAAAGCTTACGATCTCGACGCCGCGCAGGTCGCGCCAGTCGGCCGAGAGGACCTCGTTGAGCGCGCGGGCGAGCTCGGTGGTGTGGCCGGGGATGGCACTGTAGCGGATGCCCATCTCCGAGATCTTGGCAAAGGCGGGCTGCAGGGCGGTGAGCAGCTCGGACTAAAGCTGGCTGTCGATCTTGTCGCGCGTATAGCTATCGGTCACGTTGCCGCATACGTTGGTGTAGAACAGCAGCGGGTTGGTGATGCGGTACGAATACTCGCCGTTGCAGCGCACGGAGATGTCGACGTCCAGGCCAATGTTGTTATCGACCACGCGGAAGGGCACGGGCGAGGCGGTGCCGTACTTGTTGCCGATGATCTCCTTGGTGTTGATGAAGTAGACACGCTGGTCCTTGCCCGCGTCGCCGCCAAAGGTAAAGCGGCTGCCGATATTGGCGAAGGTCTCCTTGATGGAATCGCCCAGGTTGCCGCTAAAGACGCTCGGCTCGCTGCCGGTGTCAAAGACGAACTCACCGGGCTCCAGCGCGACTTCGATGATCTTGCCGTTTTGCACCACGAGCATGCCCTGGCCGTCGTTGACGGCGATGACCGAGCCGTTGGAGATGACGTTGTCCTCGCCGCGCGTGTTGGAGCTGCGGCCGCCGGTGCGCTTGCTGCCCTTGCAGGCCAAGACGTCAGCGGGCATCGATTCGCAGTAGATAAATTCCTTCCACTGGTCGGCCATGACGCCGCCGGCAGCACCCAATCCAGCTTTCAAGAGTCCCATGGTGATCTTCCTTTCTCGTCAAAGGCCGGGTGGTATTGGTCAGGATGGTTAATCGTCCTTGTCGTCCTTCATGACAACGGTGGTCTCGGTGTGGCTGAAGGTGTCGTGCTTCTCGGTCAGGTCGAGCTCGCCACAGTAGCAATCGGCGTGGGTGGCCTCGTTGGCCGTCTTGAGCTGGCCCACCAGCAGCACGTCTGCGATGACCACGATGATCAGCGGCGCGACGATGTTGATGAGGATGCCCTCGATATCAAAGGTGAGGTAATCCGGATCGAAGGCGTTCTCACCCATGAAGAGGATCTGGGAGAGGACAAATCCGATCACAAAGAACAGCACCGAGGCGATAGCGAGCTTGGGCTTGGAGCAAGGAAGCTCGCCGACCATACGGCCGGTTTGGCCGTTCATGGCAAACAGGTAGCTCTTGCCGTTCCACGAGGTGGAAAGCATCCACACGGGGAACAGGGCATAGTCGCTGTCTTCCCAGGTGTAGTCGAGCTGCTTGCTTTCGACCGTGGCATCGTCATATTCGTCGACGACGGTTTCGCGCAGGGCCGAGATCGTGCTTTCCTCCATGCGGCGTTCGGCGCGCGCCTTGCAGGTTTCGCAGTCCTCGTCGTAGCGGTTGGCGATGTAGCCGGGCATATACGCGACCGAAAACGGGCGCAGGGCATCGTAGTCAAACGGCTCGATGGCGTCCATGTGGCCGTCGGGCATCTTGGACGATCCGTCGACGGGCACGCGCTTAAACGAGATGTTTCCCTTGCGGTAGGCGTCGTAGTGGTCGGTGGTCGTGACGGTGCGGTCGGATTCCTCGGTCACGGTCTCGTTGGTCGCATCGAAGTACACTTCGCCGTCAACGCGGGCGCCGTAGAGCCAAAACGGCACGTAGACACCTTGGACCTCGTCGATGTGGTTGCCGGTGACAAAGCTCTTGGGCAGCAAGATCTTGCCCTTGTAGTGTTCCTTGAGTGCGGCTGTGACGTCGTCGCGCCCGAGCTTAAACGGAATTACCAGGTCGGGCGAGAAGTCGCCAGAGAGCTGGCCGGGCGCCACGGCGGAGTTGCCGCAGTACGGGCAGGTGGTGACGGCGACGGTGCCGTCGGACACGAGCTCGGCGCCGCACGACGAGCAGATGTAGCCAGCGTTTTGGGCGAGCTCCTGCACCGCGTCGTCGGCGACGGGCTTGGGCGTTGCGGCTGCTGCATCGGCTTTGGCATCTGCCTTGTCCTGGCGCTCGCGATAGAGGGCCTCGACTTCTTCGACTTCAAAACGAGAATCGCAGTAGTCACAGACGAGCTTTTGCTCGGCACTGGCAAAATGCAAGGGGCCACCGCAGGCAGGGCACTGATAGTTAACGCTCTCGAAGGCCATGATCGGTCCTTTCCGTGCCGGGGGCTATGCGCCGATGGCGCCGCCGCAGTATTCGCAGCGCCCACTGGCATCGGGAATGGTGGTGGCTCCGCAGAAGGGGCAGGTCACCGCGGTCTTGGGAGCCTTGGCGGCCACGACGCTGTCGCGCGTCTCCTGGCGCAGCTGCACCAGGGCGTCGCGGACCTCGGTTGCCTGGCGCTTGGCCTCGCGGTATTCGATGGAGCCGCGCTGATCGATGGTGGAGTCGTTCACGCGCAGGTTGATCTCGGTGAAGTACGGCGTGTTGACGTGGATGGTCAGATTAAAGTCGTAATCCAGGTCGTAGCGCGGCGGGTTGTAGCTCTCGCGCTCGCCGTCCTTGGTCTCGCGATAGATCTCGGTGCGATGCTCGTCGATATCCATATCGCAGCCGAGTACCTGCGAGAACTCGATGATGTCGGGATTGGCGTCGCGCCAGCGGCTCTGCGAAGTGATGATCAGCAGGCCCGCGTCCTCATCGAGCATAATATTGGTGCGCCCGGCAGAAAGCGTGCGCGTGGGGTTGAACGAAGACAGGCGCTCGGCGTTGGCCTCGCGGTAGGCGAGTTGCTCACGGATATCGTCCGCGGTGCTGGAGCGATAGCCGTGAAAGTAGGGGGAGAGCTTGCCGGCGCACTCTTTGCACAGGTAGCCTTCATTGATTTTTGTCTTACCTAGAAGTCCCAGCTCGGTACCGCAAATCGCGCACTCTTTCTTCTCGAACATCTTGTCAAAGAAGCCCATGGCTGCCTCCCATCAACAGGTAGCGTGTGTCACTTTTGATGATGGGGGAGTGTGCGATCCTTCGCGATACCCAGACGGCTCAAGGAGTCTCCACAACTGGGACACATGGCCCATTTTTGACTAGTCGTTGGGTGTTCCTATAGTTTTGTCAACCGTCGGGGTTACTCCCGGTAGGGCACC
>CALHDP010000130.1 GCA_938023085.1 uncultured Collinsella sp.
TTATGCGATGATTGGACTGATGATTCTGTTCTGTGCGTTTGAGATTGTGTCACAGGCAAGGGATAGCCGGTCCTTATGAGTTGAATTACGCGCGTGCGGATATAAAGGGTGGCATGTTAAATTTGTTGAAAACTCTGACATGCGCTGCCGACTTCATTAAAATCGATTGCCAATCAAGTCTTCCTATATATGCGAGCCCTGAGAAACTGCGCTGTGAACCTGAGACCGCTATCGATCGGCCCGGTGCACCGGGCCGCTGTCCTCGAGCCGGCATCAGCTTGCCGGTCTCAAAACGTATGCCGCCAGGCACTCGGAAATCAAGTCATCGATGCCATGCAAATCGAGTGCCAAAATTCCCTCTTGCATTCCCATGAGAAAATCAAAAGACAAGGCAGGAGGCTGAAAAATGACACGATACGGTTATGCCCGTGTAAGTACGAAAGACCAGAAACTTGACCGCCAAATCGAAGCGTTGGTGAACGCCGGCATTGCTTACGAACGCATCTACAAAGACAAGGAGACCGGCGCTCGCGAGGGCGACCGCGCACAGCAAAAAAGTTGTTCAAGAAAATGAAGCGCGGTGATGAAGTGGTGGTCGAAAGCTGGGAACGGCTGTCGAGGTCGACCAGACAGCTGCTCAACTATGACCTGATGTTCCGCAACCTAGGGGTCAAGCTAACCTCTCTGAAGCAACCCGTAGACTTGGACACGGCATTCGGTCGGTTTGTCTTGGGAACTCACGATTGCACCGCAGAACTTGAACGAGATTTGATCAAGCAGCGCCAAGCGGAGGGCATCGCCATAAAGCGGAGCCACGGCGGCAACGTCGGAGGCCGCCCGCGTATCGCCGATGTCAAAGCCGATGCCGCCGTGAAACTCTACCTCGCTCGGGAAACGCCAATTCCAGATATCTGGTCTGCCATGGGCATTTCAAAATCAACGCTATACCGCATTCTCCGAAGCCGCGGTCTGGTGGGCGTCAGGAGGAATTAAGTAAAGGGGGCGGAGATTTTCTCCGCCCCCTTTGTCGTTCTAATGGGTTCTATGCCGACCTGAGGATTTTCTCGGCCTTCTCGATTGCGGCCGAGCGCAGGAACTCAGACTTCTGCATCCCGCACGCTGCGGCCGCCCTCTCGATGAGGGCGGCATCCGTTTTCGGGCACTTGAAGGACAGGTTGGCGTCGTCCTTCCCATCGGAAAGCCTGGGGCGGCCGATGGGAAGGCTCGTCAGGGTTCCCGCCCAAGAGCCGGATTCATACTCTGCGCACTCGCGCTCGATGTCCTCGTCCGTGATCGCGGTTCCGTTTGCAAGCCTGAACTCCATCGGTGTCCTCTCATCCTCGTTCATGCTACCTCCAACCGTTCCATAGAGAATCGCGCCGTCCCTGGCGACCTCGGTGGCGAAACTTCGGCCGTGCTGAACCGCAGCCCTGAAATCATCCACGTTGCCGATGAAGAAATCCAAGTCCTTCCCGAATCTGAACAGTTGGACATTGGCTGCAATCGAGAACTCCTTGAGTTCCCTTCCGGTCAGCTCGTAAAGACCGAGGATGTCATAATCGCTATTCTTCCCGGCTTCGCCGCGGGCCCGCGACCCGTAGGCGATGATGGCGATCGGCTCACCTGATGCCGTCGACGAGGAAATCGATATCCTCCTGCGAGATCTGAAGGGTGTCGCGTGCCTCTTCAAGGGTTCTCATAGTCTACCTCTCCTTAATCCCTCCTGTAGATGAGCCGTCCCTCTCTTTTCAGGTTCTCGATGAAACTGCTCTGGGCTCCGCGGAGCGTCGTCAGCATGTCTACGTCCCTCCCGAGTCTCTCGGCCAGGGTGAGGCCGATGCCGATAATCTCGAAGGCGTCCTTGCTGTCGACCTGGAGGAGCAGGTCGACGTCGGATGAGTCCTTCTGCTCGCCGCGTACGAACGAGCCGAACATGCCGGCTTGTCTCACGGAAGGATGGGAGCCGAGTACCTGGCGGACGATTTGCCTGGCCTCGGCGTAGTCCTGAACGGGATCTGCCGGATTATCGCAATCCTCGACGAGATATTTCAAAGCGGCACCTTCTTAAACGGCAGACGTGACGGCGGCCTTCCCTGAATTCTATAAAATCATGGCCTAGCGTGGTCGGCGAATTGGCGGAGCCCGTCATCGTCCATATCGTCGAAGTGCGGCAACTCCGCCAAAGTGGCCCTCTGCTCCATCAAGTACCTGCGGCTCGGTGACTTGTGAATCGTCTCCAAGATGGACTCGGGGGCGAGGGCTAGGAAATCCACGCCCTCGGGGGCGACCGAAGAGATGGATTCAGCTGCCCCTCCCATGTGTTGGGACCTCATTCAGGGCATCGACTGCATCCGGCCTTTCGCATCCGCCGCCCGGCTCCTCGGTCCCGCCCAGACGACGGGTTTCCCGTCTACGGAAAACGATTGCACTTATATATATGCATTCACGGATTGGGATATTGTTTCGGCCCACGCCGCCACAGGGCTACATCCGTAGCGCGCTACATCGCCACACAGCTACACGCCTACAGGGCTACACGCCGCCGCCCGGCCGAACGGCAGGAGGGTCGCCCGAGGGCACCCACGGTCCATGCTCCCATTTTTGAGAGAGGTGCCGTCGGGGCCTCCCGAAGCGCTTCCACTGGCTATCG
Source organism: uncultured Collinsella sp. (assembly GCA_938023085.1). Lineage (GTDB taxonomy): Bacteria > Actinomycetota > Coriobacteriia > Coriobacteriales > Coriobacteriaceae > Collinsella. The sequence continues at coordinate 2,651 of CALHDP010000130.1, forward strand.
CCTCATAAACACAAACCTAACTAGCCGCACGAACGACAAAGAGGCCAAGCTGAACAGAAGTAGAACCGAAACTTCAAAAACACTGGTATTCCAATCGCGTACCCAGCCCTCTACCGCCAACAAGAAAAACAGCAGCCCCATCCATAGCGTCACAGAAGAAATCAACTTTGCGTAAGGGCGTATATCAATCCCGCTCTCCCTTTTTGTGACATCATATCCAGCAATTGAGCAGAGCCATCTTCCTCTTCTGTATTGGATTGAAAGGATAATCAGGGCAATCGAAGTCATCAAGCAGACAGCATCCTCTGTTTCCATAGAACTTCCTTTGCTTTCCGTCCTAGTTACGCATTCACAATCGAATCAAACCAAGTGTTAATTACTCGATAGCAACCGCCTTCATATAAACTATAGCCGCTGCAGCAGCATTAACGACTGCGCCGTAGTTAACACCAACTTTCTCGACACTACCGCGGCCGAAAATCCCCAGCCTGAGACGCGGGACCCCATCTGCATTCCAGCAAACACATTAGGCAATCAAAAAAGATAGGCACGGGCATCCGCGTTCGCGGAAACCCGTGCCGCATTTGCGTAACCGAGAAGACCGGGTAGAATCTATCTAAACGCGTTTCCACATTCCCGTACTTGCACTACGGATTTGGGAAAGCGCATGTCTCAGCCTCTACTCGACCACGGTCGCCTCGGTCGGGATGGCCCCCAGCACTGCCGCGTACTCGGTGGGGTAGAGGCGGCTGATGGTCTGGACGTCGCGGATGAGGACGTTGCGGTCGTCGGACTCGGAGATGCCGTAGCCGAACGCCTCGAGCGTCTCGATCGCCTCGCGGATCTTCTGCTGGAACATGGGGCCGGGGTCCACCCTCAGGCCGAGGTAGCCGCGCCACAGGCTCGGCGACACGCGCAGCATGTTCTGGATCTTGGACATCGGCTCGATGTCGGCGTAGACGTTGAGCGTGACCATGGCGTCCTTGTGCCCGAGGATCGACTGCAGCGCCTTGATGTCGCCGCCATGGCGGATCCACTGCGTCGCGAACGTGTGGCGAAGGCCGTGGAAGGTGATCAGCTCGTCGTTCGTGCCCATGAGGCAGTTGGTCTCCGAGAACGTCTTGAACGCCCTGCGGATGTAGCTGGTGGTGGCGAAGGAGCCGTCCGGCCGCGACACGACGTAGCTGTCCGCGAGGTCGCGCAGGCCGAGGGTCGACGCCTCCCGGAGCCTCTGCGAATCGATCTCGTGGATCTCCTTCAGGAAGGGGAGCAGGCCAACCGGGTCGATGGGGATCGTCCTCAGGTCATGGTTCTTGGTGTCCTTGATGAAGGAGCCCCTTTCCTTGACGTAGGCCACGGAGTGCCTGACCGTGATGAGCCCCGACTCGAAGTCGACGTCGCACCAGCGCAGGCCGCAGACCTCGCCGATGCGCATCCCGGTGTGCAGGGCGAGCACGACCGCCCGCCTGAAGGTCGAGTCCGACATCATCGAGGTCACCGAGTTGAGCTTCGGCACGAGGTCGGAGCGCAGCGCGTTCCTGGGCCTGGCGATGACCCTGGGCGCGAGGGCGCCGTCGAACGGGTTCCTCCCGATCGTGTCGTTGCTGCGCTTCAGCAGGACGGCGTAGAGCCGCTTGCCGAGCTTGAATGACTTGTTGAGCGTGTCCGGCGCCGTGCCCAGGGCGATCCTGCGCCTCGACCACGCGTTGACGTCGTCGGTCGTCACCTCGTTCACGGGGACCAGACCCAGCTCGTCTCGCTCGATGTGCAGGGCGCTGTAGTGGTAGTCGTCGCGGGTCGTCGGGGTGATCCTGTTCATCTCCAGGCAGAAGTCGATGAACTTCTCGAGCGCCTCGGAGAGCGGCAGCGCGGCGTAGTCATCCCGCTGTTCGGCGGGAAGCCCGGCGCCGATAGCGGCCCTCGCCTCCTCGGCCTCGGCGAGTTCCAGCTCGACCTCCGACCTGAATTCCGAGAGGAAGCGCATCGCCGCCGCCTTTCCCCTCGTGCTCTGCTTCAGGCAGGGCACGCCGGTGTTCTTGGTCCTCTGGACCTTCTTCCCGGTCATCTCGTCGGCCACCGTCACGACGGCCTGCCATTTGCCCTTGTTCTTCCTCACGCCGCCGGGTCCGCATATGCGTAAGGTTTTATTGCTGCATTTCTCGTTCTGCATGTCTGCTCCTAAATCCGCAGTTGACTAGAAACAGATGGGCCCACCTGCGGGAACCCGGAGAGACGACTATTCGGGGCTCCTACCCCCGTTGATTAAGTCATCGGCTGCACCGCGCTCCTCGAAGCCGATAATATGCTATCTGGACAAACCGCGCTGAGCTGGTAAAATTTACTTATGCGGAAATGCGCTACTTGCGCTATTTGAGCGTGTTTTAACAAAATAAGCACAGGTCAGGGTCATTCTGACCCCGCTGGGGGTCAAGGGGTCGCTGGTTCGAATCCAGTTGTCCCGACCAGAAGTTTGCAGGTCAGGCACCTAGTGTCTGACCTTTTTTGTTAATATGAGAAAGCCATTGTCAATAGGCATGTTCGTTCGAGCCCGGTTTGAAAC
>CALHDP010000131.1 GCA_938023085.1 uncultured Collinsella sp.
GAGGTAACGCCGCAGCGCAAGACATATAAAACCACTTTAGCTTATTGGAGTCAAGCACAATCTCAAACTTTTTTGTGAAACGCAGTTTTGTCATGCTGCTCCGCACATACCGACGTTCCCCGTACGATCGATTGGCTTTTCGATCACGTCAAACTTAGCATCAAGTTCCCTCAGGAGCGATCTCACCCGCTGGGCACAGTCATAATCGGCAAACGAGATGCTCAGCATGCGCGCGACCTGGTTGGAAGTCCCAACTCCATAGAAGTGCTCCAGCGCCACAAGCCCCTCGTGCGTCACAAAGGTCTCGACCACATGCGGCGACTCCTCAAAGCACCATTGGGTCAACGGGCCCTCGCTCGCCTGCCGAACCACCAGGCCACCCATGCCAGACGGCTCACACGTTACAAGCAGGTACTCCCCGCCCTCGTCGCTCTCAAACAAAACCACCCGATCATCAAACAACTCCATCGCGTCCCCTTTCTCTCGCTCTTATTTAGCAAAAGCATAGCAGGTAGATGGCTGTATACAGAACAGTTGTTCGTGTGTTTTCTATTGAGCTGTCCGCACGGCATGGTATGGACCTGCGCACGAAATAGGGCGCCCCCGAAGGAGCGCCCTTGCATATCCCCTATGCAGCCAACTTACGCGACCGGCTCGATCTTCTCGAGACCGCCCATGTAAGGACGCAGGACCTCGGGGATCGTGATGGTGCCGTCGGCGTTCTGGTAGTTCTCCAGAATGGCGGCCATGGTGCGGCCGGCCGGCAGGCCGGAACCGTTGAGAGTGTGCAGGTAGCGCGAACCCTTGAAGTTCTCGGGGTCGCGATACTTGATGTTGGCGCGGCGAGCCTGGAAGTCACCGCAGTTGGAGCAGGAGCTGATCTCCTTGTAGGCGTTGTAGCTCGGCAGCCAGACCTCGACGTCGTAGGTCTGACGGGCAGAGAAGCCCAAGTCGCCGGTGCACAGGCTAATCACGCGATACGGAAGGCCCAGCTGCTGCAGCAGGTACTCGGCCTCGGCGGTCATGCTCTCGAGCTCCTCGTCGGACTCCTCCGGCTTAGCGAACTTGACCATCTCGACCTTGTCGAACTCGTGCTGACGGATGATGCCGCGGGTGTCGCGACCGGCGGAACCGGCCTCCTCGCGGAAGCAGGGGGTGAAGGCGGTGTAGCGGCGCGGCAGGGTGTCGGCGTCGAGGACCTCGCCGGCGTGCAGGTTGGTGAGCACGACCTCGGCGGTGGGGATCAGGAAGTTGTCACCCGAGACGTGGTAGGCGTCGTCCTCGAACTTGGGCAGCTGGCCCGTGCCGAACATGGTCTGACGCTTGACGACGATGGGCGGCCACCACTCCTTAAAACCACGGCTGGTGTGCGTATCGAGGAAGAAGTTGATGAGGGCGCGCTCCAGGCGGGCGCCGGCGCCACCGAGAACGGTAAAGCGGCTGCCGGAGAGCTTGTTGCCACGCTCGAAGTCGAGGATGTCCAGATCGGTGCCCAGATCCCAGTGCGGCTTAAAGTCGAAGTCGAACTCGCGCGGGGTGCCCCAGCGGCGACGCTCGATGTTCTCGTCCTCGTCCTTACCGTACGGGGTGGCATCGCACGGAATGTTGGGCAGGTGAGCCATGAAGCCGTACTGCTCCTGCTCGAGAGCGGTGCGGCGCTCGGCCAGACCGTCAATCTTCTCGTTGACGGCGCGCACGGCCTCCTTGGCGGCCTCGGCCTCGTCCTTCTTGCCCTCCTTCATCAGGGCGCCAATCTTCTTGGACTCGGCGTTACGCGTGGCCTGGAGCTCCTCGACCTCGGTGATGACGGCACGGCGCTCGTCGTCGAGTTCAAAGAACTTCTCGCGATCCCAAGACGTCTGGCGATTTGCCATGGCGGTATCGATGGCATCGGGGTTCTCGCGAACAAACTTGATATCAAGCATTAGATCCTCCGGCGATATACATTCCATTTAGGTTGCAACCTTGTACATGTATGGGCAAGTATATACTTATGAGCGTTTACGACCCAACCCAACTACGCAAGAAGGCACCCAATGGACGCAGTTTTTTCCTTTTTGTTTGGCACCCGCACCGGTTTTGCCATCCTTTTCGCCGGCGGCATCCTACTGTTTGCGATTCTTGCCTTTGTAATGGAGAAGCGCACCCATAAGATGTATGTCGACCGTGGCCCCAAGTCCGAGGACGAAGAAGACGGCTTCTGGGACTAGCCTGCCAAAAAGAGACAGGCTTATTTTGGTCGGTTTTATCTGGACAAACGCAAGCGCCCCGCAACTGGAATTGAGCCAGTTGCGGGGCGCTTTTCGTACATGCAACAAAACCGCAGGAAAAACCTGCCAAAATAAACCTGTCCCTAAATGGCGGGTTTTACTGGAGGGTGGCGTCGATGGCCTTGACCAGGGCGCTGCGCATGCCGGCGTCCTCGAGCGCGACGACGCCCTTGATGGTGGCACCACCGGGCGAGCATACGGCATCCTTCATCGCCGCAGGATGCTGCCCCGTTGCAAGCTGCAGCTTTGCCGTGCCCAGCACCATCTGGCTCACAATGCGATAGGCATCGGCGCGCGGGATACCGTGCTTGACGGCCGCGTCGCCCAGGGCCTCGATCGCCATGGCGACAAATGCCGGTGCGCAACCGCCCACCGTGCCGCCCACAAACAGCAGGCTCGTGTCGAGCTCGACGACAGTGCCAAGCTTACCGAGCAGGTCGAGCACCACGGCACGCTGCTCGCCGTTGAGCGTAGAGGACTTCTCGCAGGCGATGACGCCCTCGCCCACCGAAACCGGCGTGTTGGGCACCGTCGAGATATGCGCGACACCCGGCAGGACCTGCTCCCACTTGGCGCTATCCCAAGTCCAGGCGACCGAAAGGACAACCTTGTCGGCTAGAGCGTCCTTGAGCGGAGCGAAGACCTTCTCGATCATGTACGGCTTGACCGCAGCAACCACGATATCGGATGCAGCGACAACCTCCGCCGCATCACGACAGGCAACCATCCCACGCGTCTCACAACGCTCAACCAAGGCGTCGTAGTGGCCCGCGCAGGCGCACATATCGCTCGCAGCCACACCGGCAGCGATCCAGCCATCGGCCATAGCGCTCGCCATATTGCCAAAACCGACAAATCCAATCTTCATATCTCATAGTCCTCTCAGACACGCTCTTCAAAACGAAGGCTATTGTCCCACGGCATTGTTTCGTATTGCCGACCTATTTGTGATACGGCTCGCCACGGCTAATCTTGCAGGCGCGGTAAATTTGCTCCAGCAGCACCACGCGCGCCAAGTTATGCGGCAAGGTAATGCGTCCAAAGCTGAGCATCTCGTCGGCTCGTGCGCGCACGTCATCGCTCACGCCGTCCGATCCGCCAATCACAAAGGCGATGTCGCTGTTACCACGCAGCATAAGATCATCGAGCCGCGCCGAAAGCTCCTCGCTCGAGCGCTCTTTGCCCTCAATGGCAAGCAGGATCACATGCGCTCGAGGCGGCAGGGCTGCAAGTATCGCCGCCCCCTCCTTGTCGCGCGCGGCATCCACGCCGCCCGCCTTAGCCGGGTCGATATCAGCCACCTCGCGGACATCCACCTTGGCATAGGCGCCCAGGCGCTTGGTGTACTCGGCGCACGCGTCCTTCCAAAAGCGCTCCTTGAGCTTACCGACGCAAACGACGGTGTATTTCACGCGCGTCTACTCCTTCGAATCGTTTTGAACTTTGCCGGCGGCCAGCATCTGCTCGAACATCGAGGCCGACTGCGAAAAGTCGCTCGGCAGCACGACCGTCGAGGTTTTACCCGTGCGAGCGAACTCCGTCATCATCTCGGACCACTGCGTAAACATGAACAGTTGGTTGGCCTCGTCATTGCCGACACCCGTCTCCTGGATGATCTCGAGCGAATCTTTGATACCCAGCGCGATGGCCTTGCGCTGGTTGGCGATGCCCTCGCCCGCCTTTTCCATAGCCTCAGCCTCGGCGGTCGCCTCGGTGACGCGCTTGATGCGGTCTGCCTCAGCGAGCTCCTGTGCCGCAGCGCGCTTGCGCTGGGCGGCGTTGATGTCGTTCATGGAGTTCTCAACCTCGGTCGGCAGTGCGATTTTGGTGATGAGCGTCGACACGAGGGTGAAGCCGTAGGCGGCCATCTGCTCGGAAACGGTAGCGTTGACATCCTTGGCGATGTCGTCCTTCTTGGCAAAGACCTCATCGAGTGTGTAGACGGGAATCGAAGAGCGCAGGGCGTCGGTGATGAAGTCACGCATCTGGTCGACGGGCTCCTGCAGCATATAGTAGCTCTTGTAGATGCCCGAATCTGCCGGGCCGGCGCCCATGTCATAGCTCACGTGGTACTGAGCAGAGACCTCAAGGCCGATGGTCACGTTGTCCTGGGTCTTAACGTCGATGCCAAAACCGTTTTTCATGGTTCGCAGACTCACCGTGGCGGCCTTGCGGTCGATCACGGGCACCTTCATGTGGAAGCCCGCGTTGACGATGCGGTTAAACTTGCCCAGACGCTCGATGATCACGGCATGCTGCTGTTCAACGACGTAGCAGGCGTTGGGAAGCAGCAGCAACAGAATGATGATGGGAATCAAAAGGCTGGTAAGGGCAGCGATGATACCGGACAACAGCATGGTCTCTCCTCTGATAGGCACACGTTGGCATTAGGATACCCGCACGAAGCAGCTGTGTGACACCAACAAGAGGACCCGTGGTCAAAAAAGGCCAAATATGAGTACTGTTACCAGTTTAGTAACAGCGTATTTGGGTCAAAATCGCCTCGTTGAACCCGAGGTCTATCGAAATTACTTCATTTTGTCTCAAGGTTGAGCCAAATTAGCGTACATCTGTTGCGCAAAATGAGCAAAAATAGCTTCATGAAATGTCTCTATTTTCATGTCAGTACTCATATTTGCCACTTTTTGACCACAGGGACATCTACCGCGCGAAATCGATATGTCAAATCTGCCAAAACGGCCCATAACAAAAAAGCTCCCATTGCTGGGAGCTCTTTCAATCAATGGTGCGGGCGAAAGGACTTGAACCTTCATGGGGTTGCCCCCATACGGACCTGAACCGTACGCGTCTGCCAATTCCGCCACGCCCGCGTGCAGGAATTAGAATAACGGAGCGCCACCACGAACGCAAGAACTATTTTTGAAAAAGTTTGCAGGCATTCCCCAAGCGGCTTGCGCGATTGTTTCGGCGTCCTCACCAGTGCGATCGACACGGTCGTTAACCAGCGCGTTTGCCGTAATGGAGATCATTGCGGGCTCGCATTCAAGACCGCGGATGGGCTCCGGAGCCATATACGGGCAATCCGTCTCGAACAAAATTCGATCGAGTGGGGTTGCCGCAAATGTCTCGCGCACGTCGTCGTTGCGCTTGAAGGTGGCCGCACCACCATAGGCGATATAGCAGCCCAGCTCCACAAAGCGCTCCATCGTGGCGCGGTCCTCGCCAAAGCAGTGCAGCACACAACCGGCCTGGGGCACGCCCACCTCACGAAGCACGTTGTAGGCGTCCACGTGCGAGGTGCGCTCCTGGTCCGTGTCCTCGTGACGCAGATGTAGCTCCACCGGCACGTTACGGCACACGGCAAGCTCGAGCTGGCGCGCCATGCAGTCAATCTGCACGTTATGGGGTGCCGGCGCGATATCGTCGTCATAGTCCATGTGGTAGTCCAGGCCGATTTCGCCAATACCGGCGCATAAGGGATCATCGAGTGCGGCAACGACCTGTGCGTGAACGTCGTCGGCATAGTCCGGCGCGCCATACGGATGCACGCCGGCAAGATACTTGATCTGCGGGATATCCTGCATCGGCAGAATCTCGCGCGTCAGCCAGTCGCTATAGTCCGTCACGCTGCGTTTATCAGCGATGGGGTCGAACATCGTCACCAACAGGTCGACGCCCGCCGCCTTGGCACGCACGAGCGTCTCAGGCACATCCTTGCCCCAGAACGAAAGCAGATGCGCATGCGTGTCGGCAAGCGGTGCCAAGGGCACGGGACAAGCAACCGTCTTCTTTTTCTTGGTAAACGTCACACGTTCGGCATTAGGCATCATGGATTAGCTCCTGGGCCAGACGGACAAAGTCAGCAACATCAAGCGTCTCGGCGCGCGTGGTGGGTGCAATACCGCAAGCCTCAAAGGCAGCATCGAGCACGTCCTTGGCAAAGCCGTTGGCGCTCATGGAATTGCGGATGGTCTTGCGACGCTGAGCAAATGCAGCATCAATCACGCGGGCCACAAATTCGCGATCGAACCCCTCGGGCACCACGCCGTCAACACGGTCGATACGCACGACGGCCGAGTCCACGTGCGGCGCCGGCATAAAGCAACGCGGCGGCACCTCAAAGCGACCCGTCACCTGCGCGTACAGGCCGAGTTTTGCCGTGTAGCCGCCATAGGTCTTGTTACCGGGCGTTGCGGCAATGCGATCGGCAACCTCCTTTTGCACCATGACGACGGCACGCTTGAGCGCCGGCATCGTCTGGAAGAACTGAAGGATGATCGTCGCCGCCACGTTGTAGGGCAGATTCGCGACAAACACCGTCGGCGTACCGCCCGCAACCTGCTCAATCTGCTCCGGGCCCACCTTGAGCGCATCGCCCATGATAAAGCGGAAGTTGGCATAGTCGGCGGCGTGGGCGTCAAGCACCGGCTCAAGCTCGGGATCGGCCTCGATCGACGTAACGCACGCCGCCTCCTGCAGCAACGCAAGTGTCAACGTGCCGCAACCCGGACCCACCTCGAGTACGCGCTCGTCACCTGCAAGCTCGGCAAGCTCGCAGATACGCTCGATCACATGATTGTCGATTAGAAAGTTCTGGCCCAGGCGATGCTTAGTCGCAAGGCCAAACTCCTCTAGCAGCTCCCTGGTGGCCGTGGGGTTTGCCAAAGGCGAAGTTGTCATGGTTGCCTCCTTAGCATGATGGCGGCGTCTTGAAACAAAAGGGCATGGACCGTGGCGGCCATGCCCTTACAGCTAAACAACAAATTGCCGATATGGCGCTCGCGCGGTCTCTACGCCAGACGCGGGAACAGCGGATCGCCCTTCTCGACGGGCTGACCACCAGCAAGCAGGCCCCAAGCGCAAATGCCCTTGAGGTCGTCGCTCGCGGCCTCGCCCTCACAGGACAGACGGCGCAGGGCCTCGGCAGAAGTCTGGGGCATGAGCGGCATCAGCAGGTGAGCGGCAATGCGGATGGCCTCGAGCAGGTTGTAGATCACAAACGCCAGCTCGTCAGCCTTGGCCTCGTCCTTGGCAAGTGCCCAAGGCTCGGAGTCCTCGATGTAGTGGTTGGCGGCATGGATGAGCTCCATGACCTCGTCCTTGGCTCCGCCGTAATCGAGCACGTCCATCTTGGCCATGTAGCGGTCGACCAGACCATCGGCGATCTTTGCCAGCGGGTTGTCGAACGCATCGAACGATGCGGGCTTGGCGGGCGCGCAACCATCAAAGTACTTGCCGCTCATGTTGAGCGAACGCGAGATAAGGTTGCCCCAGCTGTTGGCCAGGTCGGCGTTGTAGACCTGCTCCATGCGATCGAAGCTGATGGCACCGTCGGTACCGGGGACGACGTCGGTCATGAAGTAGTAGCGATAGCCCTCGACGCCCAACATATCGATAACGTCCTGCGGAGCGATGGCGTTGCCGCGGCTCTTGGACATCTTCTCGGCCTTGCCGGTCTCGGCATTGCGCACGGTCAGGAAGCCGTGGGCAAAGACGTGCTCGGGCAGGGCCTCGCCGATGGCCATGAGCATGGCGGGCCAAATGACGCAGTGGAAGCGGATGATGTCCTTGCCCACGATGTGGAACTGCGCGGGCCAGCGATAGGCCAGCTCGGCACGCGCCTCGTCGGTGTCGACACCGTAGCCGACGGCCGTCATATAGTTGAGCAGCGCATCGAACCACACGTAGGTCACGTGACCCTCGTCAAACGGGACCTGAATGCCCCAGTCAAAGCTCGTGCGGCTCACGGATAGGTCGTTAAGGCCGCCCTCGACAAAGCTGCGAACCTCGTTCATGCGGAACGCAGGCTCGACAAAGTCGGGGTGCTCGTCATAGAGCTTGAGCAGCTTGTCCTGGAAGGCGGAAAGCTTAAAGAAGTAGGACTCCTCCTGCACGCGCTCAAGCGGACGGTGGCAGTCGGGGCACAGGTGCTGGCCGACGCTGCCGTACTCCTCGTCGCCCTTCTGGACCTGTGTATCGGTGAAGTAGGTCTCATCAGGCACGCAATACCAGCCGTCGTAGCTGCCCTTATACAGGTAACCGGACTCCTTCATGCGCTCCCACAGGTACTGCACGGCATGATGCTGGCGCGGCTCGGTGGTGCGGATGAAGTCGTCGTTGGAAATCTCGAGCTTGCTCCAAAGCTCCTTGAAGTGCGGGGCCTGGCTGTCGGTCCACTCCTGCGGCGTCATGCCATGCTTGGCTGCGGCCTCGGCGACCTTCTCGCCGTGCTCGTCCATGCCGGTCAGGAACTTGACGTTATAGCCGGCGGAGCGACGATAACGGGCCTGAACGTCGGCGATGATGGTGGAATAAGCCGTGCCCAGGTGCGGATCGGCGTTGACGTAGTAGATGGGCGTCGTGATAAAGAACGAAGGCTTGCTTTGATCCATGGGGTTTGTCCTCCAGAAAAACGTTGCATACAGAGGATGATTCTAGCGCAAGGGCTGGATATCCTCCATCTATTGCATATCGAGCACCATGGCATAGACATCGCGCTTGCGGCGCGAATACTTCTGAGACAGGCGCTTGGCCACCGCAGACGCGGGCTCCCCCTCCTCGAGCGCGGCGCGGATATCCTCGCGCAGGGCCTCGTCGGGATCCGCTGCCGCGGCGCCAACCGGCACGATACCGGCCTCCTCATCCTCGCTCGGCGGCGCGATGACCAGCGCAATCTCGCCCTTTACCTCGCCGCGAGCACGCAGCTCCTCAGCAAGCTGGGCAGCGGGCCCGCGCAAGACTTCCTCGTGCAGCTTGGTGAGCTCGCGGCAGACGGCAACCTCACGCTGGGGAAAAACCTCTGCCACGGCCTCGAGCGTCGCCACGATGCGATGTGGAGACTCGTAGAAGATGAGTGCGCCGGGAACCACGGCAAGGCGCTGCAAACGACGCACGCGGTCGCCGTGCTTTCGGCCCAAAAAGCCCTCAAAGAAAAAATGCTCACAGGGAATGCCGGACGAAACGAGCGCCGTGACGCAAGCGGAGGGCCCGGGAATAACTTCGACGGGCACATCGGCCTCACGTGCCGCCTCGACCAGCGCCTGGCCGGGATCGGACACGCTCGGCATGCCGGCGTCCGAGGCAAAGGCGAGGGTCTCCCCCGCCAGCAGACGGTCGACCAGGCCGGCGGCGCGGCTGGCGATCACATTCTCGTCGCAACGGACAAGCGGCTTGGAAATGCCCAGGTGCATCAGCAGCTTTGACGTCACACGCGTGTCTTCGCAGCAGATGACATCGGCGGCGGCAAAGGCCTCGCCAACGCGCGGGGACAGGTCGCCCAAGTTGCCGATGGGCGTGCCGACCACATAGAGTTTGCCCGTATGGGCGCTGTTTTGCGTCATATCAACCTATTCAATCATGCCACGCTCGAGCGTACCGAGCGCCGCGCGGGCGTCCCATGCTGCAATGCGCTTCTCGGTCTTCCACGTTTGGAAGAACCAACCGGCAGCCGGCGCAAACGAAGCCAGCTGATTGGCGATAAACACGCGCTCGTAGGCATTGCGGCCCTCGGGCGTAACCGACGAGTTGGCAAAGATCGCCGCGCCCGACCATTCGCCCACCAGCACGGGGAACCCAGTTGAAATCGCTTCTTTAAGCTCGCGCTTGTTACGCGAAATCGCCGTCGTCAGCCCGCGGGGGCTCGTGATGTCGAGCGCATACTCGTCGCGGTAATGGTACAGGTGAAGGTCCATGTAGACGTTCTTGTACTTGGCGCCGCGCATAAAATGCTTCCACTCGCTGGGATGCCCCGACGACGAGAAAACGACGATCTTATCCTCGGGCATATACGAACGGACGAGCTCGTAAGCATCGCGATAGAAATTGCGCAGGTAGTGAGCAGGAATGCCATCCGTCATGGTGAAGAGGCTCTTACGGACACTCATCTGCGGCGTATCCAGCAGCTCAATGCCCAGCAGGCTCTCGGCCTCGCCGTAACGCTCGGCCAAGCGCTCGAGCACGTCAAGTGCGACATGGCGGCCGTTAGTGGACGAATGCCACTCGGCAACAGCCTCCGGCGTGGCGGGCGAATCGTTGGAATCGCCCTGGCCACCGGGCACAGTCGCCAGGTCAAGCAGCACGCGAATGTTGTACTTGGCAGCCCACTCAATCGCGCGGTCGATGTAATCGACAACCGAGATGTAGGAGGCATCGGACTCCTGTGAGCCAAAGGCATACCAAGGCACCGGCAGGCGCACGTCGTTGAGGCCGATCTGCGCCATGCGACGGAAATCATCCTCGCTCACAAACGTCTCGTAATGACGGCGCATGCGCTCGTTATAGGCGGCGGTGCCCATGGCCTCCTGCAGCTCGGCTGCGTTGGATGCACCGGTCGCCGCATACAGCGACGGGGTCACCCAAGGCTCGGGAATAAACCAGCCAGAGAGATTAACGCCGAGTATCCTCTCCATCACTGCCCCCTTCGGATCGTGCAGGCCGAGCCTGCATCGTATTGCATAGGAAAAGTATCGTTTTGAGTATACCCGCGCGTGCGGATAGACGACCGAACGGTCTGTAAAGTGGCGCAAAAGCGGGAGGAATATCTGGGCGGGCCCGAGATGTGCACGCACGTCGGAAGTAAGCGCCGGAAAGCGCATCCCACTCTGAAGCCAAATTCCGGGACGTAATTTCCGCAGAGCCCTCAATAAAAGAAAAGGACCCCTTTGCAGAGGTCCTAGTCAATTCAAGGTGGCGGGGAAGGGAATCGCGTCCGCGCGCTGCGCGGACGGACCGCTGCGGCGCTTACGCGCCTTGCGAACTGCGCTGGCAAACGCTTACGCGTTTACTCAGCTCCGCGCCCTCACGGGGTTCGATTCCATGTGGGAGCTTCATAAAAGAAAAGGACCTCTTTGCAGAGGTCCTAGTCAATTCAAGGTGGCGGGGAAGGGAATCGAACCCCTGACACGAGGATTTTCAGTCCTCTGCTCTACCAACTGAGCTACCCAGCCATTTGAGGTGTGCCTTGTTTCAAGGCTTGATTAGTATAACCAAGGACGCGTTCCGGTCAACCGAGAATTTTAAAAAAGTTTTTGAGCACAGCCTCGGTTCTATAAATCGGCACGTCAGAGACATCAGCCGGCAGCAAGAAGTTTTTCGCTCAGAGCCGCACGGGCAAACTCACTTGGCGTCATCCCCTCGGCAGCCGCCCGTCGACGAATGGCCTCCTTCATTCCCAGAGGAATCTTGACCGACAGCGTTGCCGTCCCCTCACCTGAGAGCGGGGGCCGTCCATGCACGATCCCACCAACGGTGCGTTCGCCATCCGGAAACTCTCCGCGCTCGTACGACTCGCACCACGCGTCAATCATTTCATCCGTTACAACCTGACCATTAGCGGCCGTATACGTCTTGCTCATCATCGACCCCTCTGCCGAGCTCGCTCGATCTCTTGCCAGAATTTCTTCTGAACCGGAGACAGGGCATGAATAATGAGCCATCCACGAATTAGTTCGACCGCAACAAGTTCCACACTTCGACCATCTGGAAGCCATCCAATGGCAAGCCATCTCGGCGGCTCGTCCTCCGACTCGCGGCGAATGCACTCAGTAACCGCGAACCAGGCACCTAGTACCTGCTTTTCCGTCAGGTGCTTTTTAGCGTTGGGATGGATCTCAACATCCATGCATCTTCTCCTCCATCTTACCCAATTTCGTATGACGAAAGTCCGCTGTCGCCAATCTCTTACGCCGGCACTTGTTGGAGGGCGGGAGGTGTAGCGAGGATTGAAGGGCGTTCCAATACCGCCCAGGCGCCGGGGCAGGAGCACATACACCAGGGACATACGTTTTCGTAGCGCGCGAGGATATTGCCGCGTGCATCGATGAAGGCGATGTCGATGGGATAGGCCATAAAACACGTATGGACCGAAGAGCAGCGTGGAAACGCCATGACGAGCGGCAGGCCGTTGGCGGCAACCGGACGCCGTCCCAGCATGCCGCGCAGGCGCACGGCAAACGACTCCGCCACCACAAACTCGGCCGGCGTCCAACCCAGCCTGTTGAGTGCCCGCGCGTAAGCGATGTAGGACGAGACCGCGGTCACATGACCACCCCCGGACGCCACGGATCGACCGTCACCGCGCGCTCGTGCGACAACGTTGTCGGCGCCCCCAGCGGAACGCCAGCGATGCTGAGAGAAGTCGGCCACGGCTCATAGTGCATGGTGCAGGTGTAGGTCCTAAACGTACCGGATAGGGAGAGCAGGCCACCATCCGATGCCTCCGCGCCTTGCTCGCTCGACACTTCGATCTGCAAGTCATAGCCTTCCATGGCATTCAGAATTTGAGTCTGAACCGTCGCCGAGGCATCGGCAGAGCTCTCGTCACCCTCCCCGCCCGGCGCCACAGCGTGCGCCAGCACGATGTCGGGCACCACGCGGTCGAAGCGCGCGACAGCGCTGGCAAAGATCATGACGTTGTACACGATGAGTGCCAGCACCAGCAAAACGGGCGTAACCACCGCCATCTCAACCGTCGCTTGGGCGCGCTCCTCGCGCAGACGCATGCGGATACTCATTACGACCCACCGCCCAGAGCGCCAACCAGCGTGGCGACATCGACGGTGAGCGGGATGGAGCCACCGCCGGGCAGAGGAATCTCCGCAAGTGTGAACACCGTACCGCTAATGGTGCGTTCGACTTGATATTCCAACGCCTCGCAAAGCGCCTTGGGATCGGTCACGCCCAACGGAATACTTCGCAGTTTGTCTTGCGTTTGAGAGAGACCCGCAATGTCAGACCCCGGACTCTTAATGACGTTGGCGGAATCGGTCAGCACCGGCTTTCGCAGGCGCAAGTCGCACGGTTCCAAACCTAGCGCCGCCACGGACGCCGAAACGGTATCGCCGAGCCACGATGCAATGGAGCCCAACGCACCGCCGCCCCCTCCTAGGTCTTTAATCATCTCGTCCATAAGTTCGTCGGCCGAACCTTGGATGTCTCCGTATCCCACGAGTAGCCGTCCCCAAACATCCATGACGCCGTCGAGCACGCCGGCAACGCCGCCCGAGCGTTCCTTCAATGTCGAGAAAAATCGCGAAAGCACGTTGTTTTGCGCCGTCGCCTCATCGGGGGCCAGCACCGCGGCAGAGATAGCACCGCGATCGCCAAGCCTGACTGCCGCGTTAAACGAGGAGTTAAGTTGATCGGGGCTGGTAATGTCACCCGAAACTGCAAAGGCGACCACGCCGTTACGGCCAGGTGGGGCGATACGCGGGCGCTCGCCGGAAAGCGCTTTAATGGCCTGGTCAAACGCATTGCCCGCACGGTCGGCCTCATCCTCGGTCTGACGCTCAAGTTCGAGTTCTTTGTTGCGGCATTCGACGTAGTCTTCCAGAGCCTCTTTGAATCGATCAAAGTGGTACTCAAAGCCGTTTTCGATAGAAGTCGAAGGAGCCGCAACGGCACCGAGCGACGAAACACCAAAATGGCATCTATTGCATTTGTCCTGCCCGTCATAAGCAGCAACCGAGGCCAGCCCGCATGGCGCCCCCTTCTTATAGTTGGGGCAACTCGTTCCGTAATGCAGATACGTCTTGCCATCGATGGCACTGGTTGGCCACACCGTATCGGTATAGAGTTCCGTCGCTCGCACCTCGTCAGTGTTGCGCGGCAACAGCGGGATATAGGAAGCGACTTCATCTCCGTCCTCGGTTACATATGCACGATTGACCTCTGTACTCGCATAGGTGTAAAACGCCTTGCGCGCCGCCGACTCCGCCTTCGTCTCGACGCTTGAACCATGCGGTTTTTCGTCTGCCAGGCGTTGACGGTAGTAGGTCTTCGCGCGGTCGAGCGCCACCTGTGGCTCCCACGAAATGCTCGAGGCATAATGCGGGTTCTGCTCACCCGAGAGCTTTGCCAAACTCCTCGCACGTTCCCACATGCATGAACAGCTACCGACCGAAGCCGGAACCGATCCACCACAATCCGCCAGCCAAGCGCGCTCTTTAGCCTTCGCCGTGTCCTCAGAAGCCTTCCGCAGCTCCTCGGCCGCACGCTCTAAATCATCTGATGTGTCTTTAATGGTATCGGTCGAGATCTCTGACCCTTTGAGCGCAGCGAAGTCCGACTCGGATGTCCTGGGCACGGCAAGCGCCGTACCGGTATAGGTCACGCTATCGGTATCCTGCGCCGACACCGCCTGCGTGGCACGCGCGGCGATCAGATACGGCAGAGCCGTCTCGATTTTCTGTAAGCCTTCCGATGCGCTTTTGGCAAACTTGTTGCGCGTTTTAATGATCTCAATCCCGGTGTCGACCATATTGCCGGCAACTGGTTCGGCACCCGGGATGAGGATGGCGACCAGGCCCGTCCCGATCGTGGCAAACCCCGCCAGGCCCAAACTCAAGATGCTCGCATCAACCACCGTGGCAGCCGTGTGATAGGACGACACTACGTTGGCACCCGCCAGCGCGCCGCTATCGGCCGCCACCTGAGTATCACCGGCACGCGACATGCTCCATATCGCCGCGGTCGACGAAAACAACAACGTGAGCACCACTAGGATGACCACGGCAGAAGAAAGCGTGGTGTAGGCACCGTCTTCGATAAACAGGTCGATACCGGCGCGGCCCATAAAGCCGCCTCGCTTGCGATGGCAGCTCGGACGGCGCGTCAAAACGCATCTAGACCAGAAACGCTTAATCCCATGTAGCAATCCACGAATCATAATCTCCCTCCAGCCATTCGGGACGTGATTGATACGAGACATCGACCTTGAGCTCAACGTAGCCGCCCTCGGCGGTACCACCCATAGCCTGCGCAAACGCACCGATCACAGGCAACGGCTTGACCTTGCCGGAAACGGACACGGCCGAGACGCCACCCGCACCGGCCCGGCCAAGCTCGATATCCCACGACAACGGCCCGCCGGCATGAAAGATCGAAACGTTGGGCACTGCGGCAAGCCGGCGGCGGGTGAACTCCTTAAGATCGTCGTCCTCCGCCGTCGTCGTGGTCATGAGCCGCGCGGTCTCGGCGGCGGCAGACTCCATGACCGCGCGCGTATAAAGCAGGCACACCGGTTGCAGTGCGAGAAGGATGAGCGTCAGAAACGTCGGCAGCAAAAAAGCGGCCTCGACCGTAGACTGCGCCCGGTCCTCGCGCGCGATGTCAATACAACGCGATGTCCTTAGCGCCCGCAGCGGCGTCGATAACCGACGTCGAGGCAACGCCATGGGATGCCGCCCGCTCAACCAGCGCCGCCAAGCGCCCATCGGTGCCAGCACGCCAAAGTCCCGCGATCGCCAGCACGATCGATAACAGCGCCACCGTGACGATGGCGTATTCCACAGTCGCTTGGGCAACCTCTTCACGCAGAACGCCATGCATTTCACGATCCCTCCTTTGAGCTTATTGTTTGCGGGACCAGGCGCACGGCGCGCAGACGACACGAAGCATCGCCAGTATCCGCGGCAACCGTCACCATATCGACCCAGCCGCGCCCATCGCGCACGATGGCGCCCCATACGTTGCCCTTAATATCGAGATAGCCGCTCAGGGCGAGCTGGGCCGTTGGCACCTCACGGTAGGCGCGTAACATATCCGCCGCTGCCTCGGTCATCGGTCGGTCCTCGGACCATGCAAGCCGGACCGCAATCGCGTTGTCCTCAGGCGAATCCGTCGCAGTGCCAGACCGCTTGTCGAGCGTCCGCAGAAAGGTTTGCGCCGTGACAGCGACATCCGAATCGTCCGCATCTCGCATCTCATCTTTTTGAGACGCCACCGCCGAATCTGAGCCCGAATCGAAGGCGGCCCCAGGACGCTGCTGCCGCGCGGCGTTAAGCCCCCAAAGCACCGCCGCTATCGCCACGGTCAGGCAAGCAAACACCAGCAGCACCCCGATGGGGCGCTCGCCCTCTACAAGCTGTTGATGCCCTCGCTGATAGCGTTCCATAGATCTTGGACCTTGCCTTTAAATGCAACGATGGCAATAATCGCGATCACCACAAGCACACCCACCAAAATGGCGTACTCGGTGGTACCCTGCGCGATCTCCTCCTGCAACAGCTCCTTGGCATGCTGGCGAGCGCGAATCGCCCGGCAAAAAGCCCGGTTCCAAGCCTTGTCAGCAACTTCGACCATCGTGTTCATGTATTCCTCCC
This sequence comes from uncultured Collinsella sp., assembly GCA_938023085.1. Classification (GTDB taxonomy): domain Bacteria; phylum Actinomycetota; class Coriobacteriia; order Coriobacteriales; family Coriobacteriaceae; genus Collinsella. Next base: position 16,331 of record CALHDP010000131.1, read on the forward strand.
TACATCATCCCGCCTGCTCCCAGCAGCGGGCCCAATATGGACAGAAGCAACGCCGGCAAGAT
>CALHDP010000132.1 GCA_938023085.1 uncultured Collinsella sp.
ATTCAGGGCGCTTCGCCGCGCATGATGGGCGAGGTGCTGGCCGCGACTGTGAAGCAGATGACGCCGACGGTGATCACGATGCTTTCGGTACTGGGCTGCGCCAAGGTGATGGGCTATGCCGGCATGATTTCGTCGATCAGTGCGTTTTGCATTGCGGTCGCCGGCGGTCTCTACCCGATTCTGGCTCCGTGGATCGGCGCAGTCGGTGCGTTCGTGACCGGCTCGGGCACGTCCTCGGGCATGCTGTTTGGTCCCATTCAGAGCCAGGCCGCCACTGCGCTGGGTGTGAGCGACTACTGGATGGTCGCATTGAACGCTCTGGGCGTCGCCGCTGGTAAGATGATCTCGCCGCAGACCCTCGCCATTGGTCTTGCCGCCGTGCACGTGCGCGGTAAGGATGCCGAACTCCTGGGCGCGGTGCTGCCCTACGCTGCCGGCATGCTGGTCCTGATGAGCGCCATAGCCATGCTCGGCCAAGGCCTGCCGCTGTAGTCGGCACTTAGGGACGTTCCTTATGTGCCGGCACTTTGGGAACGTCCCTAAGTGCCGGCATCCGGGGGCGCTCCTTGAATGTTGCCTGTTCAAGAGTGTTCCCAATGACTAGGCGTTTAAAAACGTCCCCAATGACTAGGCCGCTTGCCTGCGATTTTTGACCGTTGGGCGGGCTTGCCGCCCTTGCCGCAAAAACGTTTTTGCATATCGGGTACAACGGGCTTTACGTGAGTAAAGTGCGCGTCGCGTCCACGTGTCGCGTTTTTAAAGGAGGCCCCATGCCTGGTGTTACCCCTGCAGAAGTTCTGTCCAACTTTGGTATTACGCTCGTTGAAGATCCCGCCGAGAATCAACCCCGTCTGCTGGTGGACCTGCCGGCGGCAGAGCTTGTCGAGCACGCTATTCGTCGCAAAGAGGGCCGTATGGCTTCTAATGGCGCGCTCGTGATCGAGACGGGGGAGCGCACTGGTCGTTCGCCCAACGATCGTTTTATCGTTGACACCCCCGATGTTCACGACAAGATCGCCTGGGGTGCGGTCAACCGCCCACTGTCCGTCGAGAGCTATGAGGCCATCAAGGCCGGCATCGTCGACTATCTCAACGAGCGCGACGTGTTCGTCACGCGCGGCATGGCGGGCGCTGACCGCAACCACACGCGTCGCCTGCTTGTTGCCTGCGAGCGTGCCAGCCAGGCACTCTTCATTAAGCAAATGCTCGCCCGTCCGCTCGCCCGCGAAATCGCGCGCACCGGCGAGCCCGACTTCTGCGTGCTCGCAGCGCCCGGTTACCAGTGCGATCCTGCCATCAAGGGCCTCAACTCCAGCGCCGCCGTGGTCATCAACTTCCAGGAACGCGTGATTCTGGTCGCCGGCACCGGCTACTCCGGCGAGATTAAAAAGTCGATCTTTAGCGTCATGAACTATCTGCTGCCCGTCGAGGATGACGTGCTGCCCATGCACTGCTCGGCCAGCATGGATCCCGTCACGCACGAGACTGCCGTGTTCTTTGGCCTGTCCGGCACGGGCAAGACCACGCTTTCTGCCAACCCCACGCGCCTGCTGATCGGCGACGACGAGCACGGCTGGTCCGACATGGGCATCTTCAACATCGAGGGTGGCTGCTACGCAAAATGCGAGGGCCTGGACGCCTTCCACGAGCCCGAGATCTTCAACGCCGTCCGTTTTGGCGCCATTTGCGAAAACGTGGTGCTCGACGAGAACCGCAAGCCCAACTACGACGACATCTCGATCACGCACAACACGCGCGTGGCCTATCCCGTGGAGCACATTCCTAACGCGTGGACTAAGGGCATGGGCACCACTCCGAGTGTCGTGCTGTTCCTGACTTGCGACGCTTTTGGCGTGCTGCCGCCCATCTCGCGCCTGACGGCCGACGCCGCCATGTACCACTTTGTGACGGGCTTTACGGCTAAGATTCCCGGCACCGAGGTCGGCGTCACCGAGCCCACGCCCACGTTCTCTTCGCTGTTCGGCGAGCCGTTTATGCCGCTCGACCCCATGGTTTACGCCAAGATGCTTGGCGAGCGCATTGCCGACGGCCGCACACGCGTGTACCTGGTCAACACCGGCTGGATTGGCGGCGGCTACGGCGTGGGTCATCGCATCGAGCTGGCCTACACGCGCTCGCTGGTCGCGCGCGCCCTCGACGGCACCATCGAGGACAGCGAGTTCGTGCACGACGACATCTTTAACGTTGACATTCCCACGACGTGCCACGGCGTGCCCGATGGCATCCTGGTGCCGCGCCAATACTGGCAGAGCACCGCGCGCTACGACGAGGCCGCGCATAACTTGGCCGTGATGTTCGAGGAGAACTTCGAGAAGAAGTACTCGCACCTGCCCGAATCCGTTAAGGCCGCCGGTCCGCACGCTCAGGTGCACGCCGACGCTCCTCATCGCGGTCGCGGCTTGCTGGGGCTCCGCCACTAGCGTCGCCTCAGACCTACAACCACCATAGGGGGGGCTGTACACCTTTGTGGTCGTTTTGCTCGCGTGGATGACTCGGGTTACAATACGCTTGACATATCGTCCCCTTCTCCGGATGGGGACAGCGTAAGCGCTCTTGTGGCGGCACCGTAGGACTTTGAAGGTGGCCGCTGTGAGGGCGCTTTTTGTTTAGGCGCCCTCGCTCGGGCGTACGCTATGAAGGGAGAGCATATGAAGAGTTTCGTTGCCGAGGATTCGTTTTGGGAGCTGTTTCCGCAGGCGGCGGTCGGCGTCGTAGTCGTAAAGGGCATGAAGCCCGCGGCCCAGATTCCCCAGGAGGACGTGGATGCGATCGCCACGTTGCTCAATCGCGCCAATATCGATGCGGAGCGTCACCTGACAAGCGATACCATCAGCGAGAACGCGCCGGTTAAGGCATGGCGCGAGGCGTATCGCCTGTTCAAGACCAAGAAGGGCGCGCGTTGCTCAGTTGAGAACCTGCTCAAGCGCGTGCTCAAAGGCAAGCCGGTCGGCCACATCACACCGGCGGTGGATATCTACAACACGATTTCGTTGACTTATGCGCTGCCCGTTGGCGGCGAGGACCTGCATGCGATTGAGGGAGATCTTCGCTTGAAGGTGACCGATGGTGGCGATGCGTTCTTGCCGCTTGGCGAGGAGGCGGACGATCCGACGCTGCCCGGCGAGCTCGCCTACATCGACGATGCGGGCGCTGT
>CALHDP010000133.1 GCA_938023085.1 uncultured Collinsella sp.
CTGACGGCGACGGGCTCGCAGTGCGGGATCCACATCTCGCAGGCGCTCGTGGTGGGCGGCTGCACCGTCGATGCGCGGGCGGACGGGGCCGATATTTCGGACGAGGCGGTCGCCGGCGTGATCGCAGGCGACATGGCCGTTCGCGGCGGCGGGCGCGTCGTTGCCGCGGGCGCCGGGTCCGGAGCGGGCGTGCGCGCCTACGGCGTGTATCTGCAGGATGCGGGCCTTGTCGATGGTGCGGCCGGCTGTCGGCTTTCCGTCGACGCCTCGTGGCTCGATGCGACCGGTGCAGATGGCGGTGTTGCGTGCTTGGGCGGGTCGCTTGTGTCCGCGCGATTTGTGACGCCCGCCGGCGGGGCCTTTGGTGCCAGCGGCGTGGTTGATGCCAACGGTGCGGTGGCAACGCATGTGGTGGTTGAGCCCGATGTTGCCACGCCTCCGGCGGGGGAGACCGTCGGAGGCGAGGTACCGGGCAACGGGGCGGGCGCGCCTGCCGCCGATGCTAACCCCGCTGCCGGAGAGCCCACCACTGGACCCACGGCAAATCCCTCACTGAAACCCGCGGCCACGACAACCAAGACAACAACGACAGTAACCAAGACCACGACCGCCAAAGTCTCCAAGCCCAAGGCCGCCACCGCGACAACGGCGGCACTCCCCAAGACCGGCGACACCAACTGGATCGCCGCGTCCTTAACGCTACTCCTGTTGGGACTGGGGCTTCTAGGTGCCGTATATCGCTGTTGGGGCGTGCGGCATACCTAGCTGCAATACAAGAGCCCTGTAGAAGCTTTAAAGGCAACGCTTTTCAAAAGGGAGCGTTGCCTTTTTACTGCATGCAATGTATGAGGTGCCGTACCACTAAAAGGCTTAGTTAATTGATTGTAATTACATAATCTACTAGTGTATGTGCGTTATACTAAGGTTGCACTCACACGATTGGAGGGTCCAAAAATGGCAAGCTCAACATTAACCATTAGGGTTGACGATGACCTCAAACGCGAGGCAGCAGAAGTGGCTGATTACTATGGACTTGATTTGTCGTCCGTGACGCGCGCATTCTTCAAGCAAATGGTCAACACCCATCGCATCCCGTTGACTTTTGCCCCTGAGGAGCCCAATGCCGAAAGCCTTGAGGCCATTCGCGAGGGGGACGCGTTTCTTGCATCTGGCAAAAAAGGACGTTTTGACAATGGCGCCGATCTTATCGCTGCGGCGATGGCACAATGAGCACGTTAACCGCAGAGTTCTCTGCAGCCTTCTCCCGCGATTTAAAGAAAAAAGCAAGGCGCCGTAAATGGGATCTATCCGAGCTTCAAAAGCTAATTGACCTGGTGCTACAGAATACACCCGAGTCAATGGACATATTAAAACGACGTCATAATATGCACCGGCTAAGCGGCAACTGGGCAGGGCGAAACGAATGTCATGTAGCAAACTCTGGCGACTGGCTTGTCATATGGTCATCAAACGAAGAGGTAGCTTTCTTTGAACGCACCGGCAGCCATGATGAGCTGTTCCGATAGCTCCCTTAATATCGACACCACCAAAGCTATCCGGATTTCAAGCAAATGACATCCTATTTGTTCAACATTGTTGGAGATTTAGCTGCGCAATGATGATTGCCTCCCATCCTAGGCTGGAATATCGTCTCCAAACCAGGCCCTGGCAGCGGTTTGCTCTGCAAAAGGTTGCGCAATGTGCTCGCCGGTAGATCCTGCGTGTGGCCATACGCTACCAGACTCTTCCTTTTCATCGACAGGTTCCTTAAAGCGATGGCCCAACACTGTCGATGAGCGGAATGCGGCAAACTGCGCCCCGCGTTCTCTATCGAGGTGCGTCGATCCTAGGTACGAGGGGTTCGCCCAGATCGAGACGACCTATTAAGGCATCTCTGTCCCTGTCGTCTCGATGAACACCTTCGACCTGGCTCATGCCTTACGCGATGTTCGGACAAACTCGGTTATAGCGATTTGCCTTCTCATTAAAAGGGACTGCAAGATGTTTACCGCCATGGCCTGCCTATGCGTTTTGCTGGGCGGGCCTTCTTATGCCGCGGGCGCGGAGAGCCTCATCATCGCGGGCGCGACGTACTACGAGCCGGGCGTGTCGGGCCCCGGCTGGGCCTGGACCGATGCCGACCACCTGGAGCTTAACGGCTACGCGGGCGAGGCCATCGGCGCCGAGGGCGACCTGGTGCTGACGCTTGCCGGGCAGAACTCCGTGACGGAGTCGCATGCGCCCGATGCGGACATCACGCTGTGCGGCATGGAGGCGTGGGGCAACCTGACGCTCCGCGGCACCGGGACCCTGACGGCGACGGGCTCGCAGTGCGGGATCCACATCTCGCAGGCGCTCGTGGTGGACGGATGCACCGTCGATGCCCGGGCGGACGGGGCCGATATTACGGACGAGGCGGTTGCCGGCGTGATCGCAGGCGACATG
>CALHDP010000134.1 GCA_938023085.1 uncultured Collinsella sp.
CCCTACCGGGAGTAACCCCGACGGTTGACAAAACTATAGGAACACCCAACGACTATCAGCACAAGGAGTGTCCCCAAGTGCCAAAACGACTAGTCGGACAACGCCGATGTTTTGGCGAAGTCAGCGAAAACCCGCCAGGGCGAGCAAGGTGCCTTGAAACAAGGCGGCATTGACCTTCTGGTCATGCCGCCGAAGTTGAAAGGCAGATTGCCGCTCTGGCGGGTTTGCAGCGTCGAGCGGTTACGGCGTTTGGTAAAACGCCGTAACTTAATAAGTTTGGTACCTTGACATTGATTTCTCACGCTCCTAAATTGGTTAGGCACAAAACAATTCCACTACCTAACTAAAGAAAGGAGCGAAGCTTAGATATGTGTGTTGAAGCACTCGTCCTTCCGCACGAGCCCGGCGGCGACCCGTTGCAACCGGCAGACATGCCCGAAGCGGTCAGCGCCGAAGACAAGCTCGCCAAACGCATCCTGAGCGGCCTGGGCTTTTGCGGCCATTACATGCATTTTCATGGCGGAGGCGTGTCCGGCAAGGCACCCATCATCTGCCTGCTGGCCAAGCAGCCCGGCGGCGAGATGTCGCAGCAGGAACTCGGCATGCACTTTGACCTCAAGCCGGGGTCGCTTTCCGAGATCCTGTCCAAGCTCGAGCTCAACGGCCTCATTGAACGCAGCCGTAACCCCAAGGATCGACGGCAACTCACCATTCGCCTGACCGAAACCGGCCGGGAAAACGCCCGCATCGACCAGGCGGCCCGCATCCGCTTTAGAGAACGGGCCTTTAGCGCGCTCACCCATGACGAGCGCGAGGACCTCGCCGAAATGCTCGATAAAATCCGTGTAACCTGGGAGGAACTGGATGATTAAAACCCTCATGGGCAGCATCCGCGACTATATGAAAGTCGCTGTTGCCACGCCATTGCTCGTGCTTGGCGAGGTGCTCTGCGAGATGCTGATTCCATTTATCACCGCCAACCTGATCGACGCCATCAAAGACGGCACCACCGTAGCCGAGATGCTTCCCACCGCAGGCTTTTTGGTGCTCATCGCGCTGACGTCGCTTGCTTTTGGCGCCGCTGCCGGCGTCACCTGCAGCCATGCGAGCTGCGGCTTCGCCAAGAACCTGCGTCACGACCTGTTCTACAAGATCCAGACGTTCAGCTTTGCCAACATCGATGAGTTCTCGAGCTCCTCGCTCGTCACGCGTCTGACCACTGACATCAACAACGTTCAGCAGGCCTTTATGATGATCATCCGTATCGCCGTGCGCGCGCCGCTGGTCTTGATCTTCGCTTTTACCATGGCATTTATCATGGGCGGCAGCGTCGCCATGGTCTACCTGGTCATCATTCCGCTGCTGGGCTTTGGACTGTTCTTTATCATCTTTAAGGTACGCCCCATCTTCTCGCGCGTGTTCCACAAGTACGACGCACTTAACGAGTCTGTCGAAGAAAACGTCACCGGCATGCGCGTGGTCAAGAGCTATGTGCGCGAAGACTTTGAGAAGGAGAAATTCGCGACCGCCGCGCGCGACGTCCAGATGGACTTCACCCGCGCCGAGAAGCTGCTCGCCTTTAACAACCCCATGATGAACATCTGCGTCAACGGCGCGTTTGTCGTCATCATCTACCTGGGCTCCAAGCTCATCATCACGAGCCAGGGCACGCTGTTCGACGTGGGCCAGCTCTCCTCGATCTTTACCTACGGTTTTCAGATCCTCATGAGCCTGATGCAGCTGTCGATGATCTTTGTCATGGTGACCATGGCCGACGAATCGGCGCACCGCATTACCGAGGTGCTGGCCGCCGAGCCCACGATCGCCGATCCCGCCGAGCCCGTGCTCGAGGTTGCCGACGGCTCCATCGACTTTGACCACGTGAGCTTTAAGTATTCCGCGCATGCGAAGCGCCAGGCGCTCGACGATATCGACCTGCACATTAAGAGCGGCGAGACCATCGGCATCATCGGCGGCACCGGCTCGGCCAAGTCCACGCTCGTAAACCTCATCGCCCGCCTGTACGACGCCACCGAAGGCACCGTGCGCGTGGGCGGCATGGACGTGCGCGACTACGACCTGGACGCACTGCGTCACCAAGTGGCCATGGTGCTACAGAAAAACGTGCTGTTTAGCGGCACCATCGCCGAGAACCTGCGCTGGGGCGACCCGAACGCCACCGACGAGGAAGTCCGCGAGGCGGCACATCTGGCCTGCGCCGATGAGTTTGTCGACGGCTTCCCCAAGGGTTACGACACCTGGATCGAGCAGGGCGGCTCCAATGTTTCCGGCGGTCAGAAGCAGCGCCTGTGCATTGCGCGTGCCCTGCTGCGTCGCCCCAAGATCTTGATCCTGGACGACTCCACTAGCGCCGTCGACACCAAGACCGACGCCAAGATTCGCGCAGGGTTGGCAAGCTATCTGCCCAACACGACCAAGCTCATCATCGCCCAGCGCATTAGCTCCGTACAGGATGCAGACCGCATCATCGTCATGGAGGGCGGCCGCATCGCGCAGATCGGCAACCATGACGAGCTGCTTAAGACGAGCGAGATCTACCGCGAGACCTTTACCTCGCAAAACAAGATGTCTGCCGAGGGCGAAGGGGCCGTCGAGGCCGACACCGAGGCATCCGCAACGCAGGCTCAGACCCAGGAAGGAGGCGAGGCACATGAGTAAGGCAACGACCGCCGAGCGCGCGCTCAACCGCAAGGGCGGCACCATGTCGCGCCTCATCAAGACGCTCTTTGGCTTCTACCCCGTGCTTTTGCCCCTCGTCGTCGTCGGCGTGGTGCTCTGCGCCATCATCAACTCCATCGGCGCGACCTTCCTTCAGAGCGCCCTGCAGATTATTAGCGAATCGTGGCAGTCGGGCGATTGGGAAGCCGCACAGCCCAAGATCGCACAGCTCGTGACTACCCTCGCCTGCATCTACGGCGTCGGCATCCTGTCTTCGCTCTTCTGGAACCGCGCCATGGCCATCGTCACGCAGGGCTCGCTCGAGAAGCTGCGCGAGAAGATGTTCAACCGCATGCAGGACCTGCCGATTCGCTACTTCGACACGCACCAGCGCGGCGACATCATGAGCCACTACACCAACGACATCGACACGCTGCGCCAGATGATCAGCCAGTCGCTGCCCAACCTGCTCATGACGACCATCGTCATCGTCACGGTATTCTTTATCATGCTGTACTACAGCGTGTGGATGTGCCTGGTCATTGTGGCCGGCGTCGTCTTTATGACCTTTATGACCAAGCTGCTCGGCTCCAACTCCGCGCGTTTCTTTATTGCGCAGCAGTCCGAGCTCGGCGTGGTCGAGGGTCATATCGAGGAAGTCATGAACGGCCAGAAGGTCGTCAAGGCATTCTGCCACGAGTCTGCCGCCGAGGCCGATTTTGACGAGCGCAACGAAAAGCTCTTCGAGGTCTCGCAGAAGGCCAACATGTACGCCAACATCCTCATGCCTATCCTTATGAACCTGGGCAACCTGCTCTACGTGTTGGTGGCCCTTGCCGGCGGCATTTTCCTGGCGCTGGGCGTGCCCAACCTGAGCATCTCGGGCATGACGCTGTCCATCGCCGTCGTGGTGCCGTTCCTCAACATGACCAAGCAGTTCTGCGGACAGATCGGTCAGATCTCGCAGCAGATCAACGCCGTGGTCATGGGCCTCGCCGGCGCCGACCGCATCTTTGAGCTCATCGACGAGAAGCCCGAGACCGACGAAGGCTACGTGACGCTCGTCAACGCGCAGGTGAACCCCGATACCTGGCAGCTCGAGGAGGCCGACCACCACACCGGCATGTGGGCGTGGAAACACCCGCACCGCGCAACCGGCGAGATCGAGTACGTGCCGCTGCGCGGCGACCTGGTCATGGACAACGTCGACTTTGGCTACACGCCCGACCACGAGGTGCTGCACGGCGTGTCCGTGTTTGCCAAGCCGGGCCAGAAGGTCGCGTTTGTCGGCGCCACCGGTGCCGGTAAGACGACCATCACCAACCTCATCAACCGCTTCTACGACATCGCCGACGGCAAGATTCGCTACGACGGCATCAACGTCAACAAGATCCGCAAGGCCGATCTGCGCCGCTCGCTGGGCGTCGTGCTGCAGGACGTGAACCTGTTCACCGGCACCGTGATGGATAACATCCGCTACGGCAACCTGGATGCGACCGACGAGGAGTGCATCGCGGCGGCCAAGCTCGCGGGCGCCGACGACTTTATCACCCGCCTGCCCGACGGCTACGACACGATGCTCACCGGCAACGGCGCCCAGCTGTCGCAGGGCCAGCGCCAGCTGATTTCGATCGCACGCGCTGCCGTCGCCGATCCGCCGGCGATGATCCTGGACGAGGCCACGAGCTCCATCGACACCCGCACCGAGGCTATCGTGCAGGCTGGCATGGATAAGCTCATGGAGGGTCGCACGACGTTTGTCATCGCGCACCGCCTGTCCACCGTGCGCAACTCCGACGCGATCATCTGTCTGGACCACGGCCGCATCATCGAGCGTGGCAACCACGACGAGCTGATCGCCAAGCGCGGATATTACTACCAGCTGTACACGGGTGCGTTTGAGCTCGAGTAGGTAGGTTTGTTCCACGGAGGTCTCCCAGGCGGGCCGGGGTGTAACCTCCGTGCTCAAACATTCTCGCTTCGCTGCGAAACTGCGCGCGGAAGTTACACCCCGGCCCGCCTGGGAGACCTCCTGCGCGCAATCAACCCGTCATTAAAACAGAATAAAAGTTGGTGAGGCCCTGGCCGTTTGGCCAGGGCCTCGTTTTGTAAGGATGAGCTAGTTGAGGAGTTGGGCCATGGCGTTGACGAATTTTTGGACTTGGAGGGTGGGCTCGAGCGGATAGTGCAAAAAGACCGGCACCTCACGGCCGCACAGGAACGGCACGCCCACAAAGGCTGGGTGCACCCCCGACCACGCCCCGCAGGTGAGCACCGCGTCACCCTTTTCCTCTGCCTCGTTAAAGAGCGCAAAGTCAAAGCTGTCCACGTCGATCACGTCCACGCCGCCGTCGGCCAACAGGTCGATGCGCAGGCTGTCCATAGCGTCGTTGCCGTGACGGAGCACGCGCAGGCGCATGCCCTCCAGGTCGGCAACCGTGATGCGCGTCTTGCGCGCCAGCGGGCTCGTGCGCGGCAGGTCGATATAAAACGGCACGTTAACGATGCGGAGCTTTTGGCAGGCATCGCCCCAGCGCGGAGTCGAAAAACTCGACTGCACTACATCCACCTCGCGGCCAAGGCTGCGCATGACGGATTCGCGCTCGTCGTAGAGATCGCTTACCGGCACGATCTCGAATCGCAGCGATGGCTCCATCTCGTGGATGCCCGTCCACATCGACAGCGTTTGGCGCCCCGGGCACATCATCGACACGCCCAGGCGCACGGCACCGCCATCGCCCGCCGCGCGTCGGGCACGGCGCAGCGCGTCCTCGGACTGCCGCATGATCGAGCGCGCGTCATCCACCAGCAGTGCGCCGGCCGGCGTCACCTTGACACCCGAGTGCGAGCGTTCGAACAGCGTGATGCCGAACTCGGCCTCGAAACCCGACACCTGCTTGACGAGCGCCGGGGTCGACACGCGCAATTTTGCCGCCGCCCGTGAGAAGCTTCCCAGCTCCGCGGCGGCCGATATGGCCTCAAGTCGTCGATCGTACACGTCAATCTCCCGTTTTCGCGCCTGTGACCGCATGGTGCCACAGGGGGTTGTTTTCGCAGGTCACGCGCTCAATTGAGAATAATCTGCATCGCACAGTGTAAACCTACGGTTAACGCCATTCTAACAAATATGCAATTCACCTGCGCAAATGCAAAGCATACGATAACCAGCGAAAACCACGTGGGTCGGTTAATGGGAACGACCCACCGGGAGGCACAAGAAGGGAAGTTCCTATGAGCAATTGGCTTAAGCTCGAGGGCGATGTCTGCGCCGTGACTGGCGCGCTCGGCGGTATGGGCGTCGAGATTTGCCGCGAGTTCGCCCGCAATGGCGCCAACGTCGTCATGCTCGACCTGGACGAGGAGAAGGTCAAGGCCGCTGCCGCCGACCTCGCTGCCGAATTTGGCATCCACGCCGAGGGCTACAAGATGAACGCCACCGACGAGGCCGAGGTTCAGGCTGCCGTCGACGCAACCATCGCCAACTTCGGCCGCGTCGACGTCCTCGTCAACACCGCCGGTATCCTGCGCTTCGCCGCCATGGAGGACCTGCCGCTGAGCGACTGGGAGCAGGTGCTCAACGTCAACCTCACCGGTTACTTCATCACCTCGCAGCGCTTTGGTCGCGAGATGATCAAGGCCGGCCAGGGTCGCCTGGTGCACATCTCGACCGTCGCCAGCCACTCCCCCGAGACGTTCTCGGGCGTGTACAGCTCCACCAAGGCCGGCGTCAACATGATGTCCAAGATGCTCGCCGCCGAGTGGGGCCCCTACGGCGTCCGCTCCAACTGCGTCGAGCCTTGCTTCGTTAAGACCCCGATGTCGGCCAATTTCTACGCCGACCCCGAGGTCGAAAAGAGCCGCAGCCGTCTGATCGCCACGCGCCGCATCGGCGAGGTCAGCGATATCGCCAACGCCGTCATGTTCCTGGCGTCCAAGCGCTCGGACTTTACCACCGGCGATGCCATCAAGGTCGACGGCGGTTTCTCCAACATGATGGGCGACCTCACCGCCAAGCCCGGCGGCCGTCGCGCCTATGCCGACAACTACCTCAAGAACAAGGGTGTCGAGCTTTGGTCCGATGAGTCCGGCGTCGCCAAGCCGACTGACCAGTAAACCAACCTGACAGGGAGGCCCCGCGGACACGCCCGCTCCTCCCTCGTATCGATCAGAAAGAGTCCAATGGCTTCCACCAACTCCAACAAGGGTCGCGCCGTCGTGCTTTCCGCCGCGTGCGTCACCATGTTCTTCATCAGCTCCATCGCGCTGTATTCCGTCGTGAGCAAGAACCTGCTCGCCGTCTACCCCGAGTGGTCGAGCGCCCTTACCTGGGCTTTCCCCGTCTTCCAGACCATCATGGCCGTGACGGGCATCTTCGCCGGCCGCATCTCCGATAAGATCGGCCCGCGCAACGTCGTGATCGCTGCCGCCGTGTGCTACGGCCTGGGCTGGTTCATGTCCGGCACCGTCACCGAGCCGTGGCAGTTCTACCTGTGGTTCTCGCTCGTCGCCGCCATCGGCAACGGCCTGGGCTACAACCCGGCGCTCACCACCGGACAAAAGTGGTTCATCGACAAGAAGGGTCTCGCCTCCGGCATCACCCTGGCCGCTTCGACCGCCGGCCCCGCCGTGCTGTCCCCGGTGCTCGCCTCGCTGCTCATCCCGAGCCTGGGCATCTTTGGCGCCCTCAAGGCGCTCGGCGTCATCTTCTTTGTGACGATTGCCGCCTCCGCCCTGTTCCTGAAGGCCCCCGAGGCCGGCTGGCTGCCCGAGGGCTTCGAGGCCCCCAAGGGCGGCGCGCATGCCGGCACCTTCGGTGACCTCACCCCGGGCGAGATGGTCAAGACCCCGCGCTTCTGGGTCCTCATCGTCACCTTCGCCTTTGCCGCCACCGCGGGCACCCTGCTCGTGGGCAAGGTTGCCTCCATCGCCGCCGTCCAGCTCTTCGCCGACCCCACGAGCGCCGCGGCCGTCGCCCTCGGCGGTGTGGTCGTCTCCGTCAACACCTGCGCCAACCTGGTCGGTCGTCTGTCCTTTGGCCAGATCATCGACAAGCTCGGCGCCTATAAGTCGCTGCTCATCAGCCTTGTCGTCACCATCGTTGCACTCGTCATCATGTCGATGAGCTTTACGCAGAGCATGTTCTTTGTGGCGCTCGCCCTGCTCGGCTTTAGCTTTGGCGCCCTGCTCGTCATCTACCCGCCGCTCACCGGTGGCGCCTTCGGCACCAGCAACATCGGCGTCAACTACGGCATCATGTTTTTGGGCTACGCCGCTTCCACCTGGATCAGCCAGCCCATCACCGCCGTGCTGTATCACGCCGAGGCCGGCAGCGCCGCCTATCAGCAGTCCTTCTACGGCGCCATTGTGATCGCCGCCATCGCCGTCGTGCTCACCGTCTACATGATGGTCTCCGACAGCAAGAAGAAGTCCGCTTAGTTTTGCTTGACGCGGCAAGGGCCGCCCCCTTGCCGCATTCCATCGCCACCAGAATTAAGGAGTCGAAATGTCTGAGCTCAATCCCGTCCGCATTGCCGTTATCGGCGCCGGCGCCATGGGCCGCAACCACATCCGCTTTGTCACCGAGGAGCCCGAGGCCGAGCTCGTCGCCATCGCCGACGCCTTTGAGGGCGCCCGCGCCACGGCCGAGGCCGCCGGCGTGCCGTTCTTCACCGATCCCGCCCAGATGATGGACGAGGTCAAGCCCGAGGCCGTCATCATCGCCACGCCCAACGACCTACACCTGGGCGTCGCCCGCGAGGCCGTCAAGCGCAACATCGTGCCGCTGGTCGAAAAGCCGATCTCCAACGACCTCGAAGATGCCCAGGCCTTCGCCGCCGAGGCCGAGACCGCCGGCGTGCCCGTGCTCGTGGGCCAGCACCGTCGCCACAACCCCTTCGTCAACAAGGCCAAGGAAATCATCGAGTCCGGCGAGCTGGGCAAGCTCACCGTGTCGAGCTTCCACTACATGATCTATAAGAACGACGAGTACTTCGATGTCGAGTGGCGCCGCAAGAAGGGTGCCGGCCCGATCCTGGTCAACCTGGTGCACGACGTCGATCTGCTCCGCTACCTGCTGGGCGAGCCCGTCGCCGTCCAGGGCATGCAGTCCAGCGCCGCCCGCGGTTTTGAGACCGAGGACTCCGCCGTGGTCAACGTCCGCTTTGCCGATGGCGCGCTTGCGAGCATGACCATCTCCGACGCCACCGCCAGCCCCTGGAACTGGGAGGCCACCGCTCGCGAGGACCCGCAGTACCGCCCCTTCGACGCCGATGCCTACTTTATCGGCGGCACCAAGGGCGCCCTGTCGCTGCCCCGCCTGCACCAGTTCTCCTACGACGGCGCCTCCAACTGGCACAAGCCGCTGCAGATGGAGATTCCGGCTGTGGACCCGGCGCTGCCGCACAAGATGCAGCTCAAGCACTTTGTGAAGGTCGTCCGCCGCGAGGTCGAGCCCGTCGTGACGCCCGCCGACAACGTCAAAACGCTCACGCTTCTCAACGCCGTCAAGGAGGCTGCCGAGACCGGCCAACTCGTCGAGCTGTAATGCCCCAGGGCGGGCCGCGGTAGGAACCCTGTGCCGAGCCCCTCGGCCCGCTATCGACAAGCCCCTCTTCTCTGCCCCGCGAGCAGCCTCCTGCCCGCGGGGCTTTTTGCTACTTCGCTGACGATTTTCTGGGGCGAGAGCTATTTTACGCCTCAGCTTGATTCGTCCGCCACGAAATGGTCCTATCTACTACGTTTAACCGATCACCCTCAACCATACCGAATTTCGCGAAATAAAAACCGCAGGTAGACGGCTTGCCGGTTTTCGGTAAAACCAGGCATGGTCGACCCATACGGGTTAAACGTAGTAGATAGGTCGTTTTCGTGGTGCGGCTCCAAAACAGTCTTTTGGGACGGGTGGTATCCTTGGTAGCCCTGTGCTGCAAACGCACCTTAAACGCAAGGAGTCCCATGGATCTTATCGCCCAGCTTGCCCGCGAGCTCAACCTTAAGGCCGTCAATGTCGAGGCGGCCGTCAAGCTCATCGACGAGGGCAACACCATCCCCTTCATCTCGCGCTACCGCAAGGAAGCCACGGGCGGCATGGACGACGTCGCCCTGCGCGCGCTCGACGAACGCCTGTCCTACCTGCGCAACCTTGAGCAGCGCAAGGAAGACGTCATCCTGCTCATCGACGCCCAGGGCAAACTCACGCCCGAGCTCGAGCAGCAGATTCGCGAGGCCACGCAGCTCCAGCGCGTCGAGGACCTCTACAAGCCCTACCGTAAAAAGCGCATGACCCGCGCGCAGAAGGCCCGTGAGGCAGGCCTGGAGCCCCTCGCCAACATGATCATCATGCAGGCGTCGGCCAAGGGCAGCGCGCTCGACGCCGCCGCGGCCTATATCAACGAGGACGCCGGCTTCGACACCGCCGAGAAGGCGCTCGCCGGTGCCGCCGACATCGTGGCCGAGACAGTGGCCGAGGACCCCGAGAACGTCGCCGACCTGCGCGCCTTTACACAAAACACCGCCGACATCGTTGTCGAGGCGACCGACCCCGCCGAGAAGACTCCCTACGAGCCCTACTACAACTTTGACGAGCCGCTGCGCCGCATCCCCAACCACCGCGTGCTGGCCATCGACCGCGGCGAGCGCGAGGGCAAGCTCCGCGTGCGCGTGAACGTCGACGGCGCCGCTGCCACGGCACGCCTCGGCAGCCGTTGGCCCCGACGCCAGGGCGTCTTCGCGCCCGTCTTTGACGCCGCCGTCGCCGACGGTTACAAGCGTCTCATGGCCCCCTCGCTGGAGCGCGAGGCCCGCGCCAAACTCACCGTCCGCGCCCAGACCGAGGCCATCAATGTCTTTGCTAAGAATCTCGAGGGCCTGCTCTCGGCACGCCCCGTCCGCGGCGCCCGCGTGCTCGCGCTCGACCCGGGCTACCGCACCGGCTGCAAGGTCGCCGTCATGGACGAGACCGGCAAGCTGCTCGACCACGGCGTGGTCTACCCCACCAAGCCGCGCCACGACGTCGCCGGCACCAAGCGTGAGCTCGCCCGCCTCGTCAAAAAGGACGGCGTCAACACCATCGTCATCGGCAACGGCACCGCCAGCCGCGAGACCGAGGAAGTCGTCTCGGAGTTCATTGCCGAGCAGGCGCCCAGCCTTCGCTACACGATCGTCAACGAAGCAGGCGCGTCGGTGTATTCCGCCTCCGAGCTCGCGAGCCAGGAGTATCCCGACCTGGACGTCACCGTGCGCGGCGCCATGAGCCTGGGCCGCCGCCTGCAGGACCCGCTGGCAGAGCTCGTCAAGATCCCGCCCCAGTCTATCGGCGTGGGCCAGTACCAGCACGACCTTGACCAGGCCGAGCTTTCGCGCACCCTGGGCCACGTGGTGGAGGACGTCGTCAACCGCGTGGGCGTCGACGTGAACACCGCAAGCGCGAGCCTGCTGGGCTATGTGTCGGGCATTACGCCGAGCGTGGCCAAGAACATCGTGGCTTTCCGCGAGGAAAACGGCGCCTTTACCGATCGCCGCCAGCTCAAGAAGGTCCCCAAGCTGGGACCCAAGGCATATCTCAACGCCGCGGGCTTCCTGCGCATCAGCGGTGGTAAAAACCCGCTCGACGCCACGAGCGTCCACCCAGAAAGCTACGAGGTGGCCACGTCCGTCCTGGAGCGCGCCGGCGTGGCGGCCAGCGAGCTCAGCCGCGGCGGCGTGCCCGACATCGAGCGCCGCCTGGGCAGCATCTCGGCGCTGGCAAGCGATCTGGACTGTGGCACCCTAACGCTCATCGACATCGTCAACGAGCTCAAAAAGCCCGGCCGCGACCCGCGCGACGATGCACCCGAGGTGGTCTTTAGCCGCTCGGCGCTTTCCATCGACGATCTGGAACCCGGCATGGAACTCAAGGGCACGGTGCGCAACGTCGTCGACTTTGGCGCCTTCGTCGACGTAGGCGTGCACCAGGACGGTCTCGTGCACATCTCCAAGCTGGCCAACCGCTTCGTCAAGCACCCGAGCGACGTCGTGCGTGTCGGCGACACAGTCAAGGTGTGGGTAGAGAAGGTCGACCGCGACCGCAAAAAGATCTCCCTCACCATGGTGCAGGGGAAGTAACGCGCACAAGACATGCCGCAAGCAGAGAGCCCGAACGTTTCAACGGACGTCCGGGCCCTCTTTTAGTTACAGTAAGGCAAGGGTCCCCCTCTCGCGGCATGCAAAATCGCGAGGGGGTACCTTTGCTTAAGGCAGGATGTGGAAGCCAAGCGCGGCGATATCCTTGGCAAAGCCGCGCACGGTGTCGAGCGAAACCTCGTACGGGTCGCGGCCGATATTCTTACGCTTGGCCAGGATGTTGTTGGGCACCGTGATGATCTGGCAGCCGCAAGCTTCGGCCTGATAAATGTTGATGAGCTCGCGCGTGGACGCCCACAGGACCTCGCAGTTGGGCTTGGCGGCCGCTTTCTTAACCGACTCCGTCATAAACGGAATGGGATCGACGCCGGTATCGGCAATACGACCGGCAAACAGCGAGATGATGGACGGAGTCTCGGCATCGACGGCCTCGACCATCTCGTCGACCTGCTCGGGCGTGAAGATGGTGGTGACGTTGACCTTGATGCCATCGATGGAGAGCTTGTGCACCAGCTCGGCGGTAGACTCGCCCTTGGTGGTCACGCAGGGAATCTTGACGTAAACGTTGTCGGCCCAGGTAGCGATCTCGCGAGCCTCGACCTCCATGGTCTCGACGTCGTCGGCAAACACCTCAAACGATACGGACACATCGGTGATGTGCGCCAGAACCTCCTTGGCAAACGCGCGGTAATCCGTCACGCCGCCCTTCTTCATAAGGGAGGGGTTGGTCGTGAAGCCCTGAACGTTGCCATTCTCGTACATGTCGAGCATGCCCTCGAGATTTGCGCCGTCAGCGAACACCTTGATTGCCATCTGCCTGATTCCTTTCGTTTGCATAAGGCCATTGAGCTGGTAAACACTTTACCTACGTTTATCAAGGCGTGAACTGCGGATTTTTACCTTGTCGGTGAACGGTTTTACGGTTTTACCATTTTTATATCGACACCCCAGCAGCAAAACGTTTTTGCCATTCATTGCGTTTGATTCCGCTCACGGCGCAGAGACGATGCTTCGTCAATACGTTTTCACAACCACTTCAAATCAAAACCACCCCTAAAAGGGGTGGTTTGCTCTTAGGGTATAACCCTTGGA
>CALHDP010000135.1 GCA_938023085.1 uncultured Collinsella sp.
GGCTCGGGCAACGGTTCGGGCAAGGGCCTGACCGCTGTCGCCGCCGGCACCGTTACCATCGGTAACTCCGACGTCTTCGCCGAGACCAAGCTTGAGGCCGATCAGGTCAAGAACCTCGTCGACCACGAGGTCGCCGTCGTGGGCATGGGCCCCGTCGTCTCCAAGAACGTCAAGGTCGACGACCTGTCCCTCGAGCAGCTCAAGGGTATCTTCTCCGGTCAGATTACCAACTGGAAGGAGGTCGGCGGCGACGACGCCACCATCGTCGTTCTCAACCGCAAGGCCGGCTCCGGCACCCGCGCCACCTTCGAGGCCGCCGTCTTTGGCGACGAGGCCGTCGACTTTAAGGGCGATGCCGAGCTCGACAAGTCCGGCGACGTCCAGACTCAGATGGGCAGTACCGACAACGCCATCTCCTACCTCGACTTCTCGCACTTCGATGACTCCAAGTTCAACGCCATCAAAGTCGAGGGCGTCGAGCCCAAGAGCAAAAACGTCACCGACGACTCTTTCAAGATCTGGGCTACCGAGCACATGTACTGCTCCAAGGACGCCGACGAGGCCACCAAGGCCTTCCTGGAGTTTATGCTCTCCGACGACGTTCAGGGCAAGCTCGTCGAGGAGCAGGGCTTTATCCCCGTCTCTGCCATGAAGGTCGTCAAAGACGCCAGCGGCAAGGTCTCCGCTAAATAAGTAATCGCCCCGGAAAGGTTTGCAATGGCAAAACAGCTGCCAAAGCGCGACCTTGAGAACGTGGGCCTGGGCGTCACGGGCGCGTGCGTAGCGCTCGTGACGCTTGCCGTTGCCGCGCTCATCTTTATGGTCGCCCAAAAGGGCCTCTCGGCTTTTATCAAGGACGGCGTCTCGGTCGTCGAGTTCTTCACCGGCACCAAGTGGGACCTGGCCAACACGGCCGAAAACGGCCTGCCCTACACCGGCGCCCTGCCCCTGATCGTCACCTCGTTTGCGGTCATGGTGCTCTCCACGCTTATCGCGCTGCCCATCGCCATCGGCTCTGCCATCTTTGCGGTCGAGATTAGCCCTAAGTTTGGTTCCAAGATCTTTCAGCCGCTTATTGAGCTTTTGACCGGTATTCCTTCGGTCGTCTTTGGCCTGATCGGTTTTCACGTGGTCGTCGGTCTTATGAAGAGCGTTTTCCATGTGAGTACGGGTCTGGGCATCTTGCCCGGCGCCATCGTGCTGGCCGTCATGATCCTGCCGACGATGACCACGCTTTCGGTCGACGGCTTGCGTGCCGTGCCCGACAGCTACCGTCAGGGCTCGCTCGCGCTGGGCTACACCCGCTGGCAGACCATCTGGCACGTGGTGCTC
>CALHDP010000136.1 GCA_938023085.1 uncultured Collinsella sp.
CGTTAGGTTGGCGCGCGCCGCGTAAATGGCTGCAGCATAGCCCGCAGGGCCGCCGCCGATAATAGCAACATCGATCGGCTGATGGGTAGTCATGAAGAGACCTCCTGTCGAAAGATTGGCGTTCTTTGCGCTCATACCCAAATTTACGTGAACATGACACTCATGCACTACAATGATAAATCGCGTAACAAAGCTGAAGGGGAGTTATCGATGGATCAAATGCAGACGAGCAATAGCGCTCCCCTGCCCATGCAAGCTACTCCCCAACCGGAGCAAATGACCGTTTCACCTGCACAAAAACCCCTAGTAACCATCGTGCACGCATCGGTTGGATCGGGCCACAAAGCCGCCGCCAACGCGATTGCACAAGCATTTGACCTTATCAGCGGCACCAAGGGAATCCCTGAGGATGTTGAGATCGAAGTCCTGGATATCCTCGATTTTGGACGTATTAGGTTCGATGGTAATAAAACAGCAGCTTCGTTTACCGGCGCCACGCGTCCCATATATGACCTAACCTGGCGATACACGTTTACGGGACATCTGCTCTGGGGCGGAGGCACGGCATGGTCACGTATTATGTTCCCTGCCTTCAACGAATATGTCCGCACCCGCAGGCCCATAGCCGTGGTCGCAACACACATCACGGCGGCCAACGTCGCTGTGGGTGCCCGCGTCATCACGGGTATCGATTATCCCGTCATCTGCGTACCAACAGACTATGAAGTCGAAGGCTTTTGGCCCCACAAGGACACCGATCTGTTCTGCGTAGCCAACGAATTTATGGCCGAGACACTTCGCCCCCGTAAAGTTCCCGAGACCAAAATCCGCATTACAGGCATCCCCATTCGCGCCGGGTTTGATACGGACTACAATCGCGAGGAAGAACTCGAGAAGTTCAATCTCCCCGCTGACAAGACCGTTGTGTTGGTGATGGCCGGTGCCAGTTTGCCTCAACCGTACGTTCGCTTTCGCGCGGAGATGGACCGCACACTCCCCTTCCTGCGCAGCTTCGAGGACATGCACTTTGTCTTTTTGCCGGGCAAGGATGAGGAATACGCCACCCGCCTCAAGACGCTCTTCGACGCCATGAAGCTCGAAAACGTCACGGTTCTGGACTACGTGGACGATATGGCAGCCCTCATGCACGGCTGCGACCTGGCAATCCTCAAATCGGGCGGACTCACCGTCACCGAATGCCTATGCGCGCATCTGCCGATGATCCTGCTGGGCAAATCATATGGTCAAGAAAAGGCCAACACCACCATGCTCACCGGAATGGGCGCCAGCATGCATGTCACCACCGCACGAGAACTCATCGTAACCCTGCGCCATCTGCACGATCATCCGGAGTCGCTCAAGGCACTGCTCATCAATGGCGAAGTGCTGCGCCGCCCACGCGCAGCGGAGGACATCGCCATCGCAACCATGGAGCTCGTAGGCAAACCCCAAAAGCGCAAACGAGCCTTCTGCCGCTTCTACTGGGGCGGAAAACCTGCTCATATCAGGTAGACGAAAGTCCGCTGCTCAGTGGGAGCCGCCCATATATCATTCCATGCTCAAACATTCTCGCTGCGCTGCGAAACTGCGCGTGGAACGATATATGGGCGGCTCCCACTGAGCAGCTACGTTTACGTACTAGCAGCTATGCTGGATTCTCCCATCAGAAGCTGCAAAGGTGAAACCAAAGTAACTAATTGCAGTTAGCCGATGCGACAAAGGAGCTGTTCCTTTGTCGCATCGGCTAAAAAGAGAGTCAATAATGTTTCAAGCGAGTAGCCGCCCGCCCGCCTCTCACACATATCGTTCCACGCGCAGTTTCGCAGCGAGCGAAGCGAAGCGAGAATGTTTGAGCATGGAATGATATGTGTGAGAGGCGGGCGGGAGGGATACGAGCGCCCCTAGGCGACGCCGGAGGAGCCGAAGCCTCCGTTGCCTCGGTCGGTTTCGTCTAGTTCTTCTACTTCTATGAGGTTAACCGTGGGGACTTCTTGGATGACGAGCTGGGCTATGCGGTCGCCTTTGTTGATTTGGATGTTGTTGGAGGGGTCCAGGTTGATGAGGGTAACCTTGAGTTCTCCTCGGTAGTGGGCGTCGATGAGGCCCGGCGTGTTGACTATAGACAGGCCCTGCTTGATGGCCAAGCCGCTGCGGGGCTGGACGAAGCCGGCGTAGCCATCGGGCAGGGCGATGGCCAGCCCGGTAGAGACCAGACGGCGTTCGAAGGGCTTCAGGACGCAGTCCTCGTTGGAGCGCAAATCCAAGCCGGCATCGGTGGGATGGGCGTATTTGGGAAGCTCGACGGTGGGGTCGAGACGCTTTATGTTGACGGCAATGTTGGACATGGAATCACCTTAGCTTGTCGAGCTCTTGCAGAAACTCATCGACGTCTTTGAAATCGCGGTAGACCGAGGCAAAGCGGATGTAGGCCACCTTGTCGATCTTGGCCAAGCGCTTGAGCACCATGTCACCCAACTCATGGGACGTGACGGCCGTCAGCGTGCGAGAGCGCAGCTCGACCTCGATGTCGTCGATAATCTCATTGAGCTTCTTAGTATCGATATCACGCTTGATGGTGGCGCGCATCAAGCCGACGAGCAGCTTATTGCGATCGAACCGCTGCTTGGTTCCGTCTGACTTAATGACCTCGATTGGGTCTTCGCATCGCTCAAACGTTGTAAAGCGATAGTTACACGAACAACATTCGCGACGGCGCTTAATGGTGTTATTTGACTCCTGCATACGGGAATCAACGACGCGGGTATGTGCCTTGCCACATTTGGGACAGCGCATGGTACCTCCTCTTAAACGATAACAAGGGTACCATGCGCAGCGCGATAATGATTACGAACGAGCAGGAACCTTAAGATGCGCACCGGCGGCGAGCGAACCATGCTCCAGATGATTGACGTTACGGATCATGTCGGAAGTCTCTTGCGTGGAAAGGCCTTCGATAGGATATTCCTCGGCAAGCGACCAAAGAGAATCACCAGGCTGAACGCGAATAGTCTCGTAGGTAACGTTGGAAACGGACTCGGCATACGCGGCGTGACGAGCGCTAAAGACCGACGTAGCGAGGACAACGAAGAGCGTAAGCGCAACGGCAACGGCGACAATCGTCGGAACCTTCAGGGCAACGCGGGCCGGCGCAACTACAGCCTGCTGATTGCGAGCAGACTTTACGGTCAAAGGCTGAAAGCCGGAGCGGCCACCCTGAACAACCGTAAAAGTGGGTTCTGCAGGCGTCTCGAGTTTAAGGGCAAGGTTTCCCTGGACCATATTCGTTGCGTTCATCATGTTCTCCTCTCGCGTGTTTTGCTGAGAACAGTTTTATCAAGCCGCGCGGACAAAAATGTCTAGCGCGAGAACGAATGTTCGGTTATTATTATCTTCGAACAGTTGTTCCTGTCAAGCAAAATTCGAACATTTGTTTGACATGGGTAGAGAGGATGCCCTGATGGCTCGCAAAATTACCAAGCGTCAGCAGCAAATTTACGACTTCATCAAGGAATATCAGCAGGAGAAGGGTTATCCGCCCAGTGTGCGCGAGATGGCATCTGCCGTGGGCCTTTCCTCCCCCAGCACCGTGCACGCCCACTTATCTGCCTTGGAGGCGCGCGGGCTGCTCAAGCGCGATGCCACCAAACCGCGCGCCCTGGAACTCTTTAACGAGGACGGCTCCTCTGTCTCAATTTCTAAATCTGACGAGCCCACCGCACCTCGCGGAACGGTCTCGCTACCGCTCGTTGGTCGCGTCGCGGCTGGGATTCCCATTCTGGCCGAGCAGAATATCGAAGACACTTTTACTATCCCGACCGAAATCGCCACTGATCAGGGTTCCTTTATCCTTGAGGTGCATGGGAGCTCAATGATCAATGTCGGCATCTTCAATGGCGATTACATCATCGTCCGTGAACAAAAGAGTGCCATGAACGGCGAAATCGTCGTGGCCATGATTGATGGTTCAGCGACCGTCAAGACGTTCTACAAGGAGCAGGGACGCGTACGCCTACAGCCTGAGAATGACACCATGGAGCCTATCTATGCAACAAATCCCGTTATTTTGGGCAAAGTCGTCGGCTTGATGCGCCGGTTCTCGTAATGCAAAAACGCATCACCATCTTTGATACCGTCCGCGGGTTTACGATGATTTCAATGGCAGGTTTTCACGCTTGCTACGATCTCGCCTACCTGTACGGTTGGGATATGCCCTGGTTTACCCAGACTGTCTTTCAAGACATCTGGCGCGCCAGCATCAGCTGGGTATTCTTGTTTATCGCGGGTTGGATGTGCACTCTTTCGCGCAACAATATCAAACGTGCCGCCAAATACGCCTTAGCAGCACTCGTCGTCTGGCTGGCAACAACACTTGTCTCAGTCGATGATTCGGTTAATTTTGGCATCATCTACTGCATGGCCGCATGTACCGGCATCGTGGCGTTGACCGATCCCGTCCTTAAAAAGATATCAGCGAGATGGGGCATGTCCCTATGCCTTGTGATGTTCGCCCTCACCTGGAGCATCCCCAAAACAATCTACCCTGTCCCCTACCTGGCGTGGCTGGGATTTCCGAGCCCTGGGTTTGTCTCAGGTGATTACTACCCCATCATCCCGTTTATCTTTATGTATCTTGCAGGATACTTCGCCGCACATATAGCGCAGGGAATCGATAAGACCGTCCCTAGCTGGGCCTACGCCAACTCCCTGCCGGCGCTCGCCAGCCTTGGACGTTATGCACTACCCTTTTATCTGCTGCATCAGCCCATTATACTGGGCATTTTGGAGCTCGCCTACTCGGTGCGATAACGCTCGAGCCGCGGTGCGACACGAGCCGGCAGTTTCGCCACAATACGAACGCCATCCTCAAGATATTCCTCATGCAAAAGGGTCCCCTGCTCATGCACGAGTGTAATGAGCGCACCTTCACGATATGGAATGTCGGCTGAAAGCAGTACATCGGTGGCAGCTGCCTCGCGAGCAATGCGATCGACGAGATCGTCGAGCCCCTCGCCCGTTTGGGCCGAGAACAGAACGGCTTCCGGAAAACGACGACGGAAACTTAATCGATCAACGCTATCGAGAAGATCGATTTTATTGAATACGGTCAGCGTTAGGCGCTCTCCGGCGCCGATCTCATCAAGCACGCGGTCGACAGCCTCCAGCTGTCGCTCATAGTCCTCGTCAGACGCATCTACGACTTTGAGAATTAGATCGGCACCCAACACCTCGGACAGCGTCGATTTAAAGGCATCGACAAGACCATGCGGCAGCTTTTGAATAAAGCCGACGGTATCGGTAATCGTCATTCCGCGACCGCCGGGCAGGCGATACGAACGCGTCGTCGGGTCGAGCGTAGCAAACAGCTTGTCCTGCGAAAGTACCGTAGAGCCTGTCAGGCGATTGAGCAACGTCGATTTACCGGCATTGGTATAACCGGCTAACGCGACGCGAAACGCCGGTGACTCAATACGACTCTTGGATTGAACATCACGACGCTGTTCAACCTGCTTGATCTCACGACGAAGCGCAGCGATCTTATTACGAATGAGGCGACGGTCGACCTCGAGCTGACTTTCGCCCTGACCAAAGCGTGAGCCGATGCCGCCGCGCGTCTGTTCCTTGGCGAGATGGCTCCACATGCCGCGCAGACGAGGCAACAGATATTGAAGCTGCGCCAGCTGTACCTGTAGGCGTCCCTCACGCGTCTGAGCATGCAGGCCAAAGATATCCAAGATCAGTGCCGTACGATCGATAATCTTTACCGGCTCGCCCACGGCTTTCTCCAAATAGGATTGCTGCGAGGGCGTCAGGTCGTCGTCAAAAATAACGACATCGGCATCCATGCGATGTACCAGACCGCACAGCTCCTCTACCTTACCGGAACCGATAAATGATTTGGGATACGGCTTTACCAAACGCTGAGACAAGCGAGCCACGCACTGGGCACCAGCCGTGTGGGCAAGGCGCTCCAGCTCATCGAGCGATCGATCGAGTGGCCATGCATTGTCGCGCCACTCAACACCAACCAAAATGGCACGCTCGGGCTCGGGTGCCGTGGGAACAAGGGGGAAACGAGCCATTAGGCAGCCTCAATACGATGCAGGATATCAGCAACGACCTCATCGATCGTACATTCATCCATATCAAACCACGCGATACGGTCATCGCGCTTAAACCACGAAAGCTGACGTTTGGCATAGCGACGCGAACGCATCTTAATGAGTTCGCGAGCCTCATCCATGCTCGTCACGCCATTGAAAGCATCGATGATCTCTTTATAGCCAATTGCCTGCATCGAAGTCAGGGCATCTCCCAGCCCCTGGTCCATAAGACCGCGAACCTCATCAACAAGACCCTGCTCAAACATCACATCGACACGTAGGTTAATGCGTTCATAGAGCACCTCGCGATTTCGCGTCAGGCCAAACCATAACGCATGATAATGCTCGCGCGGAACACTAAACTGCGACTTTTGTTGCGCATAGGAAACGCCATCATCATGCATCTCGAGCGCACGAATCACACGGCGCACGTTATGGGGATGAATAACAGCAGCCGATTCTGGGTCGCGCTCGGCAAGCAGAGCATGCAGTTCTTCCTCGCCAATACGCTCGGCAAGCTCCTGATAGCCCACACGGCGATCGTCCTCAAGTTCACCCGAGGGAAAGTCCATCTCATCGAGGGCGGCCTTGAGATATAGCCCCGTACCTCCGCAAAAAACCGGCAGACAACCCGAACCAATGAGACGTTCAACATGCGCGCGAGCGTCAGCCTGATAAAGCGCAGCAGAATATGCCACACCCGGCTCTACAATGTCGACGAGACGCAGCGGCGCCGTACACTCATCGGGCGTCATCTTTGCGGTACCGATGTCCATGCCGCGATAGATTTGCATCGCATCGCACGACAGCACTTCGGACGAAAGACGAGCGGCCAAACGGTCGGCAACATCACTCTTACCAACCGCCGTCGGACCGACGATCGCAACGGCGGAAAGACCTGCCCCGGAAGAAACCATTAGCGCGGCTCGCCCACAACGGAGCCGGACAAATACCAGGTCTTGGCAACGTCAACGTCAACATCAACGATCTTGCCAACAAGCTGATCGATGCTGTAACCCTCGGGGATAGGCGCATGCACGGTCTGATTCTTGGGACTCTTGCCCAGCAGGACCGCGTCGTTCTTTTTACTCGTTCCCTCAATGAGCGCCGGAACCACAGTATGAAGTTCACCCTGGTTATACTCATGTGCCGTGGTCTCGATAACCTTAACCAGGCGGTTGAAACGCCCGAGAATAACCTCATGCGGCGTAGGATCGTCAATCTCTGCGGCCGGGGTACCGGCGCGCTTGGAATAGATGAAGGTATAGGCCTGGGCATAGCGGACCGTCTCGGCAAGTGAAAGCGTCTGCTCAAAGTCTTCTTCAGTCTCGCCCGGGAAGCCAACGATAATGTCAGTCGAGAGCGCGATATCGGGCATGCGGTTGCGAATGCGATCGACCAGGCCCAGATAGTCCTCGCGTGTATAACGGCGATTCATCTCTTTGAGGATCCGCGTCGAACCTGACTGGACGGCCAGGTGCAGCTGCGGCATAACAGCAGGCGTCTCGGCCATGGCGTCGATGGTCTCGGGCAGCAGATCCTTGGGATGCGAAGACGTAAAGAAGATGCGCTCCACACCCGTATCGCCCACGGCACGCAGCAAATCGGCAAAACGCGGCTTGCCAAACAGATCGCGACCATATGAGTTAACGTTTTGGCCCAGCAGCGTAATCTCACGCACGCCCTGGCGCACCAAACCGGTCACCTCGTCGACAATTTCCTCGAAGGGGCGGCTCTTTTCGCGACCGCGCACGTACGGAACGATGCAATAGGTGCAGAAATTATTGCAGCCCGTCATGATGGGCACCCAGGCGTGATACTGGGTCTCGCGATGCCACGGCATGCTCATGGCATCCGTATCCTCATGCTCATTGGTGCGGATATGACGCTTGCCGTCAAGGAACGCCTCGGCAATGAGCTCTGCCACATGTGCGATGGAATGCGTGCCAAAGATGACATTGACGTTATCGACGTTGGTGAGCAGGCCCTCGCCATCGCGCTGCGCGATGCAGCCGCCCACGGCAACCACACGCTTGCCAGAAGGCGAAGGCGGCAGGCTTTTGCAGGAATTGCACTGACCGTACAGGCGAGTATCGGCGGCCTCGCGCACGCAGCATGTCATGAAGACAACGATATCGGCATGCTCGGGATCGAGCGCCATGAGGCAACCATACGAATCGAGCAGACCGCTCACGCGCTCGGAATCGTGCTGATTCATCTGGCAGCCAAAGGTGCGGATAAAGTAGGTTTTACCGGCAAGAATATCGCGTACGGAACGCTGGTCCATGTGCATAAGTCCTAACGATGGAAGGGAGGCGAATCGAGGCAAGCAGAAGCTATGCCACAGGCTTAACATCATCCATGACGACGTTATCCATAGCAGCTCGATTGATCTGGTGAACGTAGATAGAAAGACGGATGGCCGTGCGCGACTCCCCGTTAATGAGGATGTCGGAGAACACGGGCGCGCAGGAAATATCAAACCCGGTTGGAATCAAAAAACCGCGCGCAATAGCCACGGCCTTAATGGCCTGGTTGACAGCACCAGCGCCGACACACTGAATGTTGACGGGCACACCATCCTTGACCATGCCGGCGATGGCGCCGGCAACGGACGCGGGCGATGATTTGCTTGATACCTTCAGGCAATCCATGAAGAAACTCCTGCGTTTAAAAGTACGTTTTAACTGCAATAACTGTATCGTACCGAGTGGACTCGGTAAAGGCACTATTCCTCTTTGGCAAGATCGAAGGTCACAGTGATTCGATCACGCGAAACACGAATCTTTGGGTCACCGCAAAGGTTGAGATAGTACCGGGCGGCAAGGTCATTAAAGTCACGCTCCACAGCACGCGAAAACTGTGCCATGTCATCCTTGGCAATACGTAGCCCGCGACGATCCTTTGCAAGATCGACAGGAGCCGGCGCATGCGAGGACGAATCACGCTCGCGCAGCAGACGCGCGGTCACACCGCGAACGGGTTTAATCTGCCCTGCCAAAATGCGATGGGCCGTGCGCTCGGACATCTCAAGACCCAAACCCGAACAGATACGGATAAAGTCCTCGGCATCAGAGGCAAGGCCTAAACGATCGACAACCGGAAGCTCGCTCTCGTCATCAATGAACAGGAGACGCGACGTATCGAGCCGACTTGACGCCTGAGCATAAAGGGTCGCGGCAATCTCAGACGGAGAACCAAGATAGACATCGCAACCACGTAACTCCTCGAGCGCAAACTCACAAGCAGCGCGAATAATATTATGCGGACCGCGAGCACAGACATAACGTCCATCCTCATCCTTGACGGCCTGGGGCCAGCTGGACTGATCGGCACGCTCGCTGAGGCGGTCGGCCGCAACGCTCACCTTAAAGGCCGAGCCAAGATCGACACCGGACGTGACCACACGGGCCTCGTCGGTGTTCTGCTTGATCGAAAACAATGCCATGCCACGACCGTGAACGCCCCAACGGTCCATCTTCATGCTCTCGAGCTTGGAGGTAACGCGGGCATCGAAGATTCGCTCTTGCATATCCTGCGGAACGCCCGAACCGTTATCCAGAAAGACAAGCGTGCGGACGCCATCTTCCTTGGTCGTAGCGAGATAGACTTTGTCGGCGCCAGCATCGCGAGCATTACGAAGCATTTCGATGACGATATCCTCGACATGCTGAATGTCGTGCTTTGCCTGGCGCCTCTCGGCCTCCGAAACGCGGAGGCGGACATAACCCTCGCCAAAGTTCTCCTCGACGCGAAGGTTGCCCTCCCCCGACATCGACGCGATAAATGAGATGAGCTCGTTCGCGTCGCTCATGTTATTTAGCGATATCGACAGCGCGGCTCTCGCGAATCACGACGACGCGCACCTGACCGGGATACTCCATCTCTTCCTCGATCTGATGGGCGATATCGTGAGCCAGGACCGTGGACTGGGCATCGGAGATCTTGTCCGGCTGAACCATGACGTGTACCTCGCGACCAGCCTGCATGGCATAGGTACGCTCGACGCCTTCATGGGAGTTGGCGATCTCCTCGAGCTTCTCGAGACGCTTGATGTAGTTCTCGGCAGACTCGCGACGGGCACCGGGGCGAGAAGCAGAGACAGCATCAGCGGCCTGTACCAGGACATCGAGCACCGTGTTAGGGTCGACATCGGCATGGTGAGCCTCGATAGCATGAACGATAACGGGCTTCTCACCATAGCGGCGGGCAAGCTCGGCGCCGATGACGGCATGCGGACCCTCGACGTCGTGGTCAATTGCCTTGCCCAGGTCGTGCAGCAGGCCGGCGCGCTTGGCGGTCACAACGTCCAGGCC
The DNA here is from genome assembly GCA_938023085.1 of uncultured Collinsella sp. Taxonomy (GTDB): domain Bacteria; phylum Actinomycetota; class Coriobacteriia; order Coriobacteriales; family Coriobacteriaceae; genus Collinsella. The sequence continues at coordinate 10,418 of CALHDP010000136.1, forward strand.
AAGCTCGGAAGCCATCACGCCGCACAGGTCAGAGACTTCGAGGGAGTGCTGAAGCACGTTCTGACCAAACGAGGTACGGTAGTGCAGGGCACCAAGGGTCTTGACGATCTCGGGGTGCAGGTCGTGAATGCCGGTATCGAAGGCAGCCTGCTCGCCAGCCTCGCGCACGCGCTGCTGAACCAGGTCGGCAGCCTTGTGATACATCTCCTCGATGCGGGCGGGGTGAATGCGGCCGTCGGCGATGAGGTTCTCGAGGGCAACACGGGCGGTCTCACGACGGACCGGGTCGAAGCTCGAAAGAACGACGGTCTCGGGCGTGTCGTCAATCACGAGGTTGA
>CALHDP010000137.1 GCA_938023085.1 uncultured Collinsella sp.
CCCTACCGGGAGTAACCCCGACGGTTGACAAAACTATAGGAACACCCAATGACTAGGTGGGGAAGGCGTGCGACAATGGTGGGCGTTGTGTAGTCCGCGCTAAGGAGTTGCCATGTTGTTGTGTCCCGTTTGCCATGAGCCGCTGGTGGACAATGAGCGCGATGCTGCATGCGCGGGCGGACACCGGTTTGACCGTGCGCGCGAGGGCTATCTATATCTGCTGCGCTCGTCCAAGAGCGGCGACTCCATGGGCGATCCCAAGTCGCAGGCACGCAGCCGTCGTGACTTTCTAAACCGTGGCTACTATGCGCCGTTGCGCGATGCAATGGTCGAGCTGGTGCGCAAGCAGGTGTCTGGGTGCGCTGCGTCTACGAACGGCCCCATGACGTTGCTCGATATTTGCTGCGGCGAGGGCTACTACACCAGCGCCATGGGCGCGGTGCCGGGTGTGGATGCTTACGGTTTCGACCTGGGCAAAGAGATGGTACGCCTTGCCGCCAAGCGCGGCGATGCGACCTACTTCGTGGCCAACATGAAGGATATCCCCGTGGCCGATGGCGCCTTCGATATGGTGACCGAGCTCTTCGCTCCCTTTAACGAGCGTGAGTTTGCCCGCGTGCTGGCGCCAGAGGGCTCGCTCTACACCGTGGTGCCGGGCGCCCGTCATCTGTTTGGGCTCAAGGAGGTACTCTACGACACGCCGTACCTTAACGATGAGAAGCTGCCGAAGACCACCGAGCTCGAGTTAGTCGGAACGCAGCGGGTGTCTGCGAATATTACGCTTCGGACCCAGGCCGACATCGAGGCGGTGTTCCAGATGACGCCGTACTACTACCGCACGCGCCCTGCCGACAAAGAGCGGCTGGCAAACTTGGACACGCTCCAGACCGATATCGACTTCATCGTCGCCGAGTACCGCCACAGCTAACAACCTGCCAAAAAGGGACAGGTTTATTTTGGTAGGTTTTATCTGGGCAAACGCAAAGGGCCGACCGCGGAGATGCGCGATCGGCCCCTTTTAGTTGCTTGGCTGTAGAGGTTATGAGAAGCGAGCGCTTACAGGCGGTCTTTGTTCTCGGCCTTAACGGCGTGTGCCTGCTGAACAAAGAACAGGTCGTACACCACGATGACAAAGGCGCCAAAGTTGATGGCGTCGCCGCCAAACGCGGGAAGCGTGAGCACCGCTTGGGCAAGCGTGGCGACCGCGGCAACAATACCGAGCTTAAACGCGCCGTCCACCTGCGAAGGCTTGTTGGCGCCCTTGATACCGGCGACGCCTGCGGCAAGGTCGACGAGTCCCTTAACGATCACCACAACAGCTGCGAGCGTGGCGTTCGACCCGTAAGCGGATCCAAAATTACCGGTAACAATGCCGGCGATTCCAATGACGAGGCTGGCGATGCCCAGAACAAAATAAATCAGGGCAAGGATTTTGAGTGTCTTGCGAGCGGCGCTCATGACTGGTCCTTTCGATGCGGGCGCGGTGGATCTATCGCACCCAGGTTACGGCACATATCGTGAAGCACATTGTAGTTCAACGGCGGCGTGCATGCGCTTGAAAGCGTCTCTTGCCTGCACGGTCCAACCTTTCAAAAAGGAAAGCTGGGCGTAAGTCAAATCGATGGCAGCGTAAGCGTGGCGCTGCGATGATGGGGCCATGGTAAGAGTTGGACCGAAGGAGGAGCCATGATGTACGGAGCAGAGCAGGTACGTGAGGCGCGGTCGTTGGGAAGGCGCATGAGTGATTCCGTGATCGCTGCTGTGTGCACGGGATTGATGGCGGTGCTTTGCATTGGGATGCTGTGGGCCATGTCGCATGTGGGACAATAGCGGACGGTTGGGTGCCGACATAAACGGCGCTCACGTATTCGTTTTGCTTGTTAAGGAGTATCCATGGGCGTCGTCGATCCCTTTTCTGTTGCTCGGTCCGCGGGGCTTGAGCTGATCGGGAAGTCCGAGGGCCTCACGCTCACCGACGGCACGATGGAGCTGCGTGCCGATTTTGGCCGCATGCTTCCACGGCTCAAGCAGGGCCGTCTGCAGCAAGAACTGCTGGTAAAGGCTGCGCGCGCAAAAGGCATCGAGCGCCCATGGGCGATTGATGCAACGGCAGGCTTTGGCGAGGATTCGCTGCTGTTGGCGGCCGCGGGCTTTACGGTCGATCTGTATGAGCAGGACTGCGTGATTGCGGCGCTTCTTCAGGATGCTTTGGAGCGCGCAGCGGATGATCCGGCGCTTGCGACTTCCGTGGCGCGCATGCGCCTGCATGCGGGCGAGGACAGCATTGCAGGCCTTCGCCAAACCGTCGAGCTGCTCGAGCAGGGCGAGCTCGCAGCACCCGACGTGGTGTACCTGGACCCCATGTTTCCCGAGCGCACCAAGAGTGCAGCGGTCAAAAAGAAGTTCCAACTCTTGCATCATTTGGAGCAGCCGTGCGCCGATGAGGAGACGCTGGTTGAGGCTGCGCTTGCGGTGCACCCGCGCAAGTTGGTTATCAAGCGGCCGGTGAAGGGGCCACTGCTTGCCGGTGTTAAGCCGAGCTATCAACTTGCGGGCAAGGCCGTTCGTTACGATGTCTTGGTGCCGCCGCGCCCGTAGCTTGCGTGCGATGGTTGGCGCTCCGTCGGTGCCGTGCCGATGCGGTGCCTATTTCCAAGGGTGCGATGTCAGGTGCCAGCCGCCGCAGTATTCGCATTTGTAGCAGGCCAAACCGCGCCGCCCGCGGCTTTCGCAGTCGGCCATAACTGCCTCGGCCTCGGCGCGCGTGTCGTAACGGTTTTTGCGCTCGCACGATTTGTAGCGCCAGGCCTCATCGCGCTCGGCGTCCAGGGCGTCGCGGCGCTCGTCCTCGCGTGCAAACAGGTCGCTCATATCGCCGCCGGTGGCAGTGCTCAAAAACTCGCTTTTAGCTTTTGACCAGGCGGCTCGCTTTTTGCTTCCCATCTGCTTCGTGCCCCTCTCCAAACGCTGGTATCATTGCCCAATCAAAGTGATACCAATAAACGTGAGGTCGCCGCGTGATGATCAGAAAAACCCTCGATACCGACATTCCCGCCGTCATGGCTATCTATGACGCGGCCCGCGCCTTTATGCGCGCGCATGGCAACGCCACGCAGTGGCCCGAGGGCACGCCTTCTGCCGAGCAGCTGGCTGCCGATATCGCTGCTGGTGGCAGCTATGTGTGTGAAGTCGACGGCCGCGTGGTGGCGACGTTTGCCTTTTTACCGGGCCCGGACGAGTGCTATGACGTAATTGAGGACGGTCAATGGCGTAGCGACACTCCGTACGCCGTGCTGCACCGTGTGGCATCCGACGGCACCGTGCACGGTATCGCGGCTGCGATGTTTGCCTTTGCCAAGGAGCGTGCCGATCACCTGCGCATCGACACGCATCAGGACAACCTGCCCATGCAGGGCGCGAGCCTCAAGGCGGGGTTTGAGCGCGCCGGCATCGTGTATGTGTCCGACGGTACCCCGCGCGTGGCGTTTGACTGGCTGCGCGAGGCGTAAGAGCAGGGGCGCGTGTCAACAATTTGCACGAACGAAAATGGCCCCGGGTGGGGCCAAATTAAGTTGATTGCGGCGTCTGGGGTGCTTGCCGTGTGGTTGAAAGTGCTGCGCCTACGCGACTATTCCTTGGGCAGCTCACTTCCGCAGTGGCAGCACTTGGTCGCGCCTTCGTGCACCTCTTCCAGACAATACGGGCAGACGGGTGCCGGCGCGGCTTCCTCGGCGGTGGTGCCGGCCAGCTTATCGCCAATCTCCTGCGCCTTGTTAAACGCCTTGACGATGGCAAAGACGATGGCAGCGACAATTAAAAAGTTGATGCACGCGCCAATGAACGCTCCAAAGTCGATATTGGTTCCCGGCACCACCAGCCCCGAGATCTCGGTGGCGCTGCCGCCGGCAATCACGGAGATAAGCGGGTTAATGATGTTATCGGTAAGCGAGGTCACGATGGCAGTGAATGCGCCGCCGATAATCACGCCGACGGCCATGTCTATCACGTTGCCGCGATTAATGAATTCCTTGAACTCGTTGAGCAATGCCTTCATGGTGACTCCTCGCTGTTGTGAGGCTCGCGTTGTTACTGCCCCAGATGAACCCGGGCAGACAAAAAGGGGAGGTGCCGGCTTTCGCAAGGCGCGAACCTACGAAAATCGCCGCGCGGCAACGCAGAGCGATGAGCTCGGTCGGGGGATAGGGCCCGCTTCGCCCGCCGGCCCGTAAATTGTATCATCCAGTGTGGAACGAGGGTGCCCGTTGCCGCGTGCGATGGGCTTGCAATAAGAGGAGAGCCATGTCGAAGCAAGCGGTCGTTGGAATCTTGGCACATGTCGATGCCGGCAAGACCACGCTGGCCGAGGCCATGTTGTTCAACGCGGGCCGCATTCGCAAGCGCGGACGCGTGGACGATGGCGATTCGCACCTGGACACTGACGCGATTGAGCGCGAGCGCGGTATCACGATCTTCTCGTCGCAGGCCGTGCTCGATCACGGCGATACCCATGTCATGCTCGTGGATGCGCCGGGGCATGTCGATTTTTCAGCCGAGGCGGAGCGCACGCTGCGCGCACTCGACTACGCGATTTTGGTTGTGGGTGCCAACGATGGCGTGCAGGGACACACCGAAACCCTGTGGCGCCTGCTTGCGCGCTATGACATTCCGACGTTCATCTATATCAACAAAATCGATTTGGAGAATCCCGGCCGCGATGTTTTGCTGGCACAGCTTGGGCAGCGTCTTTCCGAGGGCTGCCTGGATGCCAACGAACTGCTGGCGGGCGGCGCCGTTCAGGAGGACGCTGCTGCGTTGGACGAGGCGGCGCTCGAGGAGTTTTTTGAAGCGGGCGAGCTTTCTGTTGCAACGCTGTCGCGCATGGTTGCCGAGCGCAAGCTCTTTCCCTGCTTTGCCGGCTCGGCGCTCAGGGACCAGGGCGTGGACGAACTGCTGGATGGCATATGTGCGCTGATGCGCGAACAGGCGTGGCTCCCGGAGTTTGCCGCGCGCGTCTATCGTGTCAGCCGCGGGGATCGCGGCGAGCGTTTGGCTTGGGTTAAAGTGACCGGCGGCACGCTGCACGCAAAACAGATGATTGGCGGACGTTCCGGTGCCGAGGCATGGGAGCAAAAGATCGATCAGGTGCGCATCTATAACGGCGAGAAATACGAGCTTGCACAGAAAGTTGCCGCTGGCGGCATCTGCGCCGTGACGGGTCTTGCACACGTTCGCCCAGGGGACGCCCTGGGCGCGGAGCCCGCGGGCGATGCGCCCGTCATCGCTCCGGTCCTCACCTATACGGTGCTTCCGGGCGAACACGATGTCCATGCGGTGTTCAAAGCGCTGACTGAGTTGGCGGACGAAGATCCTATGCTCGGCGTAAGCTGGAATACTCATCTTGAGCAGATTCATTTGCAGTTGATGGGCGCTGTGCAACTCGAGGTTGTGCAGCGGGTGTTGGCCGATCGCTTTGGCCTTTCGATTGAGTTTGAGTCTGGCGGCATTCTCTATAAGGAGACTATTTCGCAGCCGGTCGAGGGCGTGGGTCACTTTGAGCCGCTGCGCCACTATGCCGAGGTGCATCTGCGCCTGGAGCCGTTGCCAGCGGGTTCGGGCGTGCAGTTTGGCACCGTGACCTCGACCGACGAACTCGATCTTAACTGGCAGCGTCTGGCGCTCACCAACGCCATGGAGCGCGATCACCTGGGCGTGCTGACCGGCTCGCCTATCACCGATGTGCGCATTACGCTCACGGGCGGCCGCGCGCATGCCAAACACACCGAGGGCGGCGATTTTCGCCAGGCCACGTATCGCGCGATTCGCCAGGGGCTCATGCAGGCGCGTGAGGCCGGCGCGGCGGTACTGGTGGAACCGTGGTATCGCTTTGAGCTCGAGGTGCCGGGGGAGTGCGTGGGCCGGTCGCTCTCAGATGCCACGCGCATGGGTGCCGAGTACGAGCCGCCGACGATGGCAGGAGACCGGGCAAAGCTTGTGGGTCGCGTGCCGGCATCCGAGGTGCAGGATTACGCGCTGGAGGTGGCTGCCTACACGAGCGGTCGCGGTCATCTGTACCTGGAGTTCGCCGGTTATGCGGCTTGCCATGATGCCGAGCGCGTAATCGAGACGGCCGCCTATGAGCCCGAGGCCGATCTGCCCAACACGCCCGATTCGGTCTTTTGCTCTCACGGCGCCGGCTACACGGTCAAATGGTATGACGTGCCCGCCGCAGCGCACGTAAAGATCGATCCCGCCTCCTTCCGCCCCTGGCGAGCGGCGGACGCCGAGTTTTTCGGCCATAGGTGATAGAGGGTTAGTCTCTTTGTCGCATCCTGTTGGTATAACTCGGTATAAGTTGGTATAACTATTACCAGGGTTTGCCAATCCGAGGAGGCCGACATGAATCCAAATCCCTTTAAGCCCACGGCTGGCAAGCGGCCTCCAATGCTCATCGGTCGCGAGTCGGTCATCGAAGATTTCGAGGAAGGACTCGATAACGGCGCCGGAGCGCCGGGCAGGCTCATGCTCATTACGGGAAACCGCGGCTGCGGCAAAACGGTTCTCCTGCGGGAGCTGCAGCGTTTAGCTAGCGAGCGCGGATGGGCGGTTGTCTCCGATTCCGCTTCGCTTGGCTTATGCGACCGCTTGGCCGACGCGCTTCGCTCGAATAAACCCGTTGTGACGTCAATGGAGTTCGGTTCGTCGTTTGGCCGGATGTCGGTCGAGGCGGCGCGAGCAAAGGGCGAGACGTTGCGCGGGCTGGTCAACGAGCGCCTCAAGAGGCTCGGTCCAGGCCAGGGCATACTGTTTGCGATTGACGAGGCTCAATCGGCGTCTATCGAGGAACTGGCGGCTCTTGCCGTTCTCTATCAGCAGGTGCTCGGAGACCAGGATGCCACGGGCCTGCCCGATAGCGACCAGCGCGGTCTTGCGCTGGTGTTCGCCGGCTTACCCAGTATAGTTGACGACCTGCTCGAAGAGCCGAGCGTGACGTTTTTGCGGCGTGCCCAGCGGCGTACGCTGGGTGCGATATCCTTGCCCAACGTGCGTGATTCATATATCCAGACAGTCGAGAGTACCGGTCTTTGCGTTGACGCGGAGACGGCGGACCTTGCGGCGCGCAAGAGCATGGGGCATCCCTATATGGTTCAGCTGGTGGGATATTACATGTGGCGGTCTGCTGTCCGGCGTGGCTCGCAGGTCATCGAAAGGCGCGATGTCGAGGATGGCCATGCGGATGCCGTCTCCGAGTTCTACGAAGCGGTCGACGCGCCCCTGTATTATGGGCTGCGCAGTCCACAGCGCCTCTTTATCGAGGCCATGGCGGTTGACGAGGGCAAACCGACGCGCATGGCGGATATCATTGAGCGTTGCGATCGCACCCAGAGCTGGGCGAGTAAATATCGCGCAAGCCTGATTCGCGAGCGCGTCATCGAGGCTGCCGGATACGGCCTCGTCCGGTTTACCGTGCCCATGCTGGGCGTGTACATTCGCGATCGAGTTTTATGGCATGAGTAGGGTGATAAAGGTGACGGAACAGAAGATGAGCCCGCAGGCTATCGAGGTGCGTGGCGCGCGTGTCCATAACCTTAAGGACATCGATATTGATATCCCGCTGGGAAAGCTCGTGGGTATTGCCGGCGTGTCGGGTTCGGGCAAGAGTTCGCTGGCACTGGGGGTTCTTTATGCCGAGGGCTCGCGTCGCTACTTGGAAGCACTTAGCACCTATACTCGACGTCGCCTGACGCAGGCCGAACACGCCCAGGTGGACGAGGTGCTGCACGTGCCGGCGGCGCTCGCGCTGCACCAGCGTCCGAGCGTGCCGGGCGTGCGCTCCACCTTTGGCACTATGACCGAGCTCAACAACAGCCTGCGTCTGCTCTTTAGCCGTTGCGCCCATCACGTGTGCCCGCATTGCGGGGCGCGTGTGGAGCCAAGCCTCAACGTAGCGGCTGGCCTGTCGCTCACGTGTCCGACGTGCGGCCGCGAGTTCTACGCTCCGAGCGCCGAGGACCTTGCCTTTAACAGTGGCGGTGCATGCCCCACCTGTGGCGGCACCGGTGTCATGCGCGAGGTGGACGAGGCGAGCCTGGTGCCCGACGAGTCAAAGACCATCAACGAAGGTGCGGTGCTTCCCTGGGGTACGCTCATGTGGGATTTGATGAAGCAGGTCGCCGGCGAGATGGGCGTGCGCACCGACGTGCCGTTTAACCAGCTCACGCCTCAAGAGCGCGATATCGTGTTCCACGGTCCGGCGGTTAAGAAGCACATTCTCTACGTTCCCAAAAACGGCGAGGGCGCCACGCCGCTCGACTTTACCTATTACAACGCCGTCTATACCGTCGAGAATGCGCTCGCCAAGGTTAAGGACGATAAGGGGCTCAAACGCGTTGCGCGCTTTTTGCGCGAGGGGCCATGCCGCGACTGTGGTGGCACGCGTCTTTCCGAGGCTGCGCGCCAGCCCCAAGTGCGCGGTATCAATCTGGCGCAAGCGGCGGCCATGACGCTGGGCGGGGCGATTGAGTGGGTGCGCGGGGTGCCCGCATCCTTGCCGCCCGAGATGCGGCCCATGGCGACGGATATCTGCGATTCGTTTTTGAGCGCGGCCCGTCGCCTGGTCGACCTGGGTCTTGATTACCTTTCACTCGATCGCGCCGGTGCCACGCTCTCCACGGGTGAGCGCCAGCGCGTGCAACTTGCTCGCGTGGTGCGCAACCGATCGACAGGCGTGCTTTATGTGTTGGACGAGCCCTCGATTGGCCTGCATCCGGCAAATGTCGACGGCCTGGTTGGTGTGATGCGCGACCTGGTAGGCGACGGCAACACCGTGGCCGTTGTCGACCACGATACGCGCGTACTGGCGGAAGCCGACTATCTGGTCGAGATGGGCCCCGTCGCCGGAGCAGGCGGCGGTAACGTGATCGCTGCCGGTACAGTAGACGAGGTCGAGCAATCGCGGGGCAGCCGCATCGCTCCGTTTCTGCGCGCAGAGCCCAAGCGTTTGCGTCCACAGGTGACTGACGACGAAATGTTCGACCAGGGCCACATCCGTATGGCAACCGATACCATCCATACTGTCAAACCGCTCGAAGTCGATATCCCGCGCGGCCGTCTCGTTGCGGTGACGGGCGTTTCGGGTTCGGGCAAGACGACGTTGGTGCTTGAGACGCTCATCCCGGCGCTTAAGGCGCAGGCAGCCGGCGAGCGCCTGCCGGGGCACGTGCGTTGGGTCGATGCCGAAGGCATTGCCCGCGCAAACCTGATTGACGCCACGCCTATCGGCGCCAACGTGCGCTCGACGGTGGCGACTTATGCCGACATCCATGACGAGCTGCGTCGTGCCTTTGCCCGTACGCCCGAGGCCAAGGCAGCTGGCTACAAGGCGGGTGCCTTTAGCTATAACACCGGCGCGTTGCGCTGCCCTACGTGCGACGGCACGGGCTCGATATCGCTCGACGTACAGTTTTTGCCCGATGTCGAGATCGTCTGCCCAGCATGTCGCGGTTCGCGTTATGCAGACGCGGCTTCGCGTATCCATCGCGAGGGCAAGGACGGGAGTCTACTTACGTTGCCGCAGATCATGGACATGAGTGTGGACGAGGCTATCGACGTCACGCTGGGACTCAAGAAGGTTCAGACGCGCTTGCAGACCTTGCACGACCTGGGCCTGGGCTATCTCACACTTGGCGAGCCCACACCGGCGCTTTCGGGCGGCGAGGCGCAGCGTCTTAAGCTCGCGAGCGAGATGGGTCGTGTGCAGGACGATGCCGTATTTGTGTTCGACGAGCCCACGATCGGACTACATCCGCTCGATGTTCAGGTGTTGCTGAGTGTGTTCGACGGCCTTGTCGCCAAGGGCGCCACGGTTATCGTGATCGAGCATGACCTCGACCTTATCCGTAACGCCGATTATGTGATCGACATGGGTCCGGGCGGTGGTGATGCGGGCGGGCAAATCGTCTGCGCCGGTACGCCGGGCGACATCGCAGCTTGCTCCGCAAGCATCACCGGCCGCTACCTATAGACAATGAGGCAAAGGGACTGCCTCTTTGTCACATTGATTTCTATTTCACGCATTGAGCCGCGAGATAGTCGCGGAAGAATGGCAATTCAAATGCGACGAGCCCTCGTCCTCGTTCTCCGATGATGCCGGCATCTATCATGCGGCGTCGGTAGCGGGAGACCTGCTGCGGCGAACGCTTAAGGCGCTCGATAAGGTCGGCGGTGGTGGACTCTTCTTCGTCATCGAGCATGGCGATGAGGAATCGCTTGTCCTCTGCAGTGAGTTCCCGATAGGTTGCCGCGAGGATTCGGTCGTCCATCTCGTCGCGCGCGATTTTGATTCCCAGGTCAAAGTCGCGTGACGAGATTTCCTTCGAATCGCTTGTGAGATCCCAGGCACGGTAGCCTACGAGTTGCAATAGGAAGGGAAAACCAGAGATCGAGCGAACGGCTCTATCGATTCCCTCGGCATCTGCCAGGCGATCGTTTTCCTGGATTGTGCGGATCAAGGCCTCGCGCACGTCATAGTCGGCAATGCGACCCAGATGATATTGTTGGGCGCGGCGAAGGAACGAGACCGTCTTGTGGTTCAGCAACGTCGAGACATTGTTGGGAAGTCCCGCCATGAGCAGGGCGACGCGTTTCCCATCGGTCACAAAGTGCTGATACGTCGCTGCGAGCTGAATCATCTCGTCGAGTGTCGGGTCCACCTCGTCAACCGTGACGAGCAGACCGGTGCCCGCCTCGTTGAGCTGGTCGATGATGTCGCTCATGCGATAACGCCAGGTTGAGGCATCGTGGACACGATTGACCTCGATGCTGCCGAGCGGTGCAATTCCGAGGCCGGTGACTTCGAAGTGGTTGGACGGGTCGATGAGATGGGCTGCGGCGCGTTTCGCCCCGAACTCGAGTTCCTCAAGCATTCCCGGGAGCGCGGTCGTCTTTACGGCTATCCAGCCGTGGGATTCCGCCCTTGTCGCGAGCGACGACATGAGAGCGGTTTTACCGGTTCCACGCGCGCCTGAGAAGATCGAGGTCAATTCTGGGCGCCTGCGCTGGCTCAAGAAGGCACGGTCCAAATCCCGAATAATCTGTTGTCTGCCAGCGAGATGGGCGGGAACCTCACCAAAACTGGGGGTAAACGGGTTCTCGAGATATTCCACAAGGCTCTCCTTTCACACCGCCGTTTAACTTCATTTTACTTTAGTTAATTCTGATTAAAAGTGAGGCTCTTTATCTAGAGCATCAATTGGGCGTGTGTGCCATCGGCGTGGCGCCTGAATGCGACAACGAGACAGTCCCTTTATCACATTCCCGGAAAGCCTGTTTGGCGCAGGGCTTCGTAGAGGACGATGGCGGCGCTGTTGGAGAGGTTGAGGGCGCTGATGCGGTAGTCGTCCGGATTGATGAAGTTGCCGCAGATATCCTGCCGAAGGATGGCTTCGTGGTCGTCCTCGGTATGTCCCAGCGATTCCTCGTGGGCTTCCCAGGCCTCGGCGTTATCGGGTGAGTCACAATCGCGCAGCATCGGGATGCGCTCGCAGCGCTCGGACGCCGCGGCAAGCAGTGGCTCGGGAATGCCCGAGCTCTCGCTGCCAAAGACCAAGTAGTCACCGTCGCGGTAGGTGCTTTGCGCATAGGTGCGGCGTGCCTTTTTGGTTAGCAGATGCAGGCGGCCATCGGCGGGGGAGAGGCCGTTGCGCGCAAGGAAATCCTCCCAGTCGGCATAGGTCGTCACATCCAAGTTTTGCCAGTAGCCCAGGCCGGCGCGACGTACCGTCTTGTCGTCGAGCGAAAAGCCCAGCGGCTCCACCAGATGCAAATGGGCGCCGGTGACCACGCAGGTACGGCCGATATTGCCCGTATTGGCCGGAATCTCGGGCGCATACAGCACGATATTGAACATGAATCTCCTTGGCTCAGAACGAAAAACCACCACGAAGGGCACCTTCGTGGTGGTTTGGCGGTTACGTAGGCGGAAAAATGCCCGCTTGGATAAACCTAGGCGCGGTGCCAGTCGGTCAGGCAGGCATCGAGGGAGGCGATGAGTGCATCCTTGTCCATGTGACGGCCGATGATGCACAGGCTCGTCATGCGGTCGCCCGTCTCGTCGTCCCAAATCTGCATGATCTCGGGGTTCTCGTCGATAATCTTCTGCTTCTCGCCCTCGGGCGCCGAGTCGACAAACAGGCCGTTCTCCATCAGGCGCATCTGGTGGCCGGCCTGCTCAAACATGTAGCACATGTCCGGATTGCCGGTCTGCCACAGCGGACCCTTGACGCGGATGACCTCGTCGGGCCACTCCTGCTCAACAAAATCGGTGAACTTCTGCAGATCAAACGGCTTGCGGCGCGAGTACACAAAGGTCTCGATGTCGTACTCGAGCACCTCGGGGTCGTCGTGCTCCTCGGGATGCTCCATGGCCTCGATCCAGGCGGCGGAGTTGTAGGCGCGCATAAAGTCGAAGCGGTCGGTGTCGAGCAGCTCCTCCATGGGGACCTCGCCGTTTTGGGCCTCGACGATCACGGCGTCTTTCTGCAGGCTGCGCACGATGGCCTTGAGCTCGGCGATCTGCTCAGGGCTCACGGTATCGGTCTTGTTGAGGATCAGCGTGGAGCAGAACTCGATCTGCTGGATGAGCAGGCTCTCGATGTCGTCCTCGTCGATATCCTCGGCCAGCAGGTCGCGACCGCCGTTGAACTCGTCGTACATGCGGGCACAGTCGACCACGGCCACGATGTTGTCGAGCGCGAGCTTAGGCTCGCCGCCCACCTTGGCCTCGTCGCAGAAGCTCGAGATGGTGTAGGCGATGGGGATGGGCTCGCAAATGCCCGAGGCCTCGATGATGATGTAATCGAAGTTGCCCGAATCGGCGATGCCCTGCAGCTGGTTGGCCAGGTCATCCGAAAGCGTGCAGCAAATGCAGCCGTTGGTGAGCGGGATGAGGTCGTCGGTCTCGGAAAGGCCGCCGTCGGCGATGAGGCTGGCGTCCACATTGATCTCGCCAATATCGTTGACGATCACGGCGGCGCGGATACCGCCGTCGTTAGCGAGGATGTGGTTGAGCAGCGTGGTCTTGCCGGCACCGAGGTATCCGGTAAGCATGATGATTTTCACGGGTTTGTTGGGCATGTGCCCTCCTTTGTTAGACATGGCTTACAGTTGAATCATATGCCAAACGCCTGCTCTTATACCCACGCGCCGGCAAATAACACAGGCTACTCCCAGGCTCCCCATACATCGGGGCAATAACCGACGGTGGCCTTTTTGCCGTTGCGCACGATGGGCTCGGCCAAGACCTGCTGGTTCTCGAGCAGCTTGTCGAAGCGCTGGCTAGGGGTGAGGTGCTGGATGAGCGCGAGCGTCTCCTCGTCCTTAGCCTTGGGGTTGAGCAGCTTGTCGATGCCGCCGACCGCCTGCATCACGCTCGTGAGCTCGCCCTTGCTCATCTCCTTTTCCTTAAGGTCGATAAACTGCACCTTAATGCGGCGCTCCTTAAAATAACGCTGAGCCTTCTTGGTATCGAAAGACTTTTTGGTGCCAAAAATTTGCACGTTCATGTATTTGTTCCGCCGTTCTACCTGATGAAGTTGGTGCGCTCGCGATCGGCTTCGGGGGCTTCGATGCCGGCGGCCTGTCCTGCCTCGATACAATGCAGGAGCCAGGCCATGTTCTTGCCGATGTTGCGCATGGTGGCCAGGCCCTCGGCGTCTTGGGCGGCCTCGCCCGGCATGGCGCCAAACACGTTGTTCCAGTACGTGGAAGCAACCACGGGCATCTGGTTGATGGTGAAGTACTTATTGAGCACGTCGAAGGTGGTCGACGTGCCGCCGCGACGGGCAACGGCGACGGCAGCGCCCGGCTTGTGCGCAAAGGCTTTGCTGCCGGCATAGAAGGCGCGATCGAGGGCCGAAAGGATGCGTCCGCTGGGGTGCGCATAGTAGACGGGCGAGCCAAAGACAAAACCATCTGCCTGCTCGGCGGCAGCGATCAGCTCGTTCACCACGTCATCGTCAAAGGTGCAGCGGCAATCGAGCTTGCCGCACTGACCACAGCCAATGCAGTCGCGAATGGGCTTGGTGCCCAGCTGAAACACCTCGGTATCAATGCCTTCGGCATTGAGTTGCTCGGCGACCTCGGCGAGTGCGCGGGCGGTGTTGCCGTTTGCCTTGGGGCTGCCATTGACCAAAAGAACCTTCATCACAAACTCCCTCTGCTGTCGGTGACTTCTGCAGAGGATTATCGCACGATGGGGGAGGCGGTGTGGGCGCGGTGCTAATCCAGTTTGGTGCCTGGCACCTGCACGGCTTTCCCGAGCAACGCTTTGAGCTCGTTCAAAATGGAAACGGGCTGACGGTCGACGCCGTCCAGATGGAGCGTGGCCACGCGAATGGGTGGCTGATATTCAAATGGGCCAAAGAGCACGGGCGAACCCAGGAACCGCTCGATTTCCTCTGCAATCGCATCGGTTTCTTCGGGATCAAAGTCGTCGAAAAGAGCCACGAACATCGGCCCCGTCGAGCGGAACATACGACCCTTACCGCGCGAGCATTCCACCAGACAGGCGGCACATTCTGCCAAAACGCGGTCGCCCGCATCAAAGCCAAAGCGGGCATTGACCTGAGCGATATCGTCGATTTTGATGGCGATCAAACCAGCCTTGCGCGCCACGCGACGCATTTCGCCAATGGCGTTGACCAGGGCGTGAATATCGCCCAAGCCGGTCACGGAATCGGTCGTATCTGCCAAGCTTCGGTTGATGATAATGCCCACATACATGCCGGGCTCGGTATCGGTGCCGTCCAAGCGGTAGCCCGTGCAGTCGCAAAGCACGTATTTTCCGGTGGCATCCATTACGCGATACTGCATGTAGTGGAAGTGCCACGTGCCGTTTATCACCATGTCGAGCTCGGCACGTACGTTGTCGCGGTCCTCGGGATGAACGCGGGCGAGCCACATGTCGAGTGAGTTAAAAGGGTGCTGGGAGGGCAGGTCAAAATCGCGCACGGCGTTAACCGACCATTGCGATTCTCCCGTATCGAGATTGAGGATAAACGGATAGCGCGTCTCGGAGCTCATGGAGATCGCTTGGAACACCCGGTCGTTGCAGGGAAGCTGATCGACGATTGGGCGTTGCGGCACGTCATCGTCTTTCGGTTGCTGCACACGATGCATAAGCTTATAGCGATACATTTTGCGATCGGCATCCATCGTCATCTGGCGACGCGTGTCGCCAGCAAGTGGATCGACGCGCGAGCAGCCAAAGCTAAAGCTGCCGATCATGGGCGCCTTGCCACCTGAGCTCGCCTCGATCAGCCTGGTACGTACCTGCTCCAAGCGCTGCTCGAGTTCGGTCTCGTTTGCGGAGAGCGAGATAAGCACAAACTCGTCTCCACCGATACGGAACAGCATCTCATCGTGCTCCATGGTTTCGGAGAGCGTGCGGCAGATGCCCAGAATATAGCGATTGCCTTCGGCGTGGCCAAACCTATCATTGCAATGCTTGAGATGGTCGATGTCAATATAGGCGCAGGTGAAGGGATCGCCTTTGCGCCAGAGTTGCTCGACGTGACGGTCGAATCCGTTGCGGTTGCCCAAGTTGGTGAGCGGATCGATATAGGCGTTGCGCTCAAGCAGCTGGCGCTCTTGTTGCAGGATGGCATGCGTCTTTTGCAGTTGCTCACCAACGGCGCGTAGCTCAGCAGGCAGCGCGGCAACATCGAGTTCGGCGGTCGAGACGCCGTTCGCAAGTCGCTGAAGATAGGCAATAATCGATTGCTCGCCCAGGCGATATGACTCGTTCATGATGGATAACCTCCTTGGGCGGAACAACGGTTTGTATCATATCCCCAATTTGGTTTGAAGTGGGGATATAAGTTAGCCAATGGGGACAAATGCCCCCTTCGGCGGTGGCGTTTTGCGCGCGAGCGTATCAGTTGTTATTGCCGCCATCGAGCAATGCCTCAAAATTCTTCGCCGGCATGGGGCGGTAGTAGAGGAAGCCCTGAGCGTAGCGGGCGCCCATTTGTCGTAGCATGTTCGCCTGCTCATTTGTCTCGACGCCTTCAACCACGACGGGCAGATGGAGCGACTGCGCCATTTCGAGCATCGATGAAATGATTTGCGTGCTGCGGCCTTGATCGCGGTCGGTGGGCACAAAGGTGCGGTCGAGCTTGATGACGTCGACGTTGACGTTCTTGAGCATCGCGAGCGTGGACTGACCGGTGCCAAAATCGTCCATATAGGTCGAGAAGCCGCGGGTGTGCAGATCTGCGGTCAGCTTATCCACGGCCTCGGATTCTCCCGTATAAGCCGTCTCGGTGATCTCGATACGCATGAGCTCGGGCGGTAGGTTGTATTGGGCGGCGAGCGCCCCCATATGTTCGGCAACGTCGCAGGCAAGGATATCCACGCGCGACACATTAAGCGAGACCGGAACCACGCGAAGACGGCGATCGAGACGCTCGCGAAGCCATATGGCGACACCCTGCCAAATGTGCTTGTCGAGTGTCACTACAAAGCCGCTTTCCTCGAGTGCGGGGATAAACGTTGCGGGCGAAATGAGAGAGCCGTCCTTGTCAATCCAGCGGGTGAGTGCTTCGGCGCCAATAATCTCGCCGGTTTCCATATCGACCTGGGGCTGAAGATAGTACGTGATGCGACCATTTGACAGCGCGTACTGGAATTCGGTCAGCGTGCGGTGGAACGCGACTTCGCGCTCGTACTCCGCGGGGCGGAAAATGGCAATGCGCTCCTTAAAGTCGTTTTTTGCGCGTCGATTGGTAAACATGGCCTTTGCCTGCGCATCGATGGTGATTTCCTCATTGGAGTCGATGGGGTAAACGCCCATGGACGGCCAAAAACCTACGCCGTCATCATGCCTGGCTACTGCCTCACGAACGCGATTGTAGATTTGATGGACGGTGATGTGCTTAAAGGGGATAAGTACACAAAAGTCATCTTGGCCCCAGTACCCTGCGACGCCCATATCGGCATTCTCGATGTCCTTGAGGACCGTGCCCACATCGGCGAGTACGCGGTCGCCCTCGGCCTGGCCGTGCCATTCATTAAACAGGCGCATGTGGCCCATGTCGACCGTGGCGATGCACCAGGTGCCGTTGCGCCTTGCCTCGAGAAATGCGTTGGCGCGCCGCATAAACTCGCTGGGTCGATAGAGACCCGTGAGCGAGTCGATACGTTCGGCGATGGCGCTTTTGCGCTCCGCCTCGGGTATGGGGAGGCTGTCGTTGGGGACAAGCCCGCCGGCCGTGCGAAGGCGACGGTCGAGTTCGCCTAAAACGGCGGTCGCTTGATGGGTTAAGTGCTCGTAAAAGGCCGGGACGACAAGACAGACGGGAGTAATGGTGTCGCCTGCGATTCGAACAGGAGCGAAAACGGCCTCTTTAAGGTGGCGGGTCAGTTGCTCGAATGCCTCGTGGTCCAGGTCGTTGCTGAGCACGACGAACTGGACGCTTCGTGAACGGTAGACCCGGCTCCTGCCGCGGGTGATCGACAGCATGCGGCCTGCGTATTCGGCAAGCATGTTGTCGACAGCCTCGGCCCCGTAGAGCTCGTTGAGCTTTGTCGTGCCACGAACGCGCACCGCTATAAGCCCTGTCTCGCAACGATCGCGGCGGCAGGCGTCGATGGCGTTGGCCAGCATGCGCTGCGTTCCGAGACCTGTGGCGGCATCGACGGTTTCGGCAAGTGAGTGGTTGACGAGCTCGCCGACATAGAGCGAGGGGACATTTCCGTCGCCGTCGATACGAAACCCGCGAGCACGGCAAAGGACGTAGTCGCCGACGGCGTTGCGCACACGATACTGCATGACGCGACGGTGCTTGGTGCCGTTGTAGACTTGGTCGATGTCGTTGATGCAGGCCTCAAGGTCGTCGGGATGGACGCGCGTTTTCCAGTAATCGCGACAGTTGTCTATGTGCTCCGAGGGAAGGCCAAGATCGCGCAAGGCACCTTGTGACCAAAGGGTGCGATGTTTGTCCAAGTTCTCGATAAAGAAATAACGGCCCTCGTTGAGCATCGAAAAGGCGTCAAAAATACGATCGCTTATTTCGAAGTCGTCGGCGTGAACTTACGTGATATTGCGTCGATCGAGGTGCATGGCATGACGTAGCTTGTAGTCGTACATGCGATGGTCGGCATCGAGCGTCATGCGATTGGAAGCTTCGCCCAGGGCGGGGTCGGCATGTGACACTCCGTAGCTAAACGAGTGGGGCATCTCGGAATCGTTATTTTTGAGCAGGATCGTTCGGCAGTGTTCCAGACGTTCGGCGAGGTCGTCCTCGGTTGCAATCGTAGATAGGATGGCAAACTCGTCGCCTCCCAGACGAAATGCCGCCTCGTCTACCTTCATATACAGCTTGAGATAAAGGCTTACCTGCAAGATATAGCGGTTGCCCTCGTCATGGCCAAAGACGTCGTTGCAGTGCTTGAGATTGTCGATATCGATGAACGCCATGGTAACGGGGGCGTCCTGCCCCCAGAGCTCCTCGAGGGAACGGGCAAAGCCGCCACGGTTGCCAAGCCCGGTTAGCTGGTCGGTAAAGGCAGTCCTGATCAGATCCTCCTGCCGCTCGAGAAGGTCACGGACGGTCTTTTCGAGCGTTTCGGTGTAATTGCTGACAGTATCCATGTTCCAAGCGGCTTTCTGAGGTCGGGGCGGATTGCGTCGGGCGAGCTCGTTGTGTGCATGCATCGTTGCTCAGCGCTTTGCATGTATCCAGGCTCCCGCCTTGCCGCGTTGTTGAGTTAATTTGCCGGCTAATGTTTGCTGTTGATAACAGCTGAGTAGTGTAAACAATAGTGCACAATTATATATGGGTGCACATGCTGTGGGCGGCTATTATTCGACAGGCGGTAGCGCGACGATGCGATGTTCGATGAAAATGCGACTGAGACGATATATGTTGACGGGTATACTTGTTCCGTTTGAATTTGTGGGGACGGAGATGGTCGCATGGCACAGTCAAATACGACGCGCACGGTGGGGCTGGCACTCGAGGGAGGCGGCTACCGCGGTATGTATACGGCGGGCGTGCTCGACGTTTGGATGGAGCACGGCTTAACTTGCGACCATATGGTGGGTGTCTCGGCGGGCGCGGCGTTTGGCTACAACTTTAAATCTCGCCAGATCGGCCGCGCCATTCGCTACAACAAGGCCTATTGTGCCGACAAGCGCTACGCAAGCGTGACCAGCTGGCTGCGAACCGGCGATATGTTCAATGCCGATTTTGCCTATCACGAGGTGCCCATCGAGCGCGATCCCATCGACCTGGAGACATATCGCGCCTGCCCCATGCGGTTTACGTGCGTGTGTACCGATATCGAGACGGGCAAGGCCGTCTATCACGATCTGCCGTATGGCGACGAGCGCGATATCGAGTGGATCCGGGCGTCGTCGGCAATTCCCGTGGCGACGCGTCCCGTTGCTATTGACGGGCATAAGTATCTGGATGGTGGCGTGGCTGATTCTATTCCCAGCGCATGGCTGTTTGCGCAGGGGTATGACCGCAATATCGTGGTACTCACGCAGCCGGCGGGCTTTGTGAAGCAGCCCAACAGCGTGATGCCCATGCTGCGGCGCGTGTTCCGTCACTATCCGGAGTTTGTCGCAGCGCTTGAGCATCGGCATGAGGTCTACAATGCCACGCTCGATGACCTGGCACGTCGCGAGGCTGCCGGTGAGATCTTTGTGGTGCGGCCGAGCGAATCGGTGAAGGTGCCGTCGCTGTGTCGCGAGCCCGATGAGCTCGAGCGCATCTACCAGGTCGGTCGTCGTGATGCGGAGGCGACTTTGCCGGCGTTGGAAGCGTATCTGGCGGGGTAAGGGTCGCATGCGGAAAGCGCATCCCGGAATGGAGATCCAAACTGGGATGCGTTTTCCATTGCTGAAGTTATGGGGCCGCGGAGCAACTGCTCGGCTTATGCCTATGCCTGCTGCCAGGTGTCGACGAGCTCCTTGGCCGCGGCGTAGGGGTCATCGGCGCTGCAGACGGCACTCACCACAAAGAAGCCGTCGACGCCGGTGGCCTTGAGCTGCGGCAGGTCGGCCGTCTTGACGCCGCCGCCCACCACGATAGGCACGGGGCTTGCCGCGTGGAGTGCGGCCAGGTCCTCAAAGCTCTTGGTGATGATAGAGCCGTCGGCCGCGCGTCCGCAGTCGCGCTTGGTCTCGGTCTCGTGGAGTGGACCGATGCCCAGGTAGTCGACCAAACTCATGTCGGCGGTCTTGACGTACTCGAGCATCTCCTCGCAACGGGCCGAAAGGCCCACAATGGCATCGGGGCCCAGCAGCTTGCGGCAGACCTCGACGGGAATGTCGCTCTGGCCCACGTGCACGCCGTCGACAGCAATACCCTGCTCGCGTGCGGCAAGCACACAGTCAAGGCGGTCGTCGATGAGCAAGGCGACCTGACCGGTCTTGCCGGCCTGAGCGATTGCCTGCGCGGCGTCGCCGGTCAGCGCAATGATCTCGCGGGCGCTTGCCACCTTGGAGCGCACCTGGATGCAGGTAAAGCCTGCGTCGAGCGCCTGGGCCACCACATCGCCCACGGGGCGTCCCAGCGTGTTTTCGGGGCCGAGTACCAGATAAGCCGAGATGTCAAGGTTGTCGCGGATGCTCACTGTGCTTCCTCCTGCTTTTTGATCTGTGCTTCCATGCGCTCGAGCTTGCCGGTCATGGTGTCGGTAAATCCGGGCCGAATATCGGCTTTGAGCACGACTTCGGTGCGGATGCCCTTGCTCGCCAACACAAAGGTTGCGTCGCGCACGACCTGCATGACCTCGTCCCAGTCGCCCTCGATCTCGGTGAACATCGAGGTGGTGCGGTTGGGAAGGCCGCTCTCGCGAATGACGCGCACGACTTCGGCGACCTCGGCGGACAGCTCATCGCCGGTGCCGCACGGGGCGATGGCCACAGCGACGAGCGTGTTCATGCCGGCATTGGTTGCGGGCTCGGACATGGCCTATGCCTCCTCGAGGTCGAGCTGGTTGTTGGCGATGTCCTGGGCAGTTGCGCGGTAGAGCTCGTCGATAAAGGCGACCTTAAAGCTTGCCGGGGCGTCGGCGTCAGCGGCGGCACGCGTGCCAGCGACGTTGTAGACGGCGGTACCGCAGACGGCTGCCGTAAACGGATCGGCGGCGCAGGCATACACGGCCAGCACGCCGCCCTGCGAGCAGCCGCAACCGGTGATCTTGGACATGAGCGGGCTGCCGCCGTGGGACTTGGCCACGGTTGTGCCGTCGGTAATCAGGTCGACTTCGCCCGAGACCACAACGGCGCCGCCGGTGTAGCGGGCGAGCGCCACGGCGGCATCGCGGGCAGCGTCTACCGTGTCGGTGGTATCGACACCGCGCACGCGGCTCAGATCGGCCGCCTCGCCCTCAAGACCCCACAGGCCGGCGAGCGCGATGATCTCGGAGGCGTTGCCGCGCACGATGGCGGGCTTGTACTGCTTGAGTTCGTTTACCAACTGGGTGCGCAGACTACCGATACCCAGGCCCACCGGATCGAGCACCCAGGGCTTGCCGGCGTCGTGTGCTGCCTTGGCCGCGCGGGGAATCGTTTGCTCGTAGATGGGGAAGAGCGTGCCCATATTGAGATAGATGGCGCCGCCGCCGGCAACGAGCGCCTCGCCCTCGTCGGGCAGATAGACCATGGCGGCCGATCCGCCCACGGCGAGCTGTGCGTTGGCGACAAAGTCGATCGTCACCGTGTTGGTGATGGAACCGGCCATCGGATTGGTAGCGCGAATCTCATCCACGGCCTTGATCACATGTTGCTTAAGCTGTTCCGAATCAATCACTGCACATGCCTCCTTGGCATAGAAAAGGGGCGCTGTGCATAGACAGCGCCCCTGTAAAGGCGGCATGCTCCCTACGCCAGCATTAACTGACAGGTTCAAAGGATTGGGCCCCATGCCCTCTCAGCCTTGTGGTTTGCACCGCCGGCACTCCCGCATCGAATCTGTTGTTCCCTATACTAGCGCACCGTTACAATGGATACGGTGAAAATGACTGGGGGACTCTATGATCAAACTTGTGCTGACCGATATGGACGATACGCTGATTCCAGCCGGGCATGACGGCGCCAGCGACTACGCCATTGAGGGTATTCATGCCATGCAGGCGGCGGGTCTGCACTTTGGGCCGGTTTCGGGTCGTCAGCCGTCCGCGATGGGCTGGATGTTCAAAAACCGTTCCGAGTGTTTTTCGACCGGTGCGTTCTGTAACGGCCAGGTGATGTTTGTCGACGGCGAAGTAGTCGCTTCGCGTGCAATCGACAACGATGCTCTGATGCGTTTGGCCGACTATCTGGAGCAAGAGACCGACGATACATTTCTAAAAGTCTATAGCCTGGGCGATGACTTTTGGGGCAACGATGCCTATTGCGTGACGAGCAATCCCGAGCGTGTGCGTCGCGCTATGGAGTCGGGCGGCAATGCGTGGCTCAAAGGCGAAGAGGCCCCGTGTCGTCCCGTCGTCGATGGCGCGCCGGTGTTTAAGGCGAATATCTGGAGTGCCCGTTCGCGTGAGGAGCTCGCGGAGCTACGCGAGCGCGTTGCCGTTGAGGTGCCGGAACTCTCGCTTGTGTTTCCCAACAACCGAGTGCGCCTGTTCGACATCCTTCCGGATGGTTGGGACAAGGGCTGCGCTGCGCTGGAGCTGGCGCGCGCCTTGGGCCTGACGCCCGACGAGGTGGCCGTATTTGGCGATTCCGATAACGATCTGCCCATGATCGATGCCGTTCCCAACTCCGTTGCAGTCGCCAATGCCAATGAGGCCGTCACGGCTGCCGCGCGCTGGCATATCGGCGCCGCGGCAGATGATGCGGTCGCCGGGGCTCTGCATCAGATTGCCGCCTGCGCCGCGACGGGGGAGATGCCGCCGTTTATGCGTCAGGAGGGTGCAGCCGACGCGAATTTCGCGAACAGCTAAGGAGACAGCCATGAAGCTCCAGCAGCTCAGATATGTCGTCAAAGTTGCCGAATGCGGCAGCATTACCGAGGCCTCGCGCCGTCTCTTTGTGTCGCAGCCTTCGATTACCGCGTCGATTCGCGATCTCGAAAACGAGATGGGTGTGCACATCTTTGAGCGCACCAACAAGGGCGTCATTGTGTCCGAGGAAGGCGAGACCTTCTTGGGCTATGCGCGCCAGGTACTCGACCAGGCCGACCTGCTCGAGGGCAAGTACAAGGGCGCATCTGAGCAGGTGCCGCACTTTAGTGTGAGCTGCCAGCATTATTCCTTTGCCGTCAACGCGTTTGTCGATGTGATCCGCGAGTTCGATGCCGCGCGTTACGACTTCACCCTGCGCGAGGAGCAGACTCACGAGATTATCGAGGATGTCGCGCATATGAAAAGCGAACTGGGCATCCTGTACTTATCCGAGCATAACCGCGAGGTCATCGAGCGCATGCTGGTGGCCAACGAGCTCGTGTTCGAAGGACTCTTCTGCGCCACGCCGCATGTCTTCGTCTGCGCCGACCATCCGCTGGCGGACCGCTCCAGCGTGACGCTCGAGGATCTGAAAGACTACCCGTTCCTGTCCTACGAGCAGGGCAGCTACAACTCGTTTTACTATTCCGAGGAGCTGACCTCGACGTTCGAGCGTCGCAAAAATATCCGCGTGCGCGACCGTGCGACGTTGTTCAATTTGGCCATGGGCCTCGACGGCTACACGGTATGCTCGGGCGTGATCAGCCACGAGCTCAACGGCCCCGGCATTATCTCGATTCCGCTCGACGTGGACGAGTACATGGAGATTGGCATCATCACGCGCAAGAACACGACGCTTACGCGCTACGGTCGGGCCTATATCGACGCGATTCGTCAGCATATCTAGGCTGCTGTGCTCCGCACGGTTCAAGTCTCTTTATGACAGTCCAGACTGATATAGGAAACAGCTATATCAAACTGTTATAAACGTATATTTTACGATGGTCATATGAGCGCTCATACTCTGTCCCAGTAAAGCAACCAATGCAAAGGGAGATATCTATGAGCACTTCGATTCAACCGAACGCGCCGTTTCGCGCCGATATCGTCGGCAGCTTTCTTCGTCCGCAGGCTGTAAAGGACGCCCGTGCCGCCTATGTCGCGGGTAAACTCGACGCTTCCGGCCTTAAGGCCGTCGAGGACGATGCCATTCGCGATTTGGTGGCCAAGCAGAAGGCCGCCGGCCTGCAGGTGATCACCGATGGCGAGTTCCGCCGCAGCTACTGGCACCTCGATTTTATGTGGGGCCTTAACGGCATTGAGCGCCGCACCTCACGCACGGGTTATATGTTCCATGACGAGGAGACGACGGCCGACACCGCCGTGGTTACCGGTCCCATTAGCGGCGAGAACCACCCGTTCGTCGAGCATTTTAAGTTCGTCAAGGCGCTTGAGGAGGAGGGCCAGGTCGCACGCCAGACCATTCCGGCGCCGATCCAGACGTTCTCCGAAGTCACGCTCGACCGCTGCGACGGCCAGCAGGAGAGCCTGCGTGCCGTCTATAAGACCGATGAGGAACTTGCCGACGCCATTGCGGCCGCTTATCGCACGGTGATCGCCGACCTGTACGCAGCAGGCTGCCGCAACATCCAGTTTGATGACTGCACCTGGGGCATCTACTGCGATATCGATTTTGTCGCCAAAACCGGCATGAGCCCGGTTGACTTGCAAAAGGTGTCCGAGCTAGGTGTGGCGCTCAACAATGCCGCAATCGCGGACAAGCCCGACGATCTGGTCATCAACACGCATGTGTGCCGCGGCAACTACCACTCCACCTATGCTTTTGAAGGCGGCTACGACCCTATCGCTCCGTATCTGTTCGCACATGAGAACGTCGATGCGTTCTATCTGGAGTTCGACACACCCCGCGCCGGCGGTTTTGAGCCGCTCAAGTACGTTGCCCCGGGCAAGAAGGTCGTGTTGGGCTTGGTAACCACCAAGGCGGCTGAGCTTGAGGACGAAGACGTTATCGTCGAACGTATCCATGAGGCCGCAAAGTACGTGCCGCTCGAGAACCTGTACCTGTCGCCCCAGTGCGGCTTTGCCAGCTGCGAGATTGGCAACAAGCTGACCGAGGACGAACAGTGGGCGAAGATCGCGCTGGTCAAGCGTATTGCCGAGCGCGTTTGGAAGTAGCGCTAGCGTTTGCAGGTGGCGGCGCGTGCGAGGCATGGCGTATCGCGTACAATGGTTCGGATCGTATCGATCGGGCAGGTTATCCGATATGCCTGATCGCCCTTCCATCATGAAAGGACTTCCATGTCCCAATCCTCGACGCCCGCCGTATCTAAACTCGAGGAGACTGTCGAATAGTAGTTGTGTTCAGCTAAATCAAAAAATGGCGTCCATGCGCATGTACGCGTGGACGCCATTTTTAATGCGTCAGTATCCAGTGGATGCCGCGCGCCATGCGCAGGTCAGTTTGGGCAAAATGATTGCCGGGGTTGAGCTCCAGCGTTGTTGGGATGTCGCGCTCGATAAACAGCTCTTCCATCGCGCGCGTATCGTCGAGTACGTGCCGCATCATGCGGTTGGGCGTCTTGGTTTCCTTTTTACCGAGCGACAGATAGGCGGCGTCGGGCGTAGCCGTCATCGTGCGCTCGCGCGCGTAGTCGATAAAGCCGGGGAACCACAGCGACCCCGATGCACTCGCTGCGCGCTCAAAGACATCTGTTTGCCAAAGTGCCCACAGTGCAAAAAGACCCGCCAACGAGTAGCCGGCAACGCCGCGCCAGGCAGGCGGTTGCGGGAGCGATGATTCGGCCTGGGGGATTATCTGCTTCAACAACTCGTCAAGAAAACCAGCAGCCTGTCCGCCAAAGGGCTCGCTATCGCGTACGGTACCATCGCATGCCCAGGGGCTCAGCTCGCGATTCCAATCGAGCCCTCCAATGGCGACAAGGGTGAACGGCGGGCAGTCGAGCTCTCGGCAGCGCTCGTAGACTTTACTACCGTCGCCCATAACCACGGGGAGATAGATGACGGGCGCGCCTTCCGCACGCTCTGAATAAACGGTTATCTGCTTATGATGCGCTTCCAAGGCAGGCTTCTCTCGGTGTTGTGATATTGACAGCCTCAATTGTCGCACGCTGGCACGGGGGCAGACGCTAAAAGAAAGGCGCGGAGCCGCTCGATGCGATTCCGCGCCTTGTTGTTTTGCTTTAGCAGACTATGCCGTTACGCCACGAAGAAGTAGACGAGGAAGGCGAGGGCTGCGATCCACATGAGCGGCTTGATCTTGGAGGCCTCGCCCTTAAAGAGTGCGACGATCACGTAGGCGATAAAGCCCAGACCAATGCCGGCAGAGATGGAGTAGGTGAAGGGCACGCCGGCGACAATCATGAACGCCGGGAAACCCTGCGACACGTCGGACCAGTCGATCTCGGAGGCCTCGCTCATCATGAGGTAGCCGACGTAGACCAGAGCACCGCAGGTGGCGGCGCTGGAAACGATGGTGACGATGGGGGAGAAGAACGCGGCGAGAATGAACAGCACGCCGGTGGTGACGGAGGTGAGGCCCGTGCGGCCACCGTCGGCTGCGCCAGAGGTGGACTCGACGAAGGTGGTGATGGAGGAGACGCCCATGAAACCGCCCACAGCAGCGGCGGCGGAGTCGACGATTAGGATCTCCTTGATATTCTCGACGTTGCCGTCGTCGGTGAGGAACTCGCCCTGCTTGGCCACGGCCATCGCGGTGCCCATGGTGTCGAAGAAGTCACTCATGAGCAGCGAGAACGAGATGACGAGGAGCGCGGGGTCGGTAAGGACCTTGACGATGGCGGGCATGCCGCCGGCGTCGGCGATGGGGCCACCGATGCTCGAGAAGTCGAGCGGGGCGATGATACCGGTCGGAGCCTGGGTCACACCTAGGGGGATACCGGCGATGACGGCGACGACGATGCCGATGAGCAGCGAGCCGGGGACGTTGCGGCAGGCGAGGGCGACCGTCACCAGGATGGAGATGATGCCGACGATGAAGGTGGGGGAGGTGATGTCGCCCAGACCGACGAGTGTACCGGCGCCAGCGGTGATAATGCCGGCATCGCACAGGCCAATCATGGCGATGAACAGGCCCAGACCCACCGAGATGGCGTGACGCAGGACAACCGGGATGGCGTCCATGATGGCCTCGCGCAGGCCACAAAGCACGAGCAGCAAGATGACGACGCCCTCAAGGAAGATGACGCTCATGGCCACGTGCCAGTCACCGCCGCAGACGGTGGTGGTGATTCCGGCGATCATCGTGTTGACGCCTAAGCCCGACGCGCAGGCGAGCGGGCGGTTGGCGAAGATGCCCATGCAGATGGTCATGATGCCGGCGCCCAGGCAGGTGGCGCAGGCGAGCGCTCCTGCATCGATGCCAGCGCCCGAGAGCACCGCGGGGTTGACGGCGATGATGTAGGCCATCGCCAGGAATGTTGTCAGTCCAGCGCGGAGTTCGGTCCCGATTGTGGACTTGCGCTCGCTGACGTGAAATAGTTCGTCCATGCATACCCTTTCCTTGTTCGGCCCCGAGTTTAGGCCGATTGACACGAACGCTCCCACTATAGCCCCTTTACGACGCTGTTGTTCCTCGCATGTTGATGTTCGGCGCTTCGTAGCAGACGGACGGTATTTTTCGCATGAAAATGTGTGGGTACCGTATACTTAAGCGGTTACAACGACCCCTATGGAGGAACGTATGATTAAAGAGCTTTGCCACGACGAGGCTATCCTGTCCCAGCGTTGCGAGGTTGCGACCGTCGAGGACGAGTCGGTCGCACAGGACCTGATCGATACCATCAAGTCGCTCGACGATGCCGGCTGCCTTGCCGCTAACCAGATTGGCGTTACCAAGAAGGTTTGCGTCTATCTGGACGACGCCGGCGAGCCCCACGTGCTCTACAACCCCCGTCTGGTGTTTGGCCTGGGCGCCAGCAAGATGGAGGAGAGCTGCCTGACGCACGAGGAGGTCACCAAGTCCACGCGCTATATCAAGTGCAAGGTTGCCTTTGACCAGATTGTCGACGGCAAGATGAAGGAGTGCCGCCGCGACTACGCGGGCTTTGAGGCGCAGATGATCCAGCATATGATCGATCACTGTCTTGGAAAGTTGGTCTAAGGGGACCAAAGCACCGCACCTTGCCGCTCAATCGTCGCTCGCGTACCTTAAGTACGCTTCGCTCCTCTTTCGTGGCAATCTGCGGCACTTTGACCCCTTAGACGACCTGCGGGGTTAACTTGGTTGAGTTTATCCTGCTTGAATAGTCTGGGCGTGACATTGTTGTCATGTCCGGGCTTTTGTGTTTAGTGCCTTTTTGTTTGGAGACAATGAAATTAGCAAGAACGTAAAGCTAGGAGGCGCTATGTGTACGAGTATTCGATTTACCGATAATTCTGGCCACATGTATCTGGGCCGCAATCTCGACTGGAGCTTTGACTACGGCCAACAGGTTCGCGTGATGCCGCGCGGGTTTCACATTCCGTATTCGTTTATCGACGACGCGACAGCGGCGCACGCGGTGATCGGTATGTGCATCGATTACAAGAACTACCCTATGTTCTTCGATTGCGGCAACGATGCGGGCCTCGCCGTGGCGGGTCTCAATTTCCCGGGTTATGCCGAGTATGCCGAGGACCCTGTCGACGGCAAGACCAATATCGCGGCCTATGAGTTCCCCCTGTGGGTGGCAGCGACGTTCTCGACGGTCGATGAGGTCGAGGCCGCGCTGCGCGACACGGTGATTGTCGCCAAATCTGCCGGAGAGGGGCTGGGCGTGTCGCTGCTCCATTGGATTATCGGCGACAGCCAGCGCAGCATCGTGGTCGAGATGATGGCTGACGGCCTGCATGTATACGACGATCCGGTCGACACCCTTGCCAACCAGCCGACCTTCCCGTGGCACATGGAAAACCTGCGCACCTATATCACCGCCACAAGCGATTTTCCGCAGACGGCGACATGGCGTGGCGCCGAGCTCAAGCCCTATGGAGCCGGTGCCGGCATGCGCGGCATTCCGGGCGATTGCTATTCGCCGAGCCGTTTTGTAAAGGCGGCGTACCTCAATGCCAATTACCCGCAAAAGGAGAGCGAGACCGAAAACGTCGTTCGCATGTTCCGCTCGCTCGAGGGCGTGGTGATGATCGAGGGAGCGTCCAGGATGGGCGATGGCAAGTTCGAGAAGACTATCTACACCGGATGCTTTAGCGCGCGCACGGGCAATTATTACTACGCGATGTATGGGGATCCGTCGATTCGCTACGTGAGCCTGATGGATGCCGAGGGCGCGAGCCCCGATAGGCTCGTGGTTCCCGAGCCGCGTCGTTCGTAGCCGTTAGCTTTACCGCAATGCAAAGCGGCCCTGCGTCTCCCGTGAGGTGCAGGGCCGCTTTCGTTGATTTGTGACGTCGCTAGAAGTTGGCGTCGTTGAGTTGTTCACTTTCGAGGCCGTCGAGCAGTTGCTGTTCGGGCGTATCGGCGACGCTCTCGAGCAGCTCGGTGGGATCGACGTTCATGTCCCTACCGGCCTCGTTGCCGTTGACCAAGTCGTCCGAGAAGATGTCGACTTCCATTTCCTCGGCCTCTTCAATCTGAACCTCGAGCGGCACCTGGGTGCGCACGAGCTTAACGGCCGGGCGCATGCGGGCAAACAGCGGCACGTACTCGATGATGATGGCAGAGTTCTCGAGACCGTACCAGCGCGCCGGGCTTCCGCAAGCGCGGCGGACGGCGTACTTGATGGCCATCACGCGGTGGTCATTGCGGTTGATGTCCGTTTCGGGGGCAAGCATCTTGCGCAGCATGCAAAAACGGAAGTCGCCCACGTTGCCGCGCGTCTCGTAGATGGAGTAGGTGTGGTGCTGCGGCGGCAACTCACCCGAGGCCATCAGGTCGCCAACGATCTGGCGCAGGTAGGCGTTGATGCGCTGATTGACCTTAAAGCCCAGGTCCAAGCGCACGCGGAACAGGAAGTCTGTGCCAAAGGTCTCAACGGAATACTCGTGCGTATAGGGCTCGTCGGTAACGTGTACGTTGATGAACCAATATGCCTTGGCGCGCTTGGGATGCTTGTCCAAGATGGAATAGAGCACGTCGCGGTCGAGCGTGAGCGGGTCGGGGCTGTTGGTGAGGAACACCAGATTGTCGGCGAGCACGGGGTAGGTCTCGTCATTGCGCAGGCGGTTGAGCTGGTCGATGTACTTGGAGACGGGCAGCAGAATCGTCTGCGTGCGCTCGATGGCGGTGCCGCGACGCCACACATACATAAGGCCGAACAGCAGTGCGGCCAGGAAGATCATGACGTAGCCGCCGTCAAAGAACATGGTGAGGCACGAAGCGAAGAAGCACAGCTCAATGGCACCAAAGAGCAGGGCAAAGATGCAGGCGCCCAGCTTGTGCTTGAGGATGCCGGCGATATAGCTCGTCAGCAGCGTGGTGGTCATGAGCATGGTCACGGTGATGGCGAGGCCATAGGCGCTTTCCATGCGCTCGGAGTTCTGGAACAGCAGCACGATGAAGATGCAGCCGACCCACATGATGTTGTTGACGAGCGGAATATAGAGCTGACCCTTGGTGTCGCTGGGGTAGTGGATGCGCAGGTGCGGCATAAGGTTGAGGCGCGTTGCCTCGGATACCAGCGAGAACGAGCCGGTGATGAGCGCCTGCGAGGCGATGATGGCCGCCACGGCCGAAAGCACGATGGCAAAGGGGCGCAGGGGCTCGGGAAGCATCATATAGAACGGGTTAACGATATCCATCGCGAGCATCTGGGGGTTGGAGTTATTGGCGAGTAGCCAAGCTCCCTGACCCAGATAGTTGAGGATAAGGGCCGCCTTAACAAATGGCCAGGATGCATAGATGTTTGCCTTGCCCACGTGGCCCATGTCCGAGTAGAGTGCCTCGGCACCGGTTGTCGACAGGAAGACAAAGCCGAGCACCATAATGCCCGAATGGTTGATGGGCGAGAACAGGAACATAATGCCGCGGATGGGGTTGAGCGCGCGCAAGATGGACAGGTTGCCGAGCATGTTGAACAGGCCGGCGCCCGCCAGGAACAGGAACCACAGCGTCATGAGCGGGCCGAAGAGCTTACCGATCGACGAGGTACCGGCGCGCTGCATGGCAAATAGGCCGCAGATAATGATGATGGTAATAATGATGACGTTGGTCTGGCCGTCACCCAAAAGCGCATGGCCCCATTCGATGGTGCGCAGACCCTCGATGGCTGTGGTGACCGTGACGGCGGGGGTGAGGATGCCGTCGGCAAGCAGTGCCGCACCGCCGATCATGGCGGGCAGAATCAGCCATGGTGCCACCTTGCGTACGAGGCTGAACAGGGCGAAGATGCCGCCTTCGTTGTGGTTGTCGGCCTTCATGGCGATT
>CALHDP010000138.1 GCA_938023085.1 uncultured Collinsella sp.
TGGCGGCCGTCGTCGTGTCGAGCGCGAGGACGAGGGCCGCGGTTCGCGCGGCGGCAAGCGCGGCGCGGGCGACCGCCGTCGATCCGGTCGTGATGACGAGCGCGGTGGCCGTGATGAGCGTCGCGGTGGTGAGGGTCGCGGTGAGCGAGGTACCCGTGGCGGTGAGCCCCGTGGCGGCAAGCGCTTTGAAGAGCGCGGTAGCCGCGGCGGCGAGCGTCGCGAGGGTGCTCGCGGCAATGGCGGCCGCGGCGGCGCTAGTCGTTCTAACGAGTCGCGCGATCGTCGTGACCCGCGTGCCAGCCGCGATCGTCGCGATGACTGGCGCAACTACGACGATACCCGCGAGGAGCGTCGTGGCGGCTATCGTGGCGGGCGTGGCGGCAACCAGGCCGGCTCCCGTGGCGGCCGTGCCGGCGGTCGCGATAACCGTGGCAGCTATGGCAATAGTCGTGGTGGCAAGCGCGGCGGCAGCTCCCGTCGCCCCGGTGACGGCGGCGGCAAGCGCAAATAACATACGCGTCGCGCGGTAAGG
Organism: uncultured Collinsella sp.; assembly: GCA_938023085.1. Taxonomy (GTDB): domain Bacteria; phylum Actinomycetota; class Coriobacteriia; order Coriobacteriales; family Coriobacteriaceae; genus Collinsella. Next base: position 533 of record CALHDP010000138.1, read on the forward strand.
CGAGACGAGTTTGGGCCCCGAGCAGACTATGCTCGGGGCCCTTTTTGGTGCAAAGAGGTCAGGTTAATCTGCACCAACGTCTTGAAGTTGCGGTGGAATACGGACTGTTTTGGCCTTTTGAGCGGCTTTTCAGTCCCTATTTCACCGCAACTCATGATTGGTGCAAACAAACCTGTCCACGATGCACCAGAGTGAGGAGTGTCCCCAAGTGCCGCATTGTGGGTAATGCGTTTTATCAAATATGGCATTTATCTGCGGTAATGTTCTATTTCACCGCTGAGGGTGACATTTTATACCGCCTGCCGAACCGTGTGGAGACCTAACAACTTTTTAGGTCAGTGTTGTGCGTGTAGCATTTTTGCCCGGCCTCGCCTCCGGGCTGCCATGTGAGAGGGGATCTTATGGCACGACTGCACGTAATGGAACGCAGCCACGCTCAGGCCGTCATGGACGACCTGCACGATGCGCTCGGACGCCGTCTGGCGGTGAGTTCGCTCGCCCCGTGTCCCGTTGAGTTTACGGCAGCGCTCGTCAACCTGTGTTCCACCCAGAGCTGCGGCAAGTGTACGCCCTGCCGCGTGGGCCTGAGCGCGCTGAGCGATCTGCTCGCCGATGTGCTCGAGGGTCGCGCCGACGAGTCCACGCTCAATCTGATCGAGCGCACCGCCCGCACCATCTATCTTTCGAGCGACTGCGCCATCGGCTACGAGGCCGGCGCCATGGCGCTTACTGCTATCCGCGGTTTTCGCGACGATTTTGAGCACCACATCCGCGAGCACTCCTGCGGCTTTGACCGCGAGGCCCGCGTCCCGTGCGTCTCGGGCTGCCCGGCGCACGTCGATATTCCTGGTTACATCTCGCTCGTTGAGGCCGGCCGCTATGCCGACGCCGTCAAGGTCATCCGCAAGAACAATCCGTTGCCACTCGTCTGCGGCTTGGTGTGCGAGCATCCCTGCGAGATGCACTGCCGCCGTGGCATGGTCGACGACCCCATGAACATCCTCGCCCTCAAGCGTTTTGCCGTTGAGCACAGTGACCTCAACGACCACAAGCCGCATGTAGTGGACAACACCGGCAAGCGCATCGCCGTGATCGGCGGCGGCCCGGCCGGCCTTTCCTGCGCCTACTACCTGGCCGTGATGGGCCACAAGGTGACCATCTTTGAGCAGCGCCACCACCTGGGCGGCATGCTGCGCTATGGCATTCCCAGCTACCGTCTGCCGCGCGAGCGTCTGCAGGCCGAGATCGACTGGATCTTGAGCGCCGGCATCGACGTGGAACTCGACCACTCCGTGAACGGCGAGGAGCTTGCCCGCCTGCGTGACGAGTTCGATGCCGTCTACCTGGCCATCGGTGCCCATAGCGACAAGAAGCTCGGCCTTCCGGGCGAAGAGGCGCCCGGCGTGGAGTCGGCCGTCAAGATGCTGCGTGCCATTGGAGACGACGAGCTGCCCGACCTGAGCGGCCAGCGCGTGTGCGTCATCGGCGGCGGCAACGTGGCCATGGACGTGGCGCGCTCTGCCGTGCGCTGCGGTGCCGAAAAGGTAAGCATCGTCTACCGCCGTCGCATTTGCGATATGACGGCTCAGGACGCCGAGATCGCCGGCGCCCAGGCCGAGGGCTGCGAGGTGCTGGAACTCACAGCCCCGCTCGCCATCGAGACGGGCGAGGACGGTCGCGTGAGCGGCCTGCGCGTGCAGCCGCAGATTATCGGCGAGCCCCGCCGCGGTCGTCCGGCTCCGCGTGCCGCCGCCACGACCGAGCGCGTCATCCCCTGCGAGCGCGTGTTCGTCGCCATTGGCCAGGACATCGATTCCAAGCCGTTTGAGGAGATGGGCATTGCCTGCAAGTGGGGCTGCGTCGTCACCGATTCGGACGGCGCCGTGCCCAGTTTCGATGGCCTCTTTAGCGGCGGTGACTGCCAGACCGGTCCCGCCACCGTCATCCGGGCCATCAACGCCGGCCGCGTTGCTTCGGCAAATATCGACCGCTACCTGGGCTTTGACCACAAGATCAAGCTCGACGTTGAGCTGCCGACCGTGCAGTTTAAGGGCAAGCACGAGTGCGGCCGCTGCGAGCTGGGCGAGCGCGAGGCCGGCGAGCGCATCCACGATTGGAATCTGGTCGAGCAGGGCCTTACCGAGGAGGAGGCACGCCAGGAGGCAAGCCGCTGCCTGCGTTGCGACCACTTTGGCTTTGGCGCGTTCCGCGGAGGGAGGAACCTGGAATGGTAGAGCTCAACAACCCCACTGTCAGCGACAACACCGAAAGCGGAGCACTCAACATGGTCAAGCTCACGATCGATACTTGCGAGGTCGTGGTGCCCGAGCACACCACGATCTTGGATGCGGCCAAGTCCGTCGGCATCCAGATTCCTACCCTGTGCTACCTGCGCGATCTAAACGAAATCGGCGGCTGCCGCGTGTGCGTGGTCGAGGTCGAGGGCTGCGACCAGCTGGTTGCCGCCTGCAACAACTACGTGCTCGACGGCATGGTGGTCCACACCAACAGCCCCAAGGCCCGCGAGGCCCGTCGCACCAACGTGCAGCTGCTGCTGTCCCAGCATGATTCGCAGTGCACGAGCTGTGTGCGCAGCGGCAACTGCAACCTGCAGACCATCGCCAACGATCTGGGCATCTTCTATCTGCCGTACGAGCAGCACCTGGCGCGTGAGGGCTGGGACTTCGATTTCCCCATCATCCGCGAAAACGACAAGTGCATTAAATGCATGCGCTGCATCAAGGTGTGCGAGAGCGTGCAGGGCTTAGGGATTTGGGACCTGACCAACCGCGCCACACATACCGCCGTGGGTACCCGCGGGCGTGCACCGATCGGCAAGACCGATTGCGTCGCGTGCGGCCAGTGCATTACGCATTGTCCGACGGGCGCACTGCGCGAGCGCGACGATACCGAGACCGTGTTTGACGCGCTCGCTAATCCCGACAAGATCGTGTTGGTGCAGATTGCGCCTGCCGTGCGCAGCGCCTGGGGCGAGGAACTCGGCATTCCGCGCGAGGAGGCCACCGTTGAGCGCCTGGCTTGCGCGCTGCGCCGCGTTGGCTTTGAGTACGTGTTCGACACCGATTTCTCGGCCGACCTCACCATTATGGAGGAGGGCTCCGAACTGCTCGAGCGCCTGGGGAAGGCCGTCAAGGGCGAAGGCGATAGCCGCGGCTGGCCCATGTTTACGAGCTGCTGCCCGGGCTGGGTGCGCTTTGTGAAGGCGCGCTATCCGGAGTTTGTCGACAGCCTGTCCACGTCCAAGTCGCCGCAGCAGATGTTCGGCGCTATTGCCAAGACCTACTACGCCAAGGTGCTGGGCGTGGAGCCCGAGCGTCTGTTCGTGGTGTCCGTTATGCCGTGTACGGCCAAGAAGGCCGAGTGCGCGCTGCCGAGCATGGTAGGCGAGGACGGCGCGCCCGACGTAGATGTTGCGCTGACGGTGCGCGAGATGGTGCGCATGATCCGCGCGAGCCACGTGAGCGTTGACACGCTGGTCGAGGAGCCGCTCGATACGCCGCTGGGCTTTGGCACGGGCGCGGGTGTGATCTTTGGCGCCACGGGCGGCGTGATGGAGGCCGCCGTGCGCTCGGCATATTACCTGGTGACGGGCAAGAACCCGGATGCCGATTTCTTTACCGACGTGCGCGGACTCGACGGCTGGAAGGAAGCTGTCGCCGATATCGATGGTACTAAGGTGCGCGTCGCCGTGGCGCACGGGTTGGGCAACGCCGCGCGCCTGCTCGACGCGATTCGCGACGGTCGTGTGAGCTATGACTTCGTTGAGGCTATGGCATGCCCGGGCGGCTGCGTCGGTGGCGGCGGTCAGCCCATCCACGACGGCTGCGAGCTGGCAGCCGAGCGCGGTCAGGTGCTGTGGGGCCTGGATGCCGCTGCGGACATTCGCTTCTCGCACGAGAATCCCGATGTTCAGGCGTGCTATAGCGAGTTCTTGGGTGCGCCGCTCTCGCCGCTGGCCGAGGAATAGCTGCATACTGATGAGTACGCATGGACGAT
>CALHDP010000139.1 GCA_938023085.1 uncultured Collinsella sp.
GTCGTTCCCACAGGACTGCCCGGCGTTGTAAGATTGCCGACCCGTTCCTTGATAACCAGAACGTCCCCGCGACGAGGGACGTCCAGAACCGCGGCCCCCATCGGAACCGCGGCGATAGTCATTTGTCATACTCAGCTACCGTCTTGCTACTGAGCGGTCGCGGTCGCGTTGGCGCCCGCGGCTGCATCCTGCGAAAAGTCAAGTGTAACGCTCTCGCTGGGCTCCACCATGCCATAAGCGCCCGCAAGGTCGCGAATGCGCGTGTCGGCGCCATAGACCGAATGCATGACCTCCAGGTCGGAGCTCTCATCGGTCGCCTTTTCGAGCGTGTTGGTAAGCTCGGCGTTGCTGTTGAGCACCTGGGCCGTAACGCCGGCGAGCGCCACGCGGGCGACGCCGATCGTCATGAAGATGGCCGCAATGATGCAAAACGTTTTAAGAACGCTCATGAAAACCGGGCTTACCACCTGGTTTGCCTGACGGCCCGCGCCCGTGTAGACATCAAAGCGCGGCGCGCGCTGCTCACGGGGAGCAACGGGGGCCTGCGGCGTCTCACGATAGGCGGGCATGGCGTTCATATCATAGGCGAGTGCTGCGCTTGAAGTGTTGTAGCCCATGATATGCCGCCTCCCATCCCGAGTACGTTGGTAGTGTGTTTAAGCTTCGTTTATGGTGCGAGCGGGAGGTCCAATATCGCGCGGTCGCGTCTACAGACGCTGCGCCACGCGGATTTTGGCTGATCTCGCCCGAGGGTTGCGCTCAACCTCATCAGGCTGGGCAACCAAGGGTTTGCGGGTGATGACCTTGAGTATCGGCACGTTGCCGCACACGCACACCGGAATCTCCGGCGGACACGTGCACCCCTGGCTCATCTCCTTAAAGTGGTTCTTTACGATACGGTCCTCGAGCGAGTGATACGAGATGACGCAGATACGTCCGCCCGGGTTGAGCCACCTGGTGGCGGCATCAAGCCCTCGTTCGAGCACATCGAGCTCGTGATTGACCTCGATGCGAATGGCCTGGAAACTTTTCTTGGCCGGGTGTCCACCATGCCGACGAGCGGCAGCCGGGATACCCGCCTTGATGATCTCGACAAATTGGCCGGTGGTTTCGATCGGTTCTTGCTCGCGGCGGCGCACGATCTCGCGCGCGATCTGCGAGGCAAACTTCTCTTCGCCGTAGACGCGTAGAATCCGGGCGAGGTCGTGTTCGTTATAGGTGTTGATGACCTCAGCTGCGTTTAAGGTGTTATTACCCGGATCCATCCGCATGTCCAATGGGGCGTCCTCGTTATACGAAAAGCCCCTGCCAGGGATATCGAGTTGCGGCGACGAAACGCCCAAATCGAACAGGAAGCCATCGACCCCGGGCACCTCGGCCGAGCAAAGCAGCTCGTCCAAGTCGCCGAAGTTGCCCTTCAGCAGCTGGTGCGGAACGCCGGGAACCTCGCGGTCCAGACGGGCGCCAGCGGCCTCGAGGGCCATGTCGTCCTGATCGACGCCGAGCAAAAGGCCCGTCTCCCCCACCTGCGCGGCCATCTTTACCGAATGGCCGGCACCGCCAAGGGTGCAATCGCAGACAACGGAGCCGCTCTTTAGCCGCAGCGACTCAAGCACTTCGCCGAGCATGACAGGTTCATGCCGATATTCTTGTGTCAAGATCCCACGCTCCATCCGTTACCCGTGCCTTGCCCTTACGAGAAGAAGAGGTCCAGCAGGGCCTCATCGTCATCGTCCTCATCGGCCGCGGCGCGATCCCAAACCTCAAGGTGGTCGTAGTTGCCCACAACCGTGACCTCGCGGTCGAGGTTCGCCTGCTTGCGGAGAGACTCGGAAAGACCGATACGACCGGCACTGTCCACATCCATCGACGTGGTGCGCTTGTTGATCGCCCTCATGAGCTTCTGGTCATTAATGTCACGCGGGTTAAAACCCTCGTGGCCCTCACGACCCGCGAAGAGTCCTTCGACCCACTTATCGAAGGCCTCGGCAGAGAACACGTACAGAGCATCGACATCCAGGGCTTTGAACACGCGAACGTGCTCTCCAAGCTCCTCGCGAAGGGGTGCAGGCAGGGACAGACGACCTTTTGCATCGAGATTGCGCTCGTATGCACCAGTCATTCCCATGTGCGCCCTCCCCTCGGTTACTCAGATGGCACGTACGCGGGGAACCACCCCGCCTGTCGACGTCATCAATAATATGGGGAACCGCCCCATTTTTCAACACCTTTCCCCACCCCTTCACCCACCCCGCCCCACCATTCCACCCCCAATATGTTGTAAAACACCCCCGAGCATATGTTCGAAAACACAATATGTTGTGTTTACAGCAAAGGCGGGATGCCACCTGTAGAACCACGCCCGCGAACCTCAACCTTCAAGTTGACCTTGAGGCGATTTTTACGTCCCTTTACACGCCGTTCACATCGCCCCCAAACTCCCCCACCCACGACACACACGGCCCACCACCGCGTCGGTGTCTGGCGCAAAATGGGACGGGCCCCAGATTGCCCATGCGCGCAAAAGTGCGTCTCGGCAATCTGGGGCCCGTCCCCTTTAATATTTATAAATATGCAGGTCAGCGAGGTGCTAGCGATGTGCCAGCGGATGCGCCGCCAGATAGACCTCGGTCAGTTGCGTGCGGTCGACATGCGTGTAGACCTGCGTGGTCGAAATATCGGCATGGCCCAAAATCTCCTGCAGCACACGCAGGTCGGCACCGCCCGCGAGCATGTGGGTGGCAAAGGAGTGGCGCAAGGTATGGGGATGGAGCCCCACCAGCCCCACCTGACGCCCATACCGCTCGCATATCGCATGCACGGCCTGGCGCGACAGGCGACGTCCGTTCTTATTTAAAAAGACCGCCGAGGTCTCGGTTCCGCGGGCATGGGCCGCCAAGCGAGAACGTCCCTCAGTTACATAGAGCATCAGAGCTCGCGCCGCGCTTCCCACCAGCGGGGACAGGCGTTCCTTTGAGCCCTTACCGCGAACGAGTACAAAGCCATCGTCAATATGGATATCGCCCACATCGAGCCCCACCAACTCGCTCACACGCAAACCGCATCCGTAGAGCACTTCCAAGATGGCATGGTCGCGCAAGCCCATCTCGCCCTCGGGGAAGTCTTGATCGAGCAGAGCCGAGACATCCTCCACCGATAGATACTCCGGCAAACGCTCAGCCTTTTTAGGCAGGCGCAACGCCGCCGTTGGATTTTGGGCTACAGCCCCATCGCGCACCAAAAAGGCATGCAGGCCCTTCACGGCTGCAAGCGCACGCTCCACCGAGGCATCGGAATAGCCCCCATCGCGACGGTCGGCGACAAAGCCCTCCACGACCTGACGAGTCACCTCTTCAAAAGACACAATACCCGCCCGCTCCAGATAGGCGCAGTACGTCGTCAGGTCACGACGATAGGCCGCAATCGTGTTGCGCGCCAAACCCCGCTCGACCGCGAGGTAATCGAGATACTCCCCCGCCGCCACGGCGAGCGACGAGGGAGTAGCTTCGGTATGTTCCTTATTCGCCGGCACCCTTAGTCCGTAGCGAGGTTCATGGGCGTCACCTGCAGACGGTCGACACCCTCGTGCTGGCCGATCGAAGCGCGTACGAACTCGCGGAACAGCGGCTGCGGGTTGGTCGGGCGGCTCTTGAACTCGGGATGAGCCTGGGTTGCCACATACCACGGATGCACGTCGCGCGGCAGCTCGACCATCTCGACCAGGCGCTCGTCGGGCGACAGACCCGAGATAACCAAACCGGCGTCCTCGAGCTGGTCACGGAAGGCGTTGTTGAACTCAAAGCGGTGACGGTGACGCTCGTAGACGAGCTCCTCGCCATATGCCTCGCGAGCAAGGGTATCGGCGGCGAGCTTGCACGGATAGGCGCCCAGGCGCATGGTGCCGCCCTTCTCGGTCACGTCCTCCTGCGAGCTCATCAGATCGATGACGCTAAACGGGCCGTCCGGATCGAACTCGGAGGAGCTGGCGCCGGCAAGGCCGACGACGTTGCGGGCGAACTCGCACACGGCCACCTGCATACCCAGGCAAATGCCCAGATACGGAATCTTGTGCTCACGGGCAAACTCGGCCGCGAGGATCTTGCCCTCCAGGGCGCGCTTGCCAAAGCCGCCGGGGACCAGGATGCCCGAGGCGTCGCCCAGAACCTCGGAGACATTCTGCTCGTCGAGGCTCTCGCCGTCGACCAGCTGGACGTCCACATGGCGATCGTAGAAGACGCCCGCATGGTGCAGGGCCTCGATAACCGACAGGTACGCATCGGGCAGCTGCGTGTACTTACCCACGACGGCGATCTTCACCTTGTCGGCGTGATGGTTGGCGTGATTCTGTTTGCGCAGGAACTCGTTCCACTCGCTCATGTCGCGCTCACGCGGATCCAGACCCAGGCGCTCGCAAATGCGCAGGTCAAAGTCCTGCTCGGCAAGCAGCTGGGGAACATCGTAAATGCTCGCGCAATCCTCGTTGGTAAAGACGCAATCGGTGTCGACGTCGCAGAAGCTTGCGATCTTTCCGCGGATAGCGTCATCGATATGGTGGTCGGAGCGCAGCACGATGATATCGGGCTGGATACCAAAGCTGCGGAGCTCCTTGACGGAATGCTGCGTGGGCTTGGTCTTGACCTCGTGGGCGGCGGCGATATAAGGAACGAGTGACACGTGGATGTAGCAGACGTTCTCGGGGCCGGCCTCCTTGCGGTACTGGCGGATGGCCTCAACAAACGGCTGCGACTCGATGTCGCCGATCGTGCCGCCCAGCTCGGTGATGACCACATCGGAGCCGGTCTGCTCCTCGATGCGGCGGAACTTGTCCTTAATGGCATTGGTGACGTGGGGAATCACCTGCACGGTACCGCCCAAAAAGTCGCCGCGACGCTCACGGGCGATTAGGCTTTTGTAGATGGCACCGGTCGTAAAGTTGGAATCGCGGGTCAGGTTCTCATCAATAAAGCGCTCGTAATGACCCAGGTCCAGGTCGGACTCGTAACCATCCTCGGTAACGAAGACCTCACCATGCTGGAAGGGGCTCATGGTACCGGGGTCGACGTTCAGATACGGGTCGGCCTTCTGCATCGTTACTTTGTAGCCACGCGACTTGAGCAGACGGCCCAGCGAGGCCGCGGTGATACCCTTGCCCAGGGACGAAACCACGCCACCGGTTACGAACACATGCTTGGTCATATTGAGTTACCTGCGCTTCCCGTAGAAGTTGTTTATCCACATCTTACGGGTCTTCATTGTAATACTCGCGCCGCGGACCGTTCGCAATTTTTCTCGCGTGCGATTGCATTTCTCAATCTTGAAACAAAACGCCGCCCGGTTTCCCAGGCGGCGTCGCTATGGCAAGGGTTACATGCTGCTATCGATCAGCAACCTCGTCCTCAAGCATTTCTTGAACGAGCATGCCGGTACGAACGCCCTCAAGATACCACTCGCCACGTTCGGTGAGGCAAATGCCATTTGCAAGCTGACCGCCGTCGTCGCTATAACGCGAGACGACATCAATCATGCCTTCGGAATCCAAGCGATCGATTGCGGCGCGGGCACGATACGGCGAAACCCCCACGCGCTCGGCAAGCGTTTTGCGCGAGAAACCATACGGCCCGCCATTGTCTTCGGTTTGCTGGTCGATCTCCATCAACACCAGCACCTCGACACGCTTCATATCGTTGACACTCGCACGACCCTTGCCCGCCATAGCAGCCTCCTCAAACCGAGCACGAGCATCTAACGCGCCGTGCGCGACCGACACACCTCACGATGGCAGGTAATATCCATCATGCGGCATCCCGCTAAGGATGAAACAGTTATGGTTATTGTATACCGCTCAAATTGTTTCTAGGCAGGTAAACGGCTATTTTTCGCCGAAATAGGCGCTTTATTGATCAAAAAGCCGTACCGGGCGCTAACCCGATACGGCCAAAATGCAATGCAATTACCGCGGTGCTTCAAACTTAGCGATGGAAGAAACCGCGGCGCTCAAACTTGGGCTCGCAGCACACGTTGATACCCAGTTTGCGCAGTACCGTCTCGTCCGTCGGCGAGATAATCACGCTAAAGAAGGCATCGCAACCGCGCAGCTGCTCCAGGCCCGAAAGGACGCGAGCGGCCGTCTCACTCGTGGCCGAGGTGATCGACAGCGCCATAAGCGTCTCGTCGGTGTGGAGGCGCGGGTTTTTGCTGCCCAGGAAATGCGTCTTGAGCTTGCTGATGGGCTCGATCGCCTCATCGCTGATAACCTCGAGCTCAAGGTCGACGCCCGAGACATGCTTGAGGGCGTTCATAATGAGCGAACTTGCGGCGCCCAGGCGCGTGGAGGTCTTACCGGTCACCACGGAGCCATCGGGCATGACCATGGCACCCACGGGACCACCCGTCAGCTGCTCCCTGGTGAGGGCCGCCGAGCGCGCCGGTGAGTAGTTCTTATCGATGCCGGCTTTCTTCATGATAATCTTGAGACGGTCGACTTGCTCATCGCCCACGCCGGTACGGCGCACATTTTCGACCGCGGTAAAGTAGCGGCGGACGATCTCCATCTTGGAAGCGTCGCGGCAGGCATCGTCATCGGTGATGGCAAAGCCGACCATATTGACGCCCATGTCCGTAGGACTCTGATAGGGGCTCTT
>CALHDP010000140.1 GCA_938023085.1 uncultured Collinsella sp.
CCCGCCTGCTCCAGGTACTGGTTGCACTCGGTCACAAAGCCAAAGACAGCACCCATGGCACCGGCGGTGTTAAAGTCGTCGTCCATGCACTCCTTAAAGGTGGCACGGGTCTCGGCGGCCTTGGCGGCAAACGCCTCGGATGCTGCCTCATCGGCATCGGCCGTCGCATGGTTCGCGGCCCAGCGCAGGTTCTCGACCGTACCGGCGATACGCGTGAGCGAGTTCTCGGCACCCTCCAGGCGCTCCCAAGAAAAGTCGAGCGGCGAGCGATAGCTCGTCTGCAGCATCAGCAGGCGCAGGGCGGCAGCGGAGTGCTGCTCGAGGACCTCGGCCAGCGTAAAGAAGTTGCCAAGCGACTTGGACATCTTCTCGCCGTCTACCAGCAGCATGCCCGTGTGCATCCAGGTGTTGGAGAAACCCTGGTGCCAGGCGCAGGTGGCCTGGGCGCACTCGTTCTCGTGATGCGGGAAGGCAAGGTCGGAGCCGCCGCCGTGGATGTCAATCGGGGTGCCCAGGTAACGATGCACCATGGCGGCGCACTCGGTATGCCAACCGGGACGGCCCTCGCCCCAAGGGCTCGGCCAGCTGGGCTCGCCGGGCTTGGCGGCCTTCCACAGGGCAAAGTCGAGCGGGTCGTTCTTGTCCTCGTTCTCCTCGATGCGTGCGCCAACCATAAGGTCGTCGATGTTGCGGCCCGAAACCTGACCATAGTTGGGATCGCTGCGCACGGCAAAGTACACATCGCCGTTATCGGCTGCGTAAGCGTGGCCCTGCTCGATAAGCGTCTTGATCATGGCGATCATGGGGCCGATCTCCTTGGTGGCGCGGGGGCGCACATCGGGATCGAGCACGTTGGCAGCGCGCATGACGCCGATGAACTTGTCGGAGAACTCCGTCGCGACCTCGGCGGCCGTACGGCCCTGCTCGTTGGCGCGCTTGATGATCTTGTCGTCGACATCGGTGAGGTTCTGGGCGAACGTGACCTCGTAACCGCTCGCGATGAGCCAGCGGCGAATCACGTCAAAGCTGATGAACGTACGGGCGTTGCCGATGTGGATGTTGTCGTAGACCGTGGGGCCGCACACGTACATGCGGACCTTGCCGGACTCGATGGGCTGGAACTCTTCCTTTTTATGGGTAGCGCTGTTGTAGATACGCATTCGTTACTCCTTAACGGTTTTCTGTAGCAGGCAGACGGCCCAGGCGCCGATTCCCTCGCCCTGGCCTTCCCAACCGAGCTTTTCGGTCGTAGTGGCGGCGACGCCCACGTTTTCGACGTCAACGCCCAAGGCATGGGCAAGGTTGGCACGCATGGCATCGCGGTGTGGGGTGATCTTAGGCTGCTGGCAGGCAATGGTGCAATCGGCATCGACAAACTCAAAGCCCAGCTCGCGCGCATAGTCCATCACGCGAGCGAGCAGCACCATCGAATCGGCACCCTCATAGGCGGGGTCGGTATCGGGGAATAGCTTGCCGATGTCTCCCCCGCGGCAGGCGCCCAGAATGGCGTCGGCCAAGGCGTGCGCGAGCACATCGGCATCCGAGTGGCCCAGCAGGCCGCGCTCGTAGGGAATGTCGACACCGCCGATGATACATCGACGCCCCTCCACCAGACGGTGGACGTCGTAGCCATGGCCAATGCGCAGGTTACTGAACATGGGGAAGGTCCTCTCCCTCGGCCATGAGGCCAAGCAGAATCGCGGTTACGGGACGCAGGTCCTCGGGCACCGTCACCTTAAGGTTATCGCGCGGGCTCTGGACGCAGCGGACGCGCCCACCCATGCGCTCGACCAGCGACGAATCATCGGTGCCGATAAAGCCCTCGGCAATGGCTGCAGCATGGGCGCGCTTCATAGCATCGACGCTAAAGATCTGCGGCGTCTGCGCTGCCCAGTAGAGCTCACGCGGCGGCGTCTCGACGATATTATCGCCGTCGACGATCTTGAGCGTGTCGATCGCGGGCTGACCGCACACGACACCGTCGAGCGAGCGGTCACCCATGAGCACGTCGATAGCGTGGTCGATGGCCTCGGTCGTAATGAGCGGACGAGCGCCATCGTGGATGGCGACATATTCGAAACCCGCCGGAACCGCATGCACGCCGGCACGGGTGGAATCCTGACGGGTATCGCCGGCATCGGCAAAGCTGATGGGCGTGTCATAGTCAAACGGGTCGATGGCAAGGCGGCGCATCTCGGCACGGCGCTCGGCAGGACACACCACCACGATATGGCCGACCTTGTCGCTACGATCAAACGCGCGGATGGACCAGCTCATGAGCGGACGGCCCGCCACGTTAACGAGCTGCTTGCCGCCGGGATTTCCAAAGCGCTGACCGCTGCCGCCGGCAACGACCACGGCGCATACGGGCGCCATTATGCGTTCCCCTGTTTGGTGCCCTTCATGCGGTACAGCGAGTCCGCAAGAATGGCAGGGTTGTTGACGCCAAAGTCGCCCAGGCGCTCCGGATCCTCGCTGATGTCGTCCATGAGCTCCTGCAGCGAGCCGTACTCGTCGACGATCTTCTCGGCCACGCCGTCGCGCACGACGGACACGCGCGAAAGCGTGCGCAGGCCCAGCGGCGTCATGACGGAGTCCTCGTCCAGGTCGTCGTAGCCCAGAACTGCCGCCACGTGCTGCGGGTCGGACAGGTCCTTAGGCGTCATGCGAGCGAGCTCTGCACGAATCTTCTCGGCGTTGGCCTCGGAGGAATCGCTCGCATAGTCGCGAATCATCAGGTCGTACTCGGTATCCATGCTGGAGCCCGCGAGCTGCTCGAGCTGCATCTGCACAAGCTTGCCCTGGTTGCCCAGCTTGACAATGCAATCCTTAAGCTCAGTCTTTGCCTGCTGCATGATCTCAAAGCTCGAGAAAATACCGGTGATATCGGCGAGCGTAACGTAGTCATCGAGCTCGAGGGCCGTCAGACGCAGCAGGGAGCGGTCGAGCGACTGACGGGTGGTCTGGAGCGTGGCGACGAGCTGGTTGACCGAGCTCATGATGGTGGTGACAGGCTGGATCTCGTAGCTCTTACCGTGGACGTACACGTTGACGACGGCACGACGAGCCGAAACCGAGATCACGATGGCGTCGGTGAGCACCGACATGCGAGCGGCGGTGCGGTGACGCATGCCCGTCTCGCTCGTGGCAAGCGAGGGATCGGGATTGAGGTGGAAGTTGGCGCGCAGGATCTGGGTGAGGTCGCCGTCGATGACGATGGCACCGTCCATCTTGGAGAGCTCGAACAGACGGTTCGAGGTAAACGAAATGTTGAGCGGGAAGCCGTCGTTGCCGGCAGCGAGCACGTTTTCGGTGTCGCCGACGCAGATAAGAGCACCCAGGTGACCGGCAATGATCATGTCGAGGGCGGTGCGGATCGGCTGACCGGGGGCAGTCAGGCGGATGGCCTGTTCCATACGCTTTTGCAGCTCGTTCTTATCCAAGGCATCGCTCCCATCGTATACGCTCCATAAACGTCAATAAGTTTCTCACGGTTTGCCCCTGTGACGCCCGCAAAATCCGATGCTTACAGAATGAGCGAACACAGCTGAGAGCCCCAATCCAAATGAGCTGCTTATGTGGTAGCATCGGGATTCGCATAAATGAGGGAGTAGTCGCGTGGCCGGTTTCGCCTCCGGTGGCGCGGCAAGTCAACATACTGGCCGATGCGGCCTGGCTTGCCTTAATGAACGAGACTCGTGGTTGTGCGCGCAACGCGTACGCCACGGGTCTTTTTGTTACTCCCCCAAAAGGTACACGCGGGCCCGCCCGCAGAGAGGGAGCCAGACTATGGGACTCGCAGAGCTCGTGTTGCTCGCCGTTGGCCTTTCGATGGACGCCTTTGCCGTTTCCATCTGCAAGGGCCTTGGCATGAAGAAGATCAACCTTAAAGTTGCCGTGGTGCTCGGCCTGTTCTTTGGCGGCTTTCAGGCCGGCATGCCCGTAATCGGATGGGCGCTCGGCAGTCAATTCATGGGCATCATCGGACCCATCGACCATTGGATCGCCTTTATCCTGCTCGCCTTTATCGGCGGCAAGATGCTGTGGGAAGCCTTTACTGAGGACGAGAACGAAGGCGACGGCAAGGATGCCGAAAAGATCGACCTGGGCGAATATCTAATCCTTGCCATCGCCACCTCGATTGACGCGCTTGCCGTGGGCATCTCGTTTGCCGCGCTCTCGGTCGATATCGTTCCCGCCGTGTCGCTCATTGGCATCACGACCTTTGTCTTCTCCGTTGCCGGCGTAGCGATCGGCCACACCTTTGGCGCGCGCTACGAAAAGCCCGCCACCATCGTGGGTGGCGTCGTGCTCGTCCTCATCGGCCTCAAGATTTTGCTGGAGCATCTGGGGATTTTGGCGCTGTAAAACACCCTTCAAAACTAAACGTCCGGATGAGGCCTCATGCAGAGTTTTGCATGAGGCCTTTTCATGCAGACTTTTGCATGTCATACTATGATGCAAAAGTCTGCACGTTAGGAGATCGCCGTGGATACCCTTCCCATCACCACACCGCGCCAAGCTGGCATCTACGTGCGCCAGGCACGCGAGGCTCAGGGTCTCACCCGTGCCGCCCTCGCTAATAAGGCCGGTGTTTCGGAGCGCCTGCTCGCATCGCTCGAGCTGGGAGATGCCACGGGCATTCGGCTCGACAAGCTGTTGACCGTCTTTAACGCACTCGGCATAGGTCTCTTTGCGCAAAGCGATAACGACTCCATCGCATCGCCCTCCGAACATCCGATGACGATAGCGGACCTCCCTATCGCGAACTCGAATGCCCTGCCAAAGCCAAGCGTAGGCAGACGACCCGCTCGACAAGGAACGCCAGCTTTCTATGGTGCCTTGCTGGCCCAAATCGCAGCCGAGCAAGGCCTTTCCGGCACTTCAGACCTCTCCTTTGGCTGTAAGGTTGTGAAATAAATGGCAGAAATGGAGCTTGCGACCCTCATTTGTGGCGAAATCGCCGGCACTCTCCGGCAAGACGAGCATGGACTCTGCAGCTTTGTATACGCCCCAACCTATCGCGGAGCACCGCTATCGTTAACAATGCCGCTTTCCAATCGCACATATGGCCATAACATCGTCCGTCCGTTCCTATTTGGCCTTTTGCCCGACAGCCAAGAGCAGCGTCGCGCTATTGCCGCCGAGCATGACGTTGCATCCAACAACCCCGTCGCCCTCTTGTGCCATATCGGTCTTGACTGCGCGGGGGCCGTTCAGTTTTGTCGAGCCGATCAATTAGATGCCGCCCACGGCAGGGTCTCAGCATACCGCCCGCTTACCAATTCTCAAATCGCTCACAAGCTCAAAGCAATTCGCGATGACGAAAGAGAGACATGGATGGGCTCCAACGAAAGCTGGTCCCTGGGCGGCAACCAAGGCAAATTTGCACTAGCTTGGCATGATGGACAATGGTGCGAATGTCTAGGGTCATCCCCCACTACCCATATCTTCAAAAATGGTGTCGTTGGGTTCAAACATCAGGCCTTAAACGAATTCGTCTGCATGAAAACAGCTCGGCGTGTTGGCATTCCAACTGCCAACGTCTCCTATTGCACATTTGAAGACGAAGCTGCGCTCGTCGTTGAACGGTACGACAGAATGGTCAATAGCAGCGGAAATATCGAAAGGCTGCATCAGGAGGACTTTTGCCAGGCACTCGGTGTATTGCCAACCCAGAAATACACCGCCGACGGAGGACCAACTACACGAGACATCCAAGAACGACTGATTAACACAGTCCCCCACCACATGAATCTTGTGCTTTTTACCTATATGTTGTTCTATAACGCCATTATCGGAGCGCCTGACGCACACGCTAAAAACTACTCGCTCATCCTAGGCAAAGGCACAAACGCGGCGCTCGCACCCATGTACGATGTCGCATCGGGCTTAGCATACGAACGTATGCGGCGAAAAGCGCGCCTTGCCATGAGCGTTGGCGGCGAAAATCGTGTGGGGCGCATCGGTCCAGGCGCTATCCGCCGATACCACGGTATGGGAGACCCCGCGCTAGAGGCGACGCTCACCGATGCCGGGCTATCCGAGAAGTTTTGCTTTGCAACCATGATGGACCTCGCCTACGAGGTGCCCATTTGCATGGAAGAGGTCATGGACGAATACGCCGACCTGCCCGGCATGGCGGACCTGCGCGAGCATATGCTCGGCCCCGTCTGCGAAAACTGCCAGCGCACCCTCGACCTCATCAAGGCGGATATGGGCTAGGTGTCCGTAATCTCCCATTTCCCAAAAGAAGAGAGGAGGCACCCGTCGCAAAAGCTCGGGTGCCCCCTCTCATAATGTCATTTGCAATCCACCAGCACGTGGCTCGGACTGCTGCTAGCGCAACCTTTACGCAGCGAGGCGCTTGAGGACGTCGATGAGCAGCTCGTAGAAGCGCTCGGCAGAAGCGAGCTCCATGCTCTCGTCCGGGGTGTGGACATCGGAGAGCGTCGGGCCCACGGCGATGGCGTCCAGGCCGTGCAGGGCCTCGGCAAACAGGCCGCACTCAAGGCCGGCGTGAATGGACTCGATTCGTAGCTCGGAGCCAAAGAGCTCGCGATAGCTCTCGACAAAGATGTCGCGGACCGGCGAATGCTCGGCATAGCTCCAGCCGGGATACTCGAACTCAAACTTGGCGTCGAATCCCAGGACATCGGCCAGCGTCTGCAGGCGGTCCTTGAACTCGTTCTGCAGCGAGGTGATCGAGGAGCGCGGGGACAGCATGATCTTGACTTGGTCGTCAGAGGTGGCAACCACGCCGATGTTGGAGGAAACCTCGACGGAGCCGTCGGTGGCGACATTGCGGCGGATCACACCGTTGGGGGCAAGACGCAGAGCGCGAATAAGGGCAAGTGCGGACTTTTCGTCCATGGCCTCGACCTCAGTGTTGTCGGCAATCTCAACCGTGCAGGTAAAGCCGGGGTCGAAGACCTCGAGCTCGGCAGTAACGTCGGCGATGATGCCCTTTGCGATCTGGGCCGCGGCCTCGGCTGCAGCGTGGTCGGCGTAGACCAGCTCGGCCTTGCACTCACGGTTGATGGCGTTGTCCTTGGTGCCGCCGTTAAAGCTAACGATGGCGGGCTCGCCGGCAACCATCAGGCGGTCGATGATGCGGGCCATGATGAGGTTGCCGTTGCCGCGCTCCAGGTTAATATCGCTGCCGGAGTGACCGCCCAGCAGGCCGGAGATGTCGAGCGTGAGGGCGCTACCGGTCTTGTGCTCGCGCGCGATCGGGCAGGTGTAGGTAACGACGACACCGCCGGCGCAGCTGACGGTAGCAACGCCCTCTTCCTCGGAGTCAAGGTTAATCATGGTGCGGGCGCTAATCTGGGACTTGTCGAGCGTCTCGGCGCCGACCAGGCCGGTCTCCTCGTCGGTGGTGAATACGCACTCGAGGGCGGGGTGAACGATCGAATCGTCATCGAGAACAGTGAGCATCAGAGCGACGGCAATACCGTTGTCGGCGCCCAGAGTGGTGCCGTTAGCGGTGAGGACGCCGTCCTTGACGACCAGGTCGATACCATCAGTCGTAAAGTCGTGCTCGACGGAGCCCAGCTTGTCGCACACCATGTCGATGTGGCCCTGCAGCATCACGGTCGGGGCATTCTCGGCGCCGGCAGATGCGGGCTTGCGAATGATGACGTTGTAGACCTCGTCCTGGTACACATCGAGACCGCGCTCCTTGGCAAACGCGACCAGGAAATCGCTGATGCCCTTCTCGTTGCCAGACCCACGGGGGATCGCGCTGACCTCCTCAAAGAAATGGAACAGCTGGGCGGGCTCGTAGCCGGTAATCTTGTAGTCCATGGTGCCTCCTTGGCGCAACTGGTTAGACAGTAAGACATGCGACTTGTATATTCCCAGACTTTGCGTGCATAAACCAGTCGAAAACGCCGAGCGCCCTCGCATCATCGGCTAACGGCGAGGAAACGCCACTTTATCAAGATAAAGCAGGTTAGACGGGCCGTGCCGAAGGGACGTTGGACCCTTCAACCAACTTCAACGCCTGTTGAACATTAATGCATACACCATTGGTATGTTTGATGAGATTTTTGTCCTCTGTCACGACGTAATCGGCATCAATGCGATTGGCGACGCCCAGCATCAGGTCGTCCTCAAAGTCGTTGTGATGATACTTGAACACAAAGGAGTCGAAGACCTCGTCTGCACCGACCGAGGCAATAATCGACTTTTGCCGAATCAGGCGAACGCACGCCCACGCTGTCTCGTCGGCACCGGCGATGGCTTCGGGAGTGAGAGCCCCCTCACGGCGGGCGTCGGCCTTCATCGTCCTTCCCAGAATGTAATAGACGTCTTTGACAGACAGGGAGGACGAGAAGAGGACGATATCCTCCGCTTCCGCCGCGCGAGAAAGGAGCTCGACTATCGGCCTGGTCGCATTCGTGCGAGCGAGAAAGTAATCTAGCCAGACGTTCGTGTCGATCAACAGCTTGAGCACACGTTTCGTTCCGACGCCGCTCATAATTCGATCCAATCGCTGAATCTCTCGCTCATCATTTGATCGTATAACTCGTCGTAATCAAAGGCTTCATCGGGGCTCGGCCTCTGAATCGAGAACCGCTCATAAAAATTCGAAATTAACGCAGCCCCTTCCGAGACGCGGGACGAACTCGCCTTCGATCGTATGTCGTCAGGCAGGACTTCGTCATCATTCTTTTTTGCGACGGGCATATGACCGTTCTCGGTCAAGTACTGCCACAGCTCCCTCACAGCTTGTGACGGCGTCATGCCGATATGCGCCAGCACGGCGTCCCCAGCCTCTTTGAGTTGGCGATCCATGCGCACATTCATCTGGACCGGCCGTGAGTCGAGTACCGATATTGGCATGCTAGCTCCTTCTGCTATACATATTTATATTTCGAGTATAGCACCATTTACTCATAAAAAAGGGGCGCCCCGACAGGAGTGCCCCTTCGCAAAGCTATGTTACGCCCTACAGCGCGCCGGAACCGGCTTGCATCATGCCGCCGGGGCCCGAGGTCACGCCGCCGCTCACGGGCGCGGCGTTGCCGGTGTGCGGTACCGCCGGGGCGGTATCGCCACCAAGCGTGCCCGCCGGACGCGGTGCCGGGATCTCGCCCGTGCCGCGGCTAAAGACAAACTTGCCATCGGCCACGTCGCACAGGACGGTATCGCCCTCGCCCCACTCGCCGGCCAGCAGTTCCTCGGACAGCGGATCCTCGATGAGCTTTTGGATGGCACGACGCAGCGGACGCGCGCCGTTGGTGAGGTCGGTACCCTCCGCCACAATCTTGTCGTAGGCCGCATCGGTAAGCTTGATGTTCATGCCGTTTGCGATCAGGCGCTGGCGCAGATCGTCCACCAGCAGGTGCGCAATCTTGGTCAGGTTCTCGCCCGAGAGCTTCTGGAACACCACGATGTCGTCGATACGGTTGAGCAGCTCGGGGCGGAACAGGCGCTTGAGCTCGCCCATCGCGCGGCCGCGGATCTCACTCGAGGTGAGGCCCTGCTCGCCGGTGGTGCCAAAGCCAACGCTCGCATCCTGCGCGATCTCGCGGGCGCCCACGTTTGACGTCATGATGATCACCGTATTGCGGAAGTCGACCGTCTTGCCCTGGCTATCGGTCAGACGGCCCTCCTCCAACACCTGCAGCAGGATATTGAAGATGTCGGGGTGCGCCTTCTCGATCTCGTCGAACAGCACGACCGAGTACGGGTGACGGCGAACAGCCTTGGTGAGCTGGCCGCCCTCGTCGTGGCCCACATAGCCCGGGGGGCTACCGATGAGCTTGGAGACCTCGAACTCACTGCCAAACTCCGACATATCGAAGCTGATGAGCGCGTCCTTGCTGCCAAAGAGATACTCGGCGAGCGTCTTGGCGAGCTCGGTTTTGCCCGTGCCGGTGGGGCCCAGGAAGATAAAGCTGCCGCCGGGGCGACGCGGGTCCTTGAGCGGCGAGCGGCTGCGGCGCACGGCCTTGGCAACGGCCTCGACGGCCTCGTCCTGACCGATGATGCGCGTCTTGAGCACGCTTTCGGCCTGCAGCAGGCGGCGGCTCTCGCTCTCGGTGAGCGAGGACACCGGCACGCCCGAGGTCACGGACACGATGTCGGCAATCTGGGAGACATCGATGGTGAGCGGGCTGGCGTCGAGCTCGGCCGTCCAGGCAGCCTTGGCCTCGGCGAGCTCAATCTCGGCAGCCTTTTGCTGCTCGGTGATCTCGGCGGCCTTGTTCATGTCGTCGCTCTCGGTGGCCTCCTGCGCGGCGGCCTTAAGCTCCTCCACGCGATGCTCGGCCTCGCGCACCGGCTCGGGCGCGCGGTTGGCGGCGATGCGGGCGCGGGCGCCGGCCTCGTCAATGAGGTCGATGGCCTTATCGGGCAGGAAGCGATCCTGGATGTAGCGGTCGGAGAGGTTCGCGGCGGCCTCGATAGCACCCTGCGTATAGCGCACATGGTGGTGCTCCTCGTAGCGCGGCTTGAGCGCGGTCAGGATCTTGACCGTGTCCTCGACGCTCGGCTCCTCGACATCGATGGTCTGGAAGCGACGCTCGAAGGCCGGGTCCTTGGTGAGGTACTTGCGGAATTCCTCGGCCGTGGTGGCGCCGATAATCTGGAAGGCACCGCGCGCGAGCACGGGCTTGAGCATGGAGCTCGCGTCGATGGAGCCCTCGGCAGAGCCGGCACCGATGATGGTGTGCATCTCGTCAATAAACAGGATGACGTCGTCAGCTTCGGTGGCCTCCTGGATCACGTTCTTGAGGCGCTCCTCAAACTCACCGCGATACTTGGCGCCCGCAACGAGGCCCGGCAGGTCGAGCGTCCAGATGTTCTGGTTCATAAGGTTCTCGGGCACGTTGCCAGCTGCAATCTGCTGAGCCAGACCCTCGACGATGGCCGTCTTGCCCACGCCGGGGTCGCCCAGAATGAGCGGGTTGTTCTTGGTGCGGCGCGAAAGAATTTCCATCATACGCTGGACTTCCTTTTCGCGACCAATTACAGGGTCGAGCTCGCCGTCGCGCGCCTTCTGCGTAAGGTTGGTGGCGAACTGCTTAAGCGTATCGGTGCCGCTCCCCTTTTGCTGCGACGCGTCCGAGCCGCTAAAGAACGGCAGGCCCGCACCGGGACGCCCGGCACCGGCGCCGGCGAGCGGACGCTTCTTGTCCTGGTCCTTGGCGGTAAGTTTCTCGATAGCCTTTTTGATGGAGGCGGACGACACACCCAGGCGCATGAGGATGTCCATGGCCATGCCGTTACCCTCTTCGACGATGCCAATCAGCAAGTGCTCGGTCGACACGTAGGTCTGGTTGTTCTCACGTGCCACGCGGAAGGAGCGCTCCATCACGCTAATGACGAGCGGCGTAAAGGCAAGCTTGGCAGCCTCGGTCTCCTCGCTGGGCTCGGGAACCGTGGTCTGGACCTCCTTGAGGGTGTCCATGATGTCGTCGTAGGAGATATCAAGCGAGCGCAGCGCCTCGGCAGCGATGCCCTCGTCCTCCTTGGCGAGTGCGAGCAGCAGGTGCTCGGTGCCCACCTTATTTGAGTGCAGATCGAGCGCCTCCTGTTTGGCCATCGACATGACCTTGCGCGCTCGATCGGTAAATCTATCTAACATGCTCGTTTCCTTACATGAGTTCATCGAAATCAAAACGCCCGCCCGTCGGCGGCGCTTTTGTCTCTTTACCCACAGGTTGTCTATGTTAACAGCTGGAGGAATATCTATAAACCCGGCTCACATGAATGCAGGTTATGACCGCATCGCGGGACTCACCGCGCGATGCGCGACAGGCGCCCCGCAAGAGAAACCCTAGGCGTCTTTCACCACGTCGGGACTCGTCGCACGCGATGCGCGATAGGCATCGGCCTCCTTGGAGACGCGTTCGAGCAGCTCGGATGTATCGACGCCCTCGACTTGCGCGACCGTTTCCACCGTCTGCATGGCGACCGCCCTCAGGTACGCGCACGCGCTGTCCCCCGGCCGCTCGAGGTCTATCTCCTCGCCGCCCTCCCGGGCAAAGCCGACCGCCATCACAAAGCCCATGATGCCCGAGACCAGAAAGCCCACCGCAAAGCTCGAATCTGCCTTGAGCTCTTCTCCGTCGGGGTGGACGATCTCTCTCACGCGGTCGATGATGATCGTATGGATGCCCTGCACGACCTGCTCGGCGGCACCCGCCCTCATGGTGATGACGATGCGCCGCAGCAGGCAGCGGACGTCGCGCCGGTCGAACGCCGAAAGGTCGCCCTCGCTCGAAAAATGCCAGAGGGCATCGGTGATAAGCTCGTTATCCTGCAGCAGCTGGGTCATGGCGATGGCGACGAGTTCATCGAAATCGTGAAAATAGTAGTAAAACGTTCCGCGATTGCACTGGGCGGCGCGGGTCACCTCGCCAACCGACAGCTCGAAGATGCTGTTGTTCTCGATGAGCTCCCAAAACGCCTCGATGATACGGGTGCGCGCATCGGGCGCATCGGCATCCTTACGCGGTCTCGCCATGCGCCTCACCGCACCCCTGCGCCTTGGCGTTCATGATGAGCATCTGAAGACGGTTCTCCACGTTGGCGAAGCTCACGTCGGGATCGTAGTCGAGCGGCAGGAACTGCGCCGTGGGATACTGCTCCTTGAGCGCATGGATGAGCCCGCGCCCCACGACATGGTTGGGCAGACACCCGAACGGCTGCAGGATCACGAAGTTGCGGCAGCCGCGCTTGGCGTGCTCGAGGATCTCCGCCGGAATCAGCACGCCCTCGCCCGCATCGAACGTATGGTGCAGGATCTTATCGCTCGCGCGCACGAGCTCGGGCATGCGCGTCGGCGGCTCGTAGAGCGGGCTCGCCGCGCCCAGGCGGTCGCAACGGTCGTGCGCGAGCTCGAACAGGTTGTCCGCCGTGGCGTACCAGGCCTTTTCGGGCAGCGACAGATCGACGTGGAACTCGCGCGACTGCGCATGCTTGTAGAAATAGGTCTTGCGGATCACGTCGGTCATGCGCGCCTCGATGACCTCGAGCCCGTTGTCCTCGAGGTAGCGCTCGATCTCGTGGTTGGCGCCGAGATGGAAATTGAGCAGGTACTCGCCCACGATGAGAACGGTCGGATGCGGGTTCGAGCGGTCGTACGGAACGGCGTCCATGATCGCAAGCGCGCGTTTGAAGCCCGTCGCCTGGCCTCTCAGCCCGGAGCGCTCCATGCCCTCGATAACCTCATCGAGCGCGCGGTCGAACGCAGCGTCCGCCGCGCCCTTCTCGAGCTCGTAGGGACGGATGCGCCTAAGCATGGCCTCGAGGGCATCGATCATGGGAAGACCGTAGGCGATCTGGATGCTCGGGCCAAGGCCGAGCTTGAAGCCCGGATGCGCATTGTGGGCATCGACGTCGTCGTTGGTGAGCACCGGGACATAGTCGTATCCCGCGTCGTCGAGCGCGCGGCGCAGCAGGGGCATGTAGTGCGTCAAGCGGCAGTCGCCGATATACTTGCCAGTCACCACGGCGACGTCGTGCGGGTCGTACTTACCGCTCTTGAGTGCCGCGAGCGCCTCGCCGATCACGATTTGCGCGGGGAAGCAGATGTCGTTGTGCACATAGCGTTTGCCCAGGCGGATGGCATCCTCGCGCCCGATATCAAGGGCCTCGGCGCGCACGCCCTGATTGCGCATCGCCGCGGTCATGAGCCTGCAGAACGCATGGGAGGTGTTGGGGACCAGCGCGATCTTGTCGTGCCGGTCGCGCTTGGTGTACTTGACCTTATACGGGTCGTCGAGCGGATGGACCGCGTGCACCCGGGCGCCCTCGGCACGCTCCTCCGCGCGACGACGGTTGACCGACTCGATAAACGAACGCACGCGAATGCCCATGGGACCGGCGACGTCGCTCTCATCGAGCTTGATCATCATCGGAACCTTGGAGCCCATCTCGCCCATCATGCGCGCGATCTCGTCGGTGAGATACGCATCGTGGCCGCAGCCGAAGCTGCCCATCTGCACGAGCTCGAGCTCGGGCGTCGATGCGACGATGACCGCGCACGACAGCATGCGCGCATGGTAGTTGTTCACGATGTCGATGCGGCTGTTGGAAAGATCGACGTTGCAGACCCCCGGCACCGCATCGGGCGTCAGCACGGGGATGCCGCGCTCAGAGAAGAGCTTGGGCAGCCCGTGGTTGACCAGCGGGTCGTTGTGGTACGGGCGCGAAGCGATCACCACCGCGTAGCCGCCGTCCTCGCGCACGTTCTCGAGCACCTGCCTGCCGCGCAGCTGCAGCTGGTTCTCAAACGTCTGCTGCGCGCGGTCCGCCTGCTCGGTCGCCTTGGCAACCAGGTCGGCATCGATATCGAAGGTCTCCTTGCACCACGCCTTGAGCTGGCGGTTTCGGTCGCCCTCGTCGTACCAGTGGAACAGCGGCGTATCGAACGGAACGCCGAAACGCTCCTCCGGGTTATCGGAATTGCGCATCACGTAGGGGTATCCCTTTACGACGGCGCACATCCACTCGCTGGTAGAGGCGGTGTTTTCGGTGGGCACCGTCGTGATGATGGGCATGAAGATGCGGTCGACGCCGGCGTCGACGAGATTGCGGATGTGCCCGTGGACGAGCTTGGCCGGGAAGCACACGGTGTCGGATGTGACGTGCGCCAGACCGCGCTCGTACATCGCCTTGGTGCTGCGTCCCGAGACGCGCACCTTAAAGCCGAGCGTGCTGAAGAACGTCGACCAGAACGGCATGGTGTCCCAGAACTCGAGCACACGGGGAATGCCGATCGTGACATCGCGCCCCCCGCAGACGGGAACCGTGGGGTACGGCTCGAACAGCAGCTTCTCGCGGTCGACAAAGAGATTGGGGGCAGCCGCGGTCCGGTCGCGCCCCGTGCCGGGTGCCTGTGCCTCGCAAGCACCCTGCGGACGCAGCTCCTCCGCCGCGGGAACCTCGCGCACGAGCTCATCCCATGAGATGGCGCCGCCGCGCGGGCAGCGATTGCTCGTGACGTAAAGCGAGCCGTCGCCAAATGCCACGACCGCGCGCTGGCAGCGGTTGTTGCACCGACGGCAGGTAACGCCGCCGAACTCGCGATGCTCGAAGCGCTCCACGGCATCGAGCCCGATAAACGACGTGCCGGCGTCGCCCTTGCAGCATTCCTCGCGCGCGAGCAGGGCGATACCGATAGCGCCCATCAGCCCCGGGTGGGGCGCACGCGTGACGGGTTTGCCCAGATACTGCTCGAATGCGCGCAGCACCGCGTCGTTTCGGAACGTGCCGCCCTGGACGACGACTTTGTCGCCCAGACGGTTGAGATTTGAAACGCGAATGACCTTGGTGAACACGTTCTCGATAATCGAACGGCAGAGACCGGCCATGATGTCGCCCGGACCCTTACCGCGCCGCTGCTCGGAAACGACGCTGCTGTTCATGAACACCGTGCAGCGGCTGCCGAGAACGGCGGGGGCTTTGGACGAAAATGCCTCGGTCGCGATATCCTCAACGGCTATTCCGAGGTTTTTGGCAAAACCCTCGAGGAACGAGCCGCAGCCCGCAGAGCACGCCTCGTTGACGACGATATCGGTCAGCACGCCGTGGTTGAGCCAGATGGCCTTCATATCCTGTCCGCCGATGTCGAGCACGAAGGTCGCATCGGGAACGCATACGCACGCGGCGCGGGCGTGCGCGACCGTCTCGACCGTATGGTAGTCGGCGTGGAACGCGCGCGCGAAAAGCTCCTCGCCGTATCCCGTGGTGCCCACGGCATCGATCGCAAGCGTGACTCCCGCTGTCTCCCAGCGGTTCTTCAAGCTGACAAGACCCTGTTGGGCGACGTCGAGCGGTCTGCCGTTATTAGACGCGTAGAACGAATCGACAAGCTCACCCGCCTCATCGACCAGGGCGAACTTGGTCGTCGTGCTCCCCGAATCGATACCGAGCGCCACACGCACCGTCTCTCCGGGCGCATACGCATCCGGACCCTTTGCCGGCATCTCTTTGCCATGGCGTGCCGTAAAATCCGCCTGCTCGGCAGGTGTGGCAAAAAAGGGCTGGGCAAGACGTCCCTCCCCGCTTGCGGGCGCGACCGTCTCGAGCTTATCCAGCCGGACAAAAGCGTCGGGAAGGTCGATCGGTTGGGACGATGCGAACATGTCGGTCAGCGACAGGGCGGCACCGCGCGCGACCATGATCTGCGGATCGCGCGGGACGATAACCTGATCGTCCGATAGATTCAGTTGCTCCCGGAACACGCGGACCAGTGTGGGGTTGTAGGCGAGCGTACCGCCCTCGAAGATTACCGGTGGCTCGATGTCGATACCCTGGGCCAGACCGCCGATCGTTTGGCGGGCGACCGCGTGAAGCGCCGAAAGCGCCAGGTCGGTGGTAGGAATGCCCTCGTTGAGCAGCGGCTGGATATCGGTCTTTGCGTACACGCCGCAGCGGCCCGAGACCTCGTGGACGGTCGTTCCCCGGCTTGCGAGCTGCTCGAACTCGCCCGATTCGGTTCCGACCCCCATGAGCTTTGCCATCTCGTCGATAAATGCACCGGTACCGCCTGCGCACGAGCCGTTCATGCGCATGTCGGCAACCTCGATGTCTCCCTTATCGTTGGTGCGGAAGAAGATCATCTTGGCGTCTTGGCCGCCCAGCTCGATGGCGCAGCGCGTCTGCGGATAGAACCTGCTGATCGCGAGCGCGTTGGCGACCACCTCCTGAACGTACGAGGCGCCCAGCGCGGTCGCGATATCGCGCGCACCCGAGCCGGTCACCGCAACGCGCAGTGACTCATGGGGAAAGCGCTCGGCGAGCTCGCCGAGCATGGCGCGCACGCTCGCTGTCTGACACGCCCCGTGGCGGCGATATCCCCACCACGCCTCGGTCATATCCTCGTGCATCGCGTAAACTTTGGTCGTCGTCGACCCTACGTCCAATCCTACTAGCAACGCCATAATGCTCCGTCTCTCGCATTTTTCCCGCTAGAGATATACCACTCTACGTAATACAACAGACTGTTGTATTTAAACTCCGTATAAAAAGCGGCTGCCGAAACGCTTCAGCAGCCGCCGAATGCACCAACAGATTGTTCTGCGCGCTAGCACGTCGGGCAACGGAGCAGCACGGGCCCTCCGGTCATGCGCACCGCTCACGCCCGCGATGTCGCTGAGAGAGCTATCCACGCTTAGGGCTCCAACCAAGCAAGTCGCCCGCGCTCAGCAGATCCCTAAGCGAGCTACTCGCACTCAGGAGCCATAGCCTGCTCCAAGAGCTCGGCATGCTCCTCCTCGAAAACCGTCCCCACAGGGAAGGCGCGACGGAAGACGAAGTGGGAAATCGGACCGGCTACCAAAAGGTTCCACGGCAGCGCCATCACAAAATTATGCGGGATGTTGATCATCCAGATCGCGGGCACGGAATACAGGTTCGCAAGGATGCCGCCGGGCATGTGCGTCAGACCCTCGCAGGCACCGTACAGCGACATGATGATAACCATGGGAACGACCATGCAGGAGCTGACGGCGAGCGTCATGGCAAGCGGCGAGCTCTTGCCCGGCGTGACCAAGTACTTAAAGGCGAAACCCTTGGCGAGCGGGCTGGCGACGAACCAGTCGCAGCACATGGCAAAAATGTAGGCAACGGGGAAGCCGAGCCACGCAGCGGCAACGACCTCGCCGTTGATGGCCCCGTGCTGCAGGGCAACGTTGTAGATGCTCATCCAGAGCACCATGCAAAAGCACATGATAAAGGTGAACAGCAGGCTCTCTCGTTTGTTGATAGGCATGAAGGGCAGATTCCTTTCTGTGTTACGCCGCGGCACCACGCAACAAAAACGGGCGGGCAAGATGGAGCTGTTGGGACTTCATCTCGCCCGCCCGTGTTACGCGCGTCTGCGACTACTTATGTGGTGGAACTACCCTAACACGAACGGCGCGCGCTTCGTAAGCGTTGAGTTTGTGGAGATGCAGGGCACCAAAACCCCCGACCCCATAAGTTGCGGTGGAATACGGACTGTTTTGACCCTTTAAGCAACAATTCAGTCCCTATTTCACCGCAACTCATTTGGTGCAAAGTAACCTGTCCCCCTTGTACCAATTAGCTGGTGTGGCGCCAGCGAGGGTCGGTGAGCGTACGCGCCACACCCAGTCCAACGGGCAGAAACGCTACGATGAGCACTGCGCGCACAAACCAGCCGAGCATATTGACCGTGTCGAAGGTGCACATGTAGTACATCGAGCGATACAGATACAAGCCCGGCACCATAATGACAATCGAAGGCACCGTGAGGGCGATGCGCGGGTAGGTGAGCTTGACTTCAGCCAAGCTTGCGAGCAGCCCCGATACCAGCGCGCCGATAAACGCTGCTGCCTCGGGAGGCATTCCCGTGCTGAGGCCCAGGAAGGGAATCATCGTCGGCGCATCGACAAGGGTCAGACGCAGGGTATTGGACACGGCGCCGATCAACCCAGCTGCCGCGGCCATCTTTACCGGGCTGTTGAACATCACCGAGAAGCCGAATACGCCAACGAAGCTCATCACCACGCGCAGGAGCGTAAGGGCAAGCGGCGAAAGGCCCAGTGGGGCAAAGTCGTCCGGCGCCAGGCCAACACACTCGGCAACCATCCAACCTACGAGGGTCGCCATCACAATAATCGATACGGCATATGAAAGGCGCTCGATACCGCTTCGCATGTCGAGCTTAGCGATGTCGAGGCCTGCCGTAATGAGTGGAAAGCCGGGAATCACAAAGAGCATGGCGCCGATATAGCCTTCTTGGTGCGACATTGCCCCCGGTATGACCTGGCCAAGGCCGAGCAATGCCAGCAGATACGAAACGCAAGCGAGCGCAACGCCGGTCGTCAGCGCGCTGAACTGACCAAGGCCTTGCTTGAGAATATGGGAGCGGGCAAAGTTGCCGACACCCGCGCCCACGAACGCGCAGGCCATCTCGATAGGGCCGCCGCCGAGCAAAAAGACGAAGGCGCCGCAAGCACAGGCTGCCGCAAGGCCCTGTTGCCAGGGAGAGTAATCAGGCTTTGAGCTCTCAACGGTCCTGAGCATCTCGTGATACTCGTGTACCGTGAAGCGACGACCATAGGTCTCGATTTCCTTGAGGAAACTCTCCATCATCCAAATGCGATGGGTATTGACTCCCGTTGTGGGCAGGCTGACAACCTCGTTAAAGCAGTGGCCATCTTCGATGCAAGTGCACTCAAACGACAGAAGACTCAGGTCGACGTGAATCGTGACGCCGAGTACGGCAGCAACACGATTCATGGTATCGCGCACGCGCCAGGCACCTGTTCCGCTTGCCAGCATAAGCATGCCGGTGCGGCAGATGATGGATGACTTATCGGTGAGTGGCGCATCGACGGCAAGCTCATCGCCTGCCGTCACGATCTGGTGCCAGTCAGTTTTCATATGGAGCGCGCCGGCACGAACGCCGTGGTGCATGGGGGCTCTCGAAAGCAGCGAGTCAAGGCGCGAAGGCTGTGGGGGCTCCGCTGATCCGACCTCATCCTCGTCGGGCTCTTCATCAATAAGGTCGAAAGTATCGAGCGCCGCCGGCTCGCGACGGTCGATCAATTCCTCGTCCTCATCATCAAAGTAGTTGAACTGATCGAGCATGTCCTCTTCGATTGCACGCTCGCTCGCGTCGTCCATCCCGGTGCTCCCTTCCTGTCGACTAACCCCCATCCTAGGCAGCAACGGCTAAAGGAAACATAAAAGAGACGACTGTCATGCGAGCCATGTGCGCAATATCCGTTGGGTAGTCGTTTAAGAACGTCCCCAATGACTACATCGATGTATTGGCAACGTCAGCGAGCGGGCCGCATTTGAGACAAGGTGACGTGAAACGAAAGGGCGCTGACCTTCTGGTCGCGCCCTTGAAGTTGAACGTCAGATTGTCCAAATGCGGCCCGCGCAGCGTCGAGCCGTTACGCGGTTCGTAGAACCGCGTAACAAGTTAGTACATCTTTGCGCCGGCGGGGATGGAGGCGTCGAGCTGGATCAGGTTGAGACGCTCCTCGCCCTCCTCCTCGTGGACAGCGCTGATCAGCATGCCGCAGCTGGGAATACCCATCATCTTGCGCGGAGGCAGGTTGGTGATGGCGAGCAAGGTCTTGCCGACCAGGTCCTCGGGCTCGTAATAAGCGTGAATACCGGAGAGGATAGTGCGGTCGGTACCGGTACCGTCGTCGAGCGTAAAGTTCAGCAGCTTCTTGGACTTCTTGACGGCCTCGCATGCCTTGACCTTCACAGCGCGGAAATCGCTCTTGGAGAAGGTATCAAAGTCGACGAACTCCTCAAACAGCGGCTCAACGGCGATCTTGGAGTAATCGAGCGTGGGCTTAAGCGACGTAACGAATGGGCTCGCGGCGTTGCCGGCCTCGGCAGCCTTGGCGGCAGCGGCACCGGACTGGAAACCCTTCTCGGGCTTCATGTGCGGGAACAGCAGGACGTCGCGGATAGAAGCCTGGTTAGTAAGCAGCATGACCACGCGGTCGATACCAATGCCAATGCCGCCCGCGGGAGGCATACCGTACTCGAGGGCGCGCACGTAGTCCTCGTCATACTCCATAGCCTCATCGTCGCCGCCGGCCTTCTCGGCCATCTGGGCAGCAAAGCGCTCAGCCTGGTCAACCGGGTCGTTGAGCTCGGAGAATGCGTTGGCGTACTCGTGGCCGGCGATGACCAGCTCAAAGCGGTGGGTCAAACGCGGGTCGTCCTCAAAACGCTTGGCGAGCGGGCTGACCTCGATGGGGTAATCGCACACGAACGTGGGGTTGACGATGGTGTCCTCGCCCAGCTCATCGTAAATCTCGGCGATGATCTTGCCGGCAGTCCACTCGGGCTTGATCTCCAGGCCCTTCTTGCGCGCGGCGGCAGCAAGCTCCTCGACCGGCGTGTCGATGGTGACCTGCTTGCCGAGCACGTCGGAGACGATGTCGGTCATGGGACGGCTGGCCCACTCACCAGAAAGGTCGATGGTCTGGCCCTGGTACTCGATGACCTCGGGGTTGCCGATGGCCTTGTTGGCAGCCTTGATGACACCTTGGGCGAGTGCCTTCATGCCCTCGAGGTCGGAGAAGGCACGGTAGGCCTCCATCGTGGTGAACTCGGGGTTGTGGGTAAGGTCCATGCCCTCGTTACGGAAGATGCGGCCGATCTCGAACACGCGCTCAAAACCACCGACGATGCAGCGCTTGAGGTGCAGCTCGGTGGCAATACGCAGGTAGCACTCCTGATCGAGCGCGTTGAAGTGGGTAATGAACGGCTTGGCAGTAGCGCCGCCTTGGATGGTCTGCAGGATGGGGGTCTCGACCTCCATGTAGCCGTCGGACTCCATAAAGCGACGGAAGGTGGAGAGAATCTGCGAACGCTTACGGAAGGTCTCGCGAACGTCGTCGTTGGCGATCAGGTCGACATAGCGCTGGCGATAGCGGGTCTCCTTGTCGGAAAGACCGTGGAACTTCTCGGGCAGCGGACGAACGGCCTTGGCAAGCAGGGTCGCGCTCTTAGGGGCAACGGAAAGCTGGCCGCGCTGGGTGCGCACGACCACGCCGGTCACGCCCAGGATGTCGCCCAGGTCGAGGGCCTTGAGCGTACTCCAGGCAGCCTCGTCCATGTCGTTGATGCGGCAGAACAGCTGAATCTCGGCAGTCGCATCGCGCACGACGATGAACATGATCTTGCCCTGACCGCGCTTGGCGACCACACGGCCAGCGATCTTCACGATGTCCTCGGTGTCCTCGCCATCGGCAAGCTCGGCGTACTTAGCCTCGATATCGGCGACGTAGTCCTCAAGCTCAGAGTGCTCGGGATAGGGGTTCTGGCCCGCCTCGAACAGGGCGGCGCGCTTGGCCAGGCGGGTGGCGCGCTCGTCGTTGAGCGTCGATGCCTGATCGGCGGCGTTCTGGTTCTCTGCCATAAGTTAGCTCCTCAAACTAAAACGCTCCCCAGGATTCGGTCCCAGGGAGCGAAAACATACCTTTACGCGGGACCGTGGTCTAGCGTGCGATCTTGGCGATGGTGTAGACGCGAGTCTTGCCGGAAGGCGTAACGACCTCGACGGAATCGCCCTCGCCGTGGCCGATGATGGCGTGACCGACCGGAGACTCGTTGGAGATCTTGTGCTCGAGCGAGTTGGTCTCGGTGGTACCGACAAGCGTGACCTCCATGACCTCACCGTTGGGGTCAATCAACGAAACGGTGGAACCGATGGAGACGGTCAGGTCGCCCGTGGTGGCAGCAACCTGAGCGTTGGCGAGGATGGCCTGGATCTCGGCAATACGAGCGGCGTTCTGGGCCTGCTTGTCCTTAGCGGCGTCATACTCGGAGTTCTCCGAAAGGTCGCCGAACGCGCGGGCTTCCTTGATGTCCTCGACGATCTCCTTGGCGTAATCGCCCTCACGCCAAGCGAGCTCCTCGACGAGCTTCTGGCGGCCCTCAGCGGTCAGTACGATCTGGCTTGCGTCCATACGGATATCTCCCCAACTCTGATCAACAATCAACTGTCAACAAAACGAAAAAGACCGGCTAGCCTGCGGGCAAGCCGGTCAGGTGCTCACCCCAAAGGGATGGGACTACTCTGCGTCCGCGTCGCTGTCCTCTGCCTGCTTCTTCTTGGCAGCAGCGAGCTTGGCCTCGAGCTCAGCGATCTCCTTGTCCTCCTCAGACTGCTCGACCACGACCTCCTCGGCCTGCTTGGTCTCGGCCTTATCGTCGCCCTCCATACCCTCACGGATATTCTTGACGGTAGAGCCGAGGGACTTGCCGAGCTTCGGCAGGTTCTTGGGCCCGAAGATAATCAGGACAACGACGAGAATAATGATGAGCTCAGGAGCCCTCAGTCCAAACATGTAGACCTCCACAATACAGCGAGACAAGCTCGAATGAGTATACCGCGGGTATCGCGGTATCACAACACTAGCTAAAAAAAGGGACCGCAAGAAGCGGTCCCTCCTCATGCTCTGGTCGGGTTGACTGGATTTGAACCAGCGACCCCTGCGTCCCGAACGCAGTGCTCTACCAAACTGAGCCACAACCCGTTAGCTCGACTATAGTAACAAAGATTTTCGCCGCGTGCTAGAGAAATTTTTATTTCTTTGAAGCGTCGATTTGAACCGTGTTGGGAATAAGCTCAGTCGCGCAGGCCCACCAGCCATTTTGCTGGGCAGCATCGGCAAGCCTTTCGGCCGTGGCGGCGGTGCCACAAATGGCAAACGAACAGGCGCCCGATCCGCACACATCTACAGCAACGGTGCCGTCCTGTTTACGCAGCCAATCGAGAACCGTTTGAATCTGCGGCTCCATCTGTGCGGAAATGACACCTAGGTTGTTATGGATGAGCACATATGCCGTCTCGGCATCACCAGCACGCAATGCAGAAGCTATCGCGCCGGGCTTGCCCGCAGGCACCGGAGCCTCGTCAAAACGTCGATAGGCTTCAATTGTCGAAACGCTTGCCTCGCGCGGCTTAACCAGTACGACGGGCGTCGCGAGCAGCGCGGGGTACTCAGTTGCCAGCACGTCTCCCCCACCTACGTAAAACGCAGGGCTCGCATGCAAAAAGAACGGGACGTCGGCACCAATGCCCCGCGCAATATCGTCGAGCGCTGGGTCGGTGCGATCAATGCCCCAGAGCTCCGCCAAGGCGACAATGACCGCGGCCGCATCCGTCGAGGGGCCGCCCAAGCCGGCGCACAATGGAATGCGCTTCTCAATCGTCACGCAGATGTTTGCCTCGCGACCATAATGCTCGGCCATAGCAACCGCAGCCCGATACGCCGTATTCTTTTGCATGGGAAAATCTGATGCCGGAACCGTCTGGACGGTCAGCGCCTGCGCCGGCGTGACCGTCACGGTATCGGAAAGACCGACAGCCGCCATCAGGGAATCGACCCTGTGGTAGCCGCGGTCATCGCGCTCGGTATGAACCCCCAGGTAGAGGTTAATCTTTGCCGGCGCGGAAAGAGTCAGGGACCGATCGGTCACCGTTAATGCTCCTCGAGCTGATTGCCGAGCGGGGTAAAGATGTGCTCGCCGCTCTCGGGGTCGAACAGCTCGACCTGACCGGTGAGCACATCGATATACTGGTAGGACTGACGCGACTTGCGGCCACGACGCTCGTCGACCTCGACAATGAAGACGGCCGGGTGGACGCTCTTGATGGTGCCCATGCGCTCGACGACGCGGGTACGGCCCATGTTGGCCTTAACCTTGACGCGATCGCCCACCATATCGGTCAGCTTCTCGTGGATGTCGTCGACGTGATTGACTTCCATCTCTTCCATGAACAGGGCCTCCAGAAGGTGCAATTCAAAAAGGGGATAATACCCCTAAGATAGACAAAACTCTAATACTATAGCACCCTGTTGTGGCCATACGCAAGTAGCTAAATAAGCCCCGTCCCAAATACGTACCAGACGACAACCTCGCATGACCAGTTGTTACGCGGTTTGGTAAAACCGCGTAACCTAAAGGTTGTCGGTGTCCAAGACGATGGTGAATGGGCCGTCGTTGACCAGGTCGACCTTCATGTCGGCGCCAAAGATACCGTGCGCCACATGCTCAACGTCCTCGTGCACAAGCGTCAGGAAGTACTCGTAGAGCTCGTTGGCAACATCGGGTGCGCCGGCATCCGTAAACGACGGACGGCGACCGTGGCGGCAGTCGGCGAACAGCGTGAACTGCGACACCACGAGCACCTCGCCGTCGACATCGGCAAGTGCCAGATTGGTCTTGCCGTTCTCGTCCTCGTTGATACGCAGCCCGCGGAGCTTGCCCCACAGCTTGTCGGCCTCGGCACGCGTATCGCCATGGCCCACACCCAGCAGCACCAGGTAGCCGCGTCCAATGCGGCCCACGCACTCGCCGTCGACCGTCACGCCGGCGTTGAGCACGCGCTGCACCACCGCACGCATGGCCTACTCCTCGCCCGTCAGCTTGGCGGACAGATGCTCGAGCGCGTGGAAACGATGGCTGATGGCGTTCTTCTCGTCAGCCGTCAGCTCGGCCATGGTCTTGCCCGGCGTGTCGACCGGCAGGAACAGCGGGTCATAGCCAAAACCATGGTCGCCGCGGCCCTCGTGCGCGATAACGCCCTCGCAGGCGCCCTCGCCATAGGTAACCAGACCGTCCGTGTCGATGAGCGCGACGACGCTCATAAAGCGCGCGGTGCGGTCCTCATCTGCCACGCCTTCCAGGTTAACGAGAAGCTTGGCGTTGTTGGCGGCATCGTCGCCGTGCACGCCCGCATAGCGCGCGCTATACACACCGGGCTCACCGTCCAGCGCGTCGACGACCAAGCCCGAATCGTCGGCAATGGCCATAAGGCCCGTCTCCTCAACCGCGGCTTGGGCCTTGATGATGGCGTTCTCCAAAAACGTCGTGCCGTTTTCCTCGGGATCCTCAAAATCGCCCAGCTGGCCGAGCGCCACAAAGCGAACCTCGGGCATAACCTTGCCCAAAATGGCCTCGATCTCGGTGAGCTTATGGGCGTTGCCCGTTGCCACGACGATGGTCGCCGCCGGGTCGAGGGTGTCGATGTCGATCTTCTCAAGTGCCATGAGTGGCCTCCTTGTTCTTATAACAACGCCACACAAAAGGTAATTAGGCTCTCAAGCCCCTCCCCTCGCGCGGCAGCAGCCTTACAGTTCAGCGTTTCCGCAGATAAAACCTGCCAAAATAAACCTGTCCCTTTTTGGCAGGTTAGGCGAGGGCTTGGCGCTGGAGCTCGATGAGCTCGGCAATGCCCTTGTCGCCCAAATCGAGCAGGGCATTGAGGCGCTTGCGGTCGAAGGGTGCCTGCTCGCCGGTGCCCTGGAGCTCGATCATCTCACCGGTATCGGTGGCGACAAGGTTCATGTCGACCTCGGCGTGACTGTCCTCGGAATAATCTAGGTCGAGCAGCGTATTGCCGTCGACAACGCCCATGGAGATGGCAGCCACCTGGCCGATAAGCGGGATGCGCTCGATCTTGCCCGCCTCGACCCACATGGCGAGGGCGTCGTGCAGCGCCACCCAGGCGCCGGTGATGCTCGCTGTACGCGTGCCGCCATCGGCCTGAATCACATCGCAGTCGACGGTGACGGTGTACTCGCCGAGCGCCTTCATGTTGACGACGGTACGCAGGCTGCGGCCAATGAGGCGCTCGATCTCCATGGAGCGGCCCTTGCGGTTGGCGTGCTCGCGCTTGCAGCGCTTGCCGGTCGACGCCGGCAGCATGGCGTATTCCGCGGTCACCCAGCCGGCCTTAGCTCCCTTTCGCCAGCCCGGCACGCCCTCCTCGATAGTGGCGGCGCACAGCACGCGCGTGTCACCGAACTCGGCCAAACACGAGCCGTGAGCGTGCTTCATGACGCCACGGGTGAGCTTAACGGGGCGCAACTCGTTGGCGGCGCGACCGTTAGCGCGGTTGACCTGCATGTACTCCATAGAAATATCCTTTCGGCAAAAGATGTGGCGAAGGCCTTGACGGCTGCCTTACATCTATTTCAGCTCATCGATATCGATATGTTCGATGCTCTTGAGCGGCTGACCAAAGATAAAGCTACCCGCCACCGCAAACTCGGCAATGTTATCGGCCGTCGTGGCAAAACGATGCTGCGGCTCGGCGGCGTCGCCCGCCAGCTGCTCGCGGCGCGTGAGGATATCGGTCAGCTCGCGCGTGGTCTCCTCGGCGGAACTCACGACGCGCACCCCAGGCCCCAGCGCATGCCGGATAGGTCCCACCAACAGCGGAAAATGCGTACAGCCGAGTACCACGGTATCGATACCGTGGTCGCGCAGCGGCTCAACCGTGGCACCCACCAGCGCACGCACGGCAGGCGTATCGAAGATATCCTCGTTCTCAAGCCACTGTTCCTGCAGATGTGCACCCGAGGCGAGCTCGTGTTCGACAACCTCGACAAAGCTCGAGGCAGGACAGCCGTATACATCGACGCCGGCATCTAGATCCTGAATGGCGCGCGTGTAGGCGCCCGAGCGAATGGTGAGGTTGGTGGCGAGCACGCCCACGCGACGCGAGCGGGTGCTGTTGATTGCCGCACGGGCACCCGGCGCGATCACACCGATCACGGGAACGTCGAGCACCTGCTGGGCCAGACGCAAGGCCGCAGCGGTCGCCGTGTTGCAGGCGATGACCATAATCTTGACGTCGTGCTTCGAAAGCCAACGACCCGCCTGCAACGCAAACGAGCGCACCTCATCCTCGGTACGGGTGCCGTAGGGGCAGCGCTTGGTGTCGCCAAAGTAGTAGACGGACTCGTGCGGCAGCGCCGTCGCGATGGCGCGCGCAACCGTCAGACCGCCCAAACCAGAATCGAACACGCCAATCGGGCGCGTGTCGCCTGCCGGATTCTCGATATCGGACATTACCTCACCAGTCTCTCTCGAAAAGACATGTCCAAGTGCGGCGGCGGCGCGCTACGAACGCGCCGCGGCCAGCAGCTCTGCCGTCGCCGCCCAACCGTCGACAATTTTGCCTCGCGTAACGAAAGCATTCTCGCAAGCAGCCAGGAACTCGGGCGCGCCGGCGCTCGTCAGGCCATTCTCGACCAAGCAGAACGTGCCCACGTGATCGGCCATGTAGAAGTCGGACTCGGAGTCGCCGAGCGCGAGCGTCTCCTCG
The DNA here is from genome assembly GCA_938023085.1 of uncultured Collinsella sp. GTDB lineage: Bacteria > Actinomycetota > Coriobacteriia > Coriobacteriales > Coriobacteriaceae > Collinsella. The sequence continues at coordinate 27,587 of CALHDP010000140.1, forward strand.
CGCTCGATCCCTAGGTGCTCGCAGAAGCGCGCAATGGCGACGCCTTTGTTGAGGCCCGCGGGGTTGATGTTGAATGCGCGACCGTCCTCGACGCGATCGAGCTCGAGCGTCGTCGGCTTGGACAGGTGAGTCAGATGGCCGTTGCAAGCCCAGATCAGACCGCAGCCGGCCTCGTCCAGGATGGCCTGGACCTCATCGTCGGGCACATCGCCGCGCATACCGACGGTGACCTCACGGTATTTGTAGCCGGTCGACATGTCGTTGTGGTACTCGATCTTGTGCGGCCAGCGGGCAAGGATCTTCTCGCACACGCCGGTCTGTTCGATCACCTGGTGCGGAGTAAGGCCGCAGGCGGGGTCGTAAGGCATGTCACCGGTCAGATACTCCCAATCGTTGGCTTTGAGGTCGTACATGACCAGGCCGCCCATCTCACCAATGTAGGAGTTGAGGCCGAGCACGCGCGCGTCCTCGTGGATCATGGTACGGTTGCGGCCCGAGGTGGGAACCACCTGAATACCAGCGCGAGCGAGCGCCACGACGGCCTCGACGAGTTTGGTCGAGGGGTTACCGTCGTTGTCGCGCAGCACGCACGAGCCGGGTGCGAGCATCGTGGCATCCAGGTCGGTAAAGACGTACTTGACCTTGGCCAAGCGCTCGCGCATCTCGCCCGAAAGCTCGGCAACAGTCGGCAGGGTGTTGTGGGACATGGTTACTCCGTTTACATAGAAGGGTTTGGACTTGGACGGCATGTTTTGATTGAGGGAACACGCTTATGGCGACAGCGCACTCAGAGCGCCGCCGCCATCATGGTTCATTAGTCAAACTGGGTAACATCGATCAGGCGATTGGCCAGCGAAAGGTCGCTCTCGATGGGCACGAACTCGTCGCCCACGTGCATGAGTTCCTCGTCACCCTTTGCCAGCAGCAAGACAATGGTGGGAGCATCGGGGTTGATGTACTCCTCGCGCGCCGCCTTGAACGCCGCATGCACAGCGGCTTCGCGATCGAGGATGATCTTGTTCGGCGTATCGTCGGGAACATGCTCGGCAAGCTCGCGACAGACCTTCATCGGGTCCTCGTGAGCCGGGTCCTCATTGGCAAAGATCATCAGGTCGGAATATGGTGCGGCCTCGCGCGGAAGCTGCTCGCGGCGCTCCTGCGCCTTGCCGCCGGCAGCGCCAAACAGCGCAATGACGGGGCTGGCGGGAAACGCGCGCTTCACCGACGAGAAAAGCGAACGGAACGAAAGCTGGTTGTGCGCATAGTCGACGACGCAGATCACGCGGCCGTCCTTCGACTCCACGACCTCCATACGACCCGGCACACGCAGTTTGGAGAGGCCCTTCTTGATAGCCTCGATACCGATGCCGATCTCGCGCGCAGCGGCGATAGCGACCAGCGCGTTCTCCACGTTAAAGTCTCCCGCGATACCCAACAGGACCTTCTCCCCCGCCTCGGACTCGTCGGCACACAGGCCATGCAAGTTGAACTCGATGCTAAAGCCGACCATGCGTACGTCGCTCGCCCACAGGCTTGCCTCGGGATGCTCGACGCCAACGGTCACCAAGCGCTCGGCCGTCGACGCTGCCTCCAGCACACGGTCGACCTCTTCGGTGCCCAGATTCACCACGGCGGTCTTTGCCTGGTCAAAGATCCTGAGTTTGCTCTCAAAATAATCCTCAAACGTGGGGTGTTCGATCGGCGAGATGTGGTCGCGGCCGATGTTGAGGAAGCACGCCACGTCAAACGGCAGATTCTCGACGCGTTGGTACTTGAGCGCCTGGCTCGAGACCTCCATGACCATGGACTGGCGACCGGACGTGCGACAGTTGGCGATATGGCGCCAGACCTCGGGAGCCTCGGGCGTGGTGTTGGTGCTCTCGTAGCACTCGATACCATCGTCGGTACTCACCGAGCCGATCATGCCGCAGGACTCGCCCGCCGCCTTGATGATGGACTGGAGCATAAAAGCGGCCGTGGTCTTTCCCTTGGTGCCGGTGATGCCCACGATCTTGACGTCGTGGTCGGGACGGTCGTAGACCTCCGGCGGCAACAGGGCCATGGCCGTGCGAACACTATCAACAACCAGCATCGCAGCACCGCTCTCCTGCGCCAGCGGCTCCAGAGACTCGACCAGCGACTCCTCGCACACAAATGCGACGGCGCCCGCATCGAGCGCCATGCTCAAAAACGCGGGCTTAAAGGCAGCACCTTTGCAAAAGAATACGTCACCTGCCGAGACCGCGCGCGAATCAAACGAGCAGCCGGTCACGGCGCGCTCGTCAACCTGCTCTGATGCGCGCAGCTCGCCGCACACATCGAGAAGCTTGGCAAGCGTATCGACCGTGGTCACGGTCGCGGAATCCGAATGGTGCATCTTTCACCTTTCTCAGCCATTTGGCAGGGACGGTTTTATAGTAACTGAAACGCACCCACGCAAAAACGGCTCCCGGAGGAGCCGTTACGCGCAGGCGTTCGTAAGCCGAGGCTAGGCAGCCTGAACAGCGGGCTGGTCCTCGTCGATAAAGAAGCGCTTGTACCACACTAGGAACACGAGCGGCGTATAGATCTTGCGCTGGAAATCGCCCTTGCCCGCAAAGTGCAGATCGAGCAGGTGCATGAGCTCGTCGGTATTGAAGAACTCGCTTGCCCACGGCGCGGTGAAGTACTCCTTGACATAGTCGTACCACTTTTGCTCGCGCAGCCAGTAGACAATCGGCACCGGGAAGCCCACCTTGGGACGGGTGGCCCACTCATCGGGCAGCGACTTGTTGGCAGCGTGGCGGAGTACCTGCTTGTTGCCGTTCTCGTTGATGCGGTAGCGATCGGGAATGTGCTCGGCGAACTCCATGACTTTGCGGTCCAGGAAGGGCACGCGCAGCTCCAGCGAGTGCGCCATGCACATCTTGTCGGCCTTGAGCAGAATGTCGCCCGGGAGCCACATGTTCATGTCCAGGTACTGCTTCTTGACCAGTTCGGGCTGACCCTTCACGCGTGCGTAGATGGGTGCAGCGAGCTCAAAGGCGCCGTCGCCGGTGTTGTACTCGGGCTTGAGCACGCCGTCGACCTCGCGCTCCGGCCATACCAGAGCCTGTCCCAGGAACGACTTCTCGGGGATCTCGGCACCCTTGACCAGGAAGTTATGTCCCTTGAAGTACGGCATATGCAGCGCCAGGTTACCGAGCGCGCGACGGATGGGCAGCGGCACCATCTTTTTGTACTTGCGCACCGGGACCGTATCCTCGTAGTAGGCGTAGCCGCCAAAGAGTTCGTCGGCGCCTTCGCCCGAAAGCACGACGGTAACGTCCTTGCGGGCCATCTCGGCCAAGAACCACAGCGGCACGGAAGACAGGTTGGACTGCGGCTCGTCCATGTGATACTGGATGTCCTCGAGCGCACCGAAGAACTCGTCGGCGGTAATCATCTTGCGAACGTTCTCGACGCCGAGCTTATCGGAAAGTTCCTTGGCGTAGTTGGTCTCGTTGAAGTTCTTGTAGTCAAAGCCCACCGAGAAGGTCTTGTCGGGCATGAGGCAAGCGGCGATGTAGCTGGAGTCGACGCCACCGGAGAGGAACGACGCGACCTTGACGTCGGCGATGCGATGGGCCTCGACACTCTCGTGCACGACTTCGTCCAGCTCATCGACATACTCTTCGAACGGCTTCTCGACGGCAGAGTAATCGCAATCCCAGTAACGCTCGATGTTCATCTTGCCGGTCGGGATATCGACGGTAAAGTAGTGCGCCGGCGGCAGCTTGTAGACACCCTCGAAGAAGGTCTCCTCGGTTGCCGAATACTGCAGCGTCATGTACGGACGCAGAGCCTTTTTGTTGACCGCCTTGTGGAAGTGCGGGTAGTCCAGGAAGCTCTTGATCTCGGAACCAAAGAGCACGCCCGGAGCGCCGTCGCCCGCATCGGCCATGGGATAGTAGTAGAGCGGCTTGATGCCAAAGATGTCGCGGGCGCCAAAAAGCTTGTTCTTCTTTTTGTCCCAGATGACGAAGGCGTACATACCGCGCAGGCGATCGAGAACGGCCTCGCCCCACTCCTCGTAGCCGTGCAGGAGGCTCTCGGTGTCGGCGCCGCAATGGAACTTGTAGCCCTTGGCTTCGAGCTCGGAACGGAGTTCTTGGAAGTTGTAGATCTCACCGTTGAAGACAATGACGACGCTGCCGTCCTCATTGGCCATGGGCTGAGCGCCGGCCTCGGTCAGGTCGAGGATCGACAAGCGGCGGAAGCCGAGGGCAACGCGGCCGTCGATAAACTGACCGCCCATGTCGGGACCGCGATGGACGATGCGGTCCATCATCTTGGTGAGCACCTCGGATTGGTTATCCGTCCCACCGACAAAACCGACAAAACCGCACATATACTATCCCCTCTGCTGTTGCTGGGCATCAAATCGAATCAGTAGCTTTTGAGTATACCCGAGGGCGTAAAGAGGGGCGGAATGTTCAGGCAATCTCAACTGAATCAGCTCCGCTGTGACACGCGCCGGTTACCTTTAATGGATATGAGGTGAATGGGGCGATTGTTTTGCTATACTCTCTCCGCACGGGCGATTGGCGCAACGGTTAGCGCAGGTGCTTTACACGCACAAGGCTGGGGGTTCGAATCCCTCATCGCCCACCATTGAATTGGAAACGGTCCTCGAAAGGGGACCGTTTTTGTTTGGGCCCATTTCATGGGATTCGAACCCGCAAGGGTGCGGAGCTGAGGAAACGCGAAGCGTTTTCCAGCGCAGCACGCGAGGAGCGAAGCGACGAAGCGGATGCGGGCGGCGGAGCCGCACGCGGACATCCCTCATCGCCCACCACTGATTTGATAGGCCTCCAGCGATGGAGGCCTTTCCTTTTTCATGCCCAGCGCATGGGATTCGAACCCGCCAGCACGTCTGTCACAAAGGCCGTGGTCAAAAAATGGCAAAAATGAGTACTGCTACTTTGTTTGCAACATATAAAAAGACAGTATTTGCTTAAGTTACGCAACATATGTCCATTATAAGGACTAACAGTTAGATCAAAATCGTGTATTCATCGCCATTTCGACTTGATATCTGGCCTTATTAGTCCAAAACTGCTGCTACCAAATCGGTAGCAGTACTCATATTTACTGTTTTTTGGTCAGCAGGTCCCCCTTGCCTTAGCAAATCTAAGGCAAAACGGGCTCCAGACCGCTGAATCATGCCGCATAGGGCACGTCAGCAGTCCGGAACCCGGTCCAAATTGAGTTATTGCACCGCGTTAGCCCAAGACACCCGACAGGATCTCAATCAGACTATCCACGTCGGCTTCCTCGCAGACGAGCGGCGGCAGGAAACGCAGCGTATGGGCACCCGTAGCGTTAATCACGGCACCGGCGGCCAGCGCGCGGGCAACAATATCATGCGCATCGCCCGCAGCATCATCCAAATCACAGCCGAGCATCAAGCCGCGGCCACGCACCTCGGTCACGTGCGGCAGCTTAGCGAGCTTTGCCTCCATATAGGCGCCTACCTTGGCAGCATGGTCGGCATAATCGCCGCGCACGAGCGCGGAGAGCGTCGCGGCACACGCCGTGATGGCCAGGCAGTTACCGCCAAAGGTCGAACCATGATCGCCGGGCTTAAAGACGTCGGCGATTTCCTTCTTTGCCACCACGGCACCCATGGGCACGCCGTCGGCAATGCCCTTGGCAAGGCTCATGATGTCGGGCTCCACGCCATAGGTTTGGAATGCAAACGGCTTGCCGGAGCGGAAGATGCCGCACTGGACCTCGTCGGCGATAAGCACGGCGCCCACTTCGTGTGCCAGGTCGCGCGCTGCCGCCATAAACTCCTCGGTCATGGGGTGCACGCCACTCTCACCCTGGATCGGCTCGAGCATCACGGCACAAATCTCGCTCCCCAGCTGCTTAAAGATCGCACGCAGCTCGTCCACATCGTTGGGCGTGCAGGCCACAAAGCCACCCGGCAGCGGACGGAAGCTGTCCTGCAGCCAATCCTGCATGGTGGCGGCAATGGTCTCGAGCGTACGGCCGTGGAAGCCGCCGCGCATGCACACGATGGTGTTGCCGCCATTACCGGCACGCTTGGCGTACAGGCGCGCAAGCTTCATCGAGCCCTCGTTGGCCTCGGCGCCAGAGTTGGCAAAGAAGGTCTCCCACACCTGCTCGTCCGCAGCCGGGGCACCAAGAGCAGCTGCCGTGGTCTCATCGCCGGCGGCAATGGCATCGGCAAGCACGCGCGCACCATCTACGTCGTCGTTAGCAAGCTTGGACAGCAGCGCCGCGACCTGTCCGCGCTGCTCGATGTAAAAGTAATTGGAGACATGCATGAGCTTTTTGGTCTGTGCCTCGAGCGCCGAGAGCACAGCCGGGTCGCCATGACCTAGGCTGCACACGCCGATGCCGGCAAGAAAGTCGAGGTACTCACGGCCATCGTCGCCGGTGAGCTTCATGCCGTGACCCTCGACAAACTCGACCGGAGAGCGGCCAAAGGTATGCATAACGTAATGGGATTCAAGCGATTGCTGAGCTGCAAGTGACATGGGATGCCTTTCGTTGGGCGCCAGACGGCGCGGGGCTATGGGTGCAGGAATGGGGCGGCTGCGGGTCAGCTAGACCGTCTGAAGCTTCTCGACCTCGTCAAGGTTCTCGGTCAGACGCGCAGCAAACGTCGAAAGCGGATGCGGATGCGTATCGAACTCGTAAGCCGTCTCGGTGGAATGGATCACGGTGCCGACGCCGGCATCGGTCAGCAGCTCCAGCAGCAGCGAGTGCGGCGTGGTACCGTTAATGATGTGGGCACGAAATACGCCGCCGGTAAGCGCATCGACGGCCGCACGCAGCTTGGGAATCATGCCCTTATCGACCTCGCCGCCGTAGAGCATTTCGTTAACCTCGTCGAGCGTTAGGTTGGAGATAAGCGAGTCCTTGTCGCTAAAGTCCTTGTACAGGCCATCGACATCGGTCAAAAAGATCGCCTTATGCGCGTGGAGCGCCGCGGCAACGGCACCGGCGGCGGTGTCGGCGTTGATGTTGAAGAAACCGCCGTCCTCCCCCGCCGCGACGGTAGCGATGACGGGGATGTACTCGTTATCGAGTAAGCGCTCGATATAGTCGGTGTTGACGTGCGTCACTTTGCCCACACGACCGAGCTCGGGGTCGAGCGGCTCGGCGATGAGCGTGCCGGCATCGCTGCCCGACACGCCCACGGCCAGGTTACCGTGGTGGTTGATGGCAGCAACCAACTCCTGGTTGACCTTGCCGCCCAGCACCTCGCGCACGATATCCATAGTCGCCGGCGTGGTCACGCGCTGGCCGTTCTTAAACTCGACGGGGATGTCATAGTGGCTGAGCGCCTCGTTGATAGCCTTGCCGCCGCCGTGCACGATGACGGGGCGCATACCGATGATCTTGAGCAAAACGATGTCGCTCATCACGTCGCGGCGCAGCTGCTCATCAACCATGGCGGCTCCGCCATATTTGATAACAACCGTCTTGCCGGTCAGATTCTTAATCCACGGCAGCGCTTCGAACAGCAGCTGCGCAGTTGCTTCGTTGGATTCGCTCGAACGACAATCGCGTGCGAATTTCATAATCTGCCTCGTCTTTCGTATCGTTATCGCGCCGTGCTCCGCTGTCCGCAATCGCGGCAAGATGCGCAGCGTGCCTGGAATCTAGGAACGGTAGTCGCCGTTGATGGAGATGTACTCATGCGTGAGGTCGCAGGTCCACACGGTCGTTGCCGCGTCGCCTGCGCCCAGGTCGGCCGAGATCACGATCTCGGGCGCCTCGAAACGCCGTAGAGCCTCGTCCTCGTCAAAGGGAACAGTCAGACCGTCGCGACAGACAGGCATGCCCATCATGTCGATGGAAACATCTTCCTGATTAAACTTCACGCCGCACTTGCCAAGCGCCATAGCAACGCGACCCCAGTTGCAGTCGTGGCCGGCGATGCAGGTCTTAACGAGCGGCGAGTTGGCAACGGCACGGGCGGCGATATCGGCTTCCTCGTCGTTCACGGCGCCGGTAACGTTGACCGTAACAAGCTTGGATGCGCCCTCGCCATCGGCGGCGATATTGCGCGCCAGGCTCTCGCACACCTCGTGCACGGCAAATGCCAACTCGTCGAAGGCATCGGAGCCCTCGACGATAGGCTCGGCATCTGCGGCAGCGGCGCCGGAGGCAAGCATGATGCAGGTGTCGTTGGTCGAGGTGTCGGAATCGACCGTTACCTTGTTAAAGGTCTGCTTGACGGTCGAGAGCAGCAGGGCATGAAGTGCCGCAGGCTCGACGGGGGCATCGGTAGTAATGACCGCGATCATGGTGGCCATATTGGGCATGATCATGCCCGAGCCCTTGCACATTCCGCCTACCGTATAGACATTGCCCGCATGACCCGCAGCCTCGCTGACATAGGACACGGCGTACTCCTTGGAGTGCGTGTCAGTCGTCATGATGGCGCGAGCGGCATCGGCGCCACCGTGGGCGGAGAGCGCCTCGTAGGCAGCAGGAATGGCGGTCTCAAACGTGTCGATCGGCAGAATCTGGCCAATCACGCCCGTGGAGGCAACCAGAATCTGCCGGGGCTCGCAGCCGATGACCTGCGATGCGATGCTGCACGTCTCGCGCGCGCATGCAAGGCCGGTCTCACCCGTGGCGGCGTTGGCATTGCCAGAGTTGACCGAAACGCCGGCGATGATACCGTAACCCTTGTCGGCACCGCCCAGGTTGGCACGGCTCACTTGCACGGGCGCCGCGCAAAAGCGATTGGTGGTAAACACGCCGGCACCGGGACAGGGTTTATCGGGCACGACGAGCGCGTAATCCAGACGCTCGGGGTTCTTGCGGAACCCAGCGTGGATGCCCGCAGCTTTAAAACCAGCCGCAGCCGTAACGCCACCCTCGACGGCGCGAATCTTGATATCAAACAGCTCGGTATTCATCGTCTTTATGACTCCTTATGTCAAACAAAAAACGGACATCGGTTGGTGCGCCATGCCAGTCGTGATCATGAGACCAGCTTAAGAGTGGCGCCCCACTCGATGCCCGACTACCAAATCGTTAACAATCGAATGTGCTACACCGGGCACGCCACTGTGGGCAAGCCTCGTCGCTCGTCAAAGCCAAAGACGATATTGGCGCACTGGACCGCTTGGCCCGCAGCGCCCTTGCACAGATTGTCGATGGCGCCCGTCGCCACCAGCACGCCCGCGCGCTTGTTGAACGCAAGGCCAATCTGGGCGGCGTTGGTGCCGACGACCGAAGCCGTCTTGGGCTGCTGGCCGGCATCGAGCACGCGCACAAAGGTGCGTCCAGCGTAGAACTGCTTGTAATAGTCGACAACGTCCTCAAGGATCAAGGTATCGATAGCCTGCGGCGCAAGCGGCATCGTTACCGTAGAGAGCAGACCACGCTTGAGGGGTGCCAGGTGCGGGGTAAAGACGACGCGATCTGTTAGACCAAGGATTTGCTCGATTTCGGGCGTGTGACGATGCTTGCCCACGCCGTAGGCCTCCAAATTCTCGTCGGCGCTGCAAAAATGCGTACGAGCGTTGCAGGACTTGCCGGCACCCGTCACACCGCTGATGGCATCGACAATCACGGGACCGTTCTCGGCCACCCAGCCCGCACGCACGGCAGGAGCGGCAGCAAGGCTCGTTGCGGTGGGATAGCAGCCGGCGCAGGCGACCAACACGGGCCTGCCAGCAGCATGGCTGGAAGCAGCGGTCTCCAAGTCCTGGCAGAACAGCTCGGGCAGGCCGAAGGCACGTGTCTTGAGTAGCTCGGGGCTCGTGTGCTCGGCGGCATACCATGCCTCAAACACGGCCGGATCGCTCAGGCGGTAATCGGCCGAAAGATCAAAGCAGGAAACGTCTGCGGCAAGCAGGGCGGGCACCTGCGCCATGGCGGCGGTGTGCGGCACGGCCAAAAATACCGCGTCGCAGTTCTTGAGCTCGGGGGCATCATGCGTCGTGAAGACAAGATCGCTTACGCCGGTGAAGCTCGGGTACACCGCAGACAACGGCTGGCCGGCATCGGCGTTGGACGTAATGGCGACAAGTTCAAACTCGGGATGACCGAGCACGAGGCGAATGAGCTCGGCTCCGGCATATCCAGCCGCGCCGACGATTCCAACCTTCAAAGACATATCAGACTCCTTGTCTGCGATTTATGCACCGATGCGCATTTCGCAGCGGTCGTTATGAAGTGGGTTGAAACTTTAGCACCAAAAGATGCATGAATACGTAAATGGCTTGCATATTCATGCATTGAAACATTCCCGACACATTCGCTTGAAGGAATTGACAAATGGAGCGGGCCCCATATTACCCAGTGCACCTTACGGTGACGTTGCAATGTGGGGCCCGCTATATGCGAGAATTTGAATTGTCGAAGCTTGCTGAGAGACTCGTTTAGAGCTCGACCGGCACCCATTCGTCGTGATTGCAGATAAAGGCCTCGGGTTCCTCCACGCTAAAGAAGACGAGCGTGGGGTCGTTAGGCCCCTCATAGTGCTCGCTCAAGCGCTCAAGATGTTTCCATCCAGCCTCGCGCATATCGGGAGCGGCCTGGTCATCCAGACCCGCATGCCCGCGCAAGATGAGCCAGCCATGGCCCGGCCACCAACTCGTGGCCTCAAAGCGCTGATTTTGCAGCAGCTCTTGCCACACGTCTTTGGTGCGCGCCGTCACAAACCACAGCTTACCGTCCTGAATCTGTGCAAACGAGAACGGACGTACATGTGGCTGCCCGTCCACGCTCGTCGCCAAGTACCACGCCGGCACCGACGTCAGATACTCCAAAACCGTATTCAATCCGTCCACGTTTCCTCCTGTACTAGCCAGTTTGAGAGCCTGGTTTGTGTGAGCTAGAGCTCCAGGCGCTCCTCGCTGCCGTCGATATCACAGAAGCGGGCGGCGATATTGCGCACCGAGAAAAACGCAAGGCGACCGTCGTTGGCACTCTCGTGTTGCTCGCCAATGCCCACCATATGCTTAAAGCCCGCCTGGCGCACCCGGTCGCTCACGACCGCGTCGTCCTCGAGCGCGGCCTCGCCGGTCAGTACAATCCAGCACTCCCCCGGTTTCCAACCCGAAACCTCAAACTTGGGGTTCGCGCTGAGCTCGGCCCACACATCCTTATCGCGCGAGGTGCAAAACCACAGCTTGCCATCATCGACCATGGCAAACGAGAACGGCCTCACGCGCGGCTGATGTCCGTCCGTCACGTCGATCGTGGCGAGATACCACGCCGGAATACGCCTAAGATACGAACAGGCGCGCTCGAGCTGCGCCGTGCGGTCGTTGTCGGTCATAGGGACCCCTTTTCTGCGCTCGAATCGCGCCTAAACAAGTTGAAGATTGATGACGATGACGCAGATGAGCAGCAGCGCCGTCACCACCGCCGCCAACGCATCGCCGCGGCCAAATGCAAGCGCATGGAGACGCGTGCGGCCCTGCTCGCCATGATAGCAACGGGCATCCATGGCGGCAGACAGCGTTTCGGCATGACGGAACACGCCCGTGAACAGCGGAATCGCCACACTGCCGAGCATACGCACGCCGCCGAGCGGGCCTCCCGTCACGCGCGCACCGCGGCTCGCCTGCGCATCGGCCGTCTGCTTCATCTCGGTGGCAAACTGCGGCATAAAGCGCAGCGCGATGCCCATGATCATGCCGAGCTCGTGCGTAGGAAGTCCCACACGCGCAAACGGCGCGAGCAGGCGCTCAAAGCCCGCGGTGAGGTCGAGCGTCGGTGTGGTGAGCGTGATAGCGCTCATACCGGCCATCATCAAGGTCAGGCGGCACGCCATAAAGGCGGCGGAATGCAGCGAGCCCTCGCTTATCTGCAAAAAGCCGAGCTGCCACAGAATGCGCCCGCTCTGGTCGGAAAACAGGTTGAGCACCGCGACTACCGCGACGATCGCCAGCAGCGGCGCCATCGATGACAGGACGCGACGAGCCGGCACCCGGGACACGGTATAGATCAGAACAACGAAGATTGCGACCGGGACCAGTCCGCAGAAGCTACTGACCGTGAGCGTCGTGATCAGAAACACAAACCCCAAGAGCAACTTAGTTCGCGGATCCAGGCGGTGGATCGCACTATCGCCGGGATAGTAGCTGCCAAACGAAAACGCCTCCATTAGCAGCCCTCCTCTCGCGCGACCGTTTCGGATTTGGCTTTGTCCGAGACGTCAGAAGAACCGTCCGAGCGACCGATCAGCAAATCTGCCAACTCGTCGGCCAACGACTCAACCGTATAGAGCCCGCCGCGACGCAGCGGCACGCCCGCTTCCGCGAGCGCCAGCGCCATGCGCTGGGCAGCGGGAACACCCAAGCCAATCGACTTGAGCTCATCCGCATGCGCAAAAACCTGAGCGGGCGTACCCTCGGCAAACACCGTGCCCTCGTTCATCACGACAATACGGTCGCAGCAATTGGCAAGGTCATCCATACTGTGCGAGACCATGACGACGGTCAGGCCCCCATGGTGAAGTCGATCGATGAGCTCCAAGAAATCACTGCGCGCCGCCGGATCGAGCCCCGCCATGGGCTCATCGAGTACCAGGACCTCGGGCTCCATGGCAAGCACGCCGGCAAACGCCACGCGCCGCTGCTGCCCGCCCGAGAGCTCAAAGGGGCTCTTATCGCCCACCGTGGCCAGGTCGAGGCCCACGCGCGCGAGCGATGACTCAACGCGGCGGGCAACTTCGGCCTGCGACAAGCCAAGGTTATGCGGACCAAATGCCACGTCCTGTGCCACGGTCTCGGCAAACAGCTGACGCTCTGGATACTGAAACACCACGCCGACCTTTGCCTTAACCGCGGCGGCATCTTTCTTGTTTGCCAGGTCGAGCCCCAACGCATAAACGGAACCCTCCTGGGGACGAATCAGGCCGTTGAGATGCTGAACCAGCGTCGACTTACCCGAACCGGTATGGCCCGCAAGGCCCAGGAACTCGCCACGACGCACCGTCAGCGATACATCACGCAGTGCCCACGGACTGCTGGGGTCGTTGCCCCAGAGAGCCTGTTTGTTCGATGCGCCCTCGACGGCTGAGCGCTTTTGCCAGCGACGGCGCTCGCGGGCGCTCAGCGAATAGCTATACGAAAGGTGCGAAATCTCGATGACGGGCTCCAGCGCGTCTGCGCCATCGATTGCAGAGGAGACGTTGTCGGGAATACGAGGATCGGATGCGAAAGGCCGCCCGGCGATGCCTGTCCCACTCCGCTCGGCATAAGTCTGCGCAATCTCGGCGACCATATCCGCCTCGCGCACCCGTGCGCAAATGGGCACGCCCTTCGCGCGAAGCGCCCTGCCAAGACAGCACGATGCCGGCATATCCAGATTCAGCCGCGCGAGTTCGTCCGCCCGCGTCAAGATCTCCTCGGGCGTGCCGAGCATGGCAACGCGCCCCGCTTGGAAGACAGCAACGCGATCGGCCTCAGCGGCCTCTTCCATAAAGTGCGTAATCATCACGATGGTCATGCCGCGTTCGTGCAGCGCGTGACAGGCCTTCATAAGGCCCTTGCGCCCGCGCGGATCGAGCATCGAGGACGCTTCGTCCAAAATGAGCACGCGTGGCTCCATGGCGAGCACGCCGGCAAGCGCCACGCGCTGCTTTTGTCCGCCCGAGAGAGCGTGGGTCTCGTGGCGCTCAAAGCCCACCAGACCCACGGCCTTCAGCGCCTCGCGCACGCGCTGCGCGATCTGGGCCGATTCGACCCCTAAGTTCTCGGGACCAAACGCAACATCGTCCTCGACAAGCGTCGCCACAAGCTGGTCATCGGGATTCTGGAACACCATGCCCGCAGTCGAGCGGATGTCGTAGACCAGCTCGGGATCGGACGCGTCCATGCCGTTGACGCACACCGTTCCCGTATCGGGATGCAGCAGCGCGTTCAGGTGCTTGGCAAACGTCGACTTGCCCGACCCATTGCCGCCGAGGATGCAGAAAAACTCGCCATCCTCGATGTTCAGATCGATGCCATCGAGCGCTTTCGCAGCGCCGTCGTAGCTAAAGGAAACGCTCCGACACTCAATCATGCGCGGCCTTTGACCTGGTCCTTCTTGGGCGTGATGAGATTAGAGACCGCCTTGTACACTGCCAGCGTCAACACCGAGTTGAGCACGGTCTTGATGAGGTTGAACGGCAAAACGGCGGGAATCATGAGCGGGGCGATCGCATCGACCGAGCCATACCAGAACCAAACGCCAATGGTAAGGTTTGCGACCATAGACAGCGCCGTAGCGGCAATAACACCCAGCGCCAGGCCAATCACGGCACCCTTATAGGTATGCATCTTCTGGTAGACGATAGCCGCAGGCAGAATATAGCCCAGCGTGGCAACCAAGTTCATAATCGCACCAACCCAATCGCCCGTGGTAAGCGCATGGATGACGATCGCCATGGCGGCAACAGCGGTGCCGGCACCAGGGCCATACGCAAATCCACACACCATCGCCGGCACCAGCGACGGGTCATACGTCAAAAACGGCGCCGAGGGAAGGATGGGCAGTTGCACGTACATAAACAGGGCGCCTAAGGCGCACATCAACGCCATGGTAACGAGCTGTTTGGTGCTCCACCTATTCGTGTTCTCAAAATGGATATGCTGCGACTGTTCAGACATAAGATCACCTGCCTCTTTCATCCGGACTCTAACCGTTGGTACTGGGATCTCACCAGTTCAGCCGGCATGCGAACCAACGCACACACGGGTCGCGGACTCATCGGCTCGGTCACAGACACCTCGCCTGCGCCACGGCATCCCTTTGACACCGCCCGATTTACCGCCAGTGGGGAATTTCACCCCGCCCTGAAACAGCAATTGCAAGTGTAGCACCAGCAGGCTTTCGCGCAAGTATGCCAAGGATAATTTATGGTGGGGATCAGTTGCCGCAACAACCACGTTCTCCGTTCGCTCCAAAGTAGCGCGCCTTTCGCGCAAAGCGCGAAACAGCGAAAGGGACACGTATCCCCATCAACCACATTCTCCGCCCACGCCGACCTCAAGGCCGTAAACGCAGGGGATCCGGGGGCGTGACGGGGTTTCTCTCCGGAACATTCCGCACTGATATTTTCTGTATTGAAGACGTCGATGATGCACCCGTATACCATTGACGTCGACACCATCAGATGCGGACCGCGCGGTGACCCCACATTCCGCTGGCGCCCACAGGGCTGCCCTCGTTTCCTGACATGTCCCGCGCGGGCCGCGGCGAGCCGAGACCGCCGCATGACCTAATAGGAGCATGGAGCGATACCGCGGACCCGAACAACCGCATTCTATCGCGCCCCGTCAGTGTGCCGTCTGCCCGGTCCAGGCGAGCACGGAAAGAACGGAGCGAGACATGCAAAACGAATCGATACCCGACGCCCGCGGGCCGGTCTTCTGCGGGGTCGACACCCACGCCGACTCGCACTGGCTGTACGTCCTGGACTGGAGGGGCCGCAAGGTCCTGTCCCGCCAGTTCCCCGCCGACGCGGCGGGCTACGAGGCGCTCGCCGGGGCGATCGCCGCGGCCGGGTGTTAGCGCTACTGTAAAAACAACCATTTTGACCAACGCTCAATAACCAATCA
>CALHDP010000141.1 GCA_938023085.1 uncultured Collinsella sp.
CGAGGTAGCCCTCCTGGTCGAAGTGCATGATCTCGATCTTCTCGGTCTCCTTCATTCCCGCTCCTTTCACGAGCAGTTTGAATTGTCGCACGGAATGGACAGGCTTGCCGCCCCGTCTCGCCGCTTAACCTTGTGGACATCTTGGCCCCAAGCTCAACAATTCAAAGGTTCTTAATACCAGTGAACGATTACAGGTTAGCCGTTTTTAATACCGATTTTTTGATTTCATCCTCCCCTCTCGGTAGACGGTCAGTTTTTGCCGTTCATCGGTCATGCGACACATGTCCGTAAAAAAATGAGCACCCCGCCGTGCACGAGGATGCTCTAGACGCTAATAGTTGTAGGTATATCCGCCGGCATCACCGCGGTTAAAAGACTTGGCATGCTCGATCGCCTGCCCACTCGAGTCATAGGTCATGCATTCCAGTACGAGCGCCAGGTCGCCCGGCTCAAGATTGAGCAAACTCGCATCGCGTGCGCCCAGCGCTTCAATATCGAGTTTCTCAATCGACTTGTCCGGTTTGCGCCCCAACATGTCGTAGGTCTCGAACAGGCTGAAGACCGAAATGTCCACGTCTTCGATGCCCGGAAACAGCAGACACGGAATCAGCGTCATCTCAATCGACACGGGCTCCCCATCAATGCAGTTGAGACGGCGCACCGAGTAAAGCAGATCGTCCTCGGCGATGCCAAACAGGTCGGCGTAATACGGGCCGGCGTAGCGTTTGGAGCGCGCCAGAATGCGCACCGACGGCGTCGCGCCCGACGCCAGAACCGACTGACGGAAGCCGCCCTTGCGTTCGTGCTCGTCAAACCACTTGTGTCCCACAAAGGCGCCCTTGCCCTGCACGCGACGAATCTGGCCACTTTTGACCAGCTCGTCCATGGCACTTCGGATTGTCAGGCGCGTCGTGCCAAACTCCTCGGCCAGCTCGTTTTCGGACGGAATCATCGAGCCCGTCGGGTAGTCGCCGCGCTCGATTCGCTCCGCAATGCAGCGGCGAATTTGTTTGTAAACCGGCAAGTCTTCTACTGCATCAGCCATTCGACACCTACCTTCGTCGCAACGCCGTCTGCCTCGCCGTTATCGGCAAAACGATACTTGGTCGGCAGAATCACGGACTTGCAATACTCGACAAAGCCATCGTTCTCGTCACGCTCGTGCGAAGCCTTGTAAAACACCGGCGTGCCCTCCTGAGCACCCAGCAACTTGGCCTCGTCGGCGTTCAGACGGCTGATGGAAATATGCTCCTTGCCGTGCGTCACATGGACATTCCCTTCTTTGAGCAAAACGTCGTAGAGGCTTTCCTGCTCAAAATCGTGATCGGGAAGCGAGGGGCACAAAGACAGATTGACGTGGGCCGTCTCAATCGACGCCGGGGAACCATTAACCACGCGCACACGTCGAATGCAGAAAAGCGGCATGCCCAGGTCGATCTGGGCCTTTTGGGCCAGATCGATATCGGCGTACACGACCTTGGACCAAACCAGGCGTGCGGTCGACTTTGAGCCAACCCTCTCCACCGCCTGCGTATAGTTCCATGTTTCCTGAAAGATGTTCAGCGGTTTGGGAGGACACACATAGGTGCCCGAACCGCGGCGGCTTTCCAAAGTTCCGCACGAAATAAGGCGCGCGATCGCAGCACGCAACGCCGTGCGCGACACGCCCAGCTCTTCACAGAGCACACGCTCGGCGGGCAGCCGGTCGCCACCCTGCAGGTCATAATGATTGATATACCAAAGAATGCCCTCAAAGGCGCAATCTTTGGGCGGAATCGCATATGGTTCACTCGGCATGGGCACGGCTCCTCAACCGCTTGATGCTGCAGGAATCATTGCTCCGGACGCCCCATGGCGTCGAAGGCTTCTTTGATCTGCTCCGCAACGTTCCGATACGACCGATATAGGCCGGAGTCTCGCTTGACTTCGCCCGCGGTCACCGGAATCTCAAGCTTCGAAATCTCATCCTCGCCGGTTTGCACGGCAACGATGACACCCATACCAAGGCACATATTACGCTTGGCAGCGTTGTTTTTAGTAGCCTGAGCTGGATTAATCAAAATCTGCTGAGCTAGTTCGCGCTTGCTAACCTCCGGCACATCCTCGGGATTTCCGGTCTCGACAATCTCGCACTGCAGCACGTCCGCATAGTCAAAAATCTTCGGCTCACCGCCGCGCTGATGCACGGCCCACTTGCGGCGCGTGGCATCCTGGTAGATAGCCGGCAAAAATGTAAACCGCGGCGGGTCCAAAATCGTATCCGTGATGGTAAACACATCGGAATCAAAGGCATCCTGCGGGTTTTTCTTCTTGAACAGCCCCATATCAGCCTCCCGTACTAGCATTAAACAACTCATGCTGAATATAGCACCAATTTCAAGCCACTGCTTTATCGCATCGGTGCGTGGCGTCTATGGCTCGCCCAGCGGAAGAGTTCACGGACGAGGGCCGGGGTGCCTGCCTTGTTTTGAGAAGTGGGCTCCGCGAACTTCTCAAAACAAGGCAGGCACCCCGGCCCCGCCGGCAAATAGCAGACACTCCGCATGCAATCTATGCAAACAAACAAGTACGTTTAGCT
>CALHDP010000142.1 GCA_938023085.1 uncultured Collinsella sp.
CTCTGCCGGTGTTATCCAGCCCGCAGCCCAGATTGACCACTGCCGCGCAGGGGTGGTTTTTCAGGTACGCCTGCACCTCAAAGGCAAGGTCATTCTGCCGCATGGCCACCTCCAGCGCACCGAACCGCTGCATCAGGCTGCGGGAGTTTTTCTCTGCCTCTGAAAAGTCGTAGTCGATCTGGTCGAGCAGACGAACCGCTGTTTCATCCCTGTAAAGGTTCGGGTACAGCTCCGTACACAGCTTCCGGGAATACAGCGGGAGGATTAGCGTCTCCTGCACGGTGTTTTTCTCAATTTTACATTTCATAAGTTCCTTCCTCAGTGAATAAAAACTGTCATAATTGCCGCCAGCACAGCCGCTATGACCGTCATGCCTATCGCCATGTGCAGGATGGATGCAAAAATACCCGTGCTTGATGCCCTTACTTCCGCGCCGTGACGCAGAGCCACTTTTTCTTTTTGCGTATCTGCACCTCGTGAAAACCCGCCTGCTCCAGACATGCCTTTAATTCAATGTCCTTGTAGATGGTCATGCCGCCGATGATCTGCGTCCACCTCTCGTCCTTGTCCGTATCGCCATTGCTCTCGTTGCAGATAAGAATTGCCCCGCCTGGCTTCAGCGTCCGCCAGACCTCACGGAAGCATCGGGACAAATCGGGCCAAAAATAGACGGTCTCAAAGGCCGTGGCGGCATCGAAGTAGCTATCCTCAAACACCATATCCGCCACACTGCCTTGCAGAACGGCGCAACGCCCCTCCTGAATTGCAGCTCGGTTGAGCTTTCTAGCCTTCTCCACGCTGACGGGCGAATAGTCGATGCCCTTGACGACGCCATGCGGGCATTTTTTCAGCAGCCGTTTTATGTTCGCCCCGCCGCCGCAGCCGCAATCCAGCACCTTGGCATTTGGCGCAAGTCGTAGAAATCGAAGTCCCCACCGCGCCACAGGGCTGTGGCCCAGATTCATCATGGCAACCATAAGTTTTCCGCCGAGGCCCACGGGCTTGCGGGTGTTTTCAAAGAACGACATCTGGCCCCTCCGATTTCGTGCATTCCGCATAGGTCAACGGGAACGAGGTCTTCAGCACCGCGCTTTTCTGCACCGCCCAGCCGTTTTGACGCAGGAAACACAGGTATTCCTCGCTTGTCCACCTGCTGTGGAGGGGGAATCCCGCCATACTCATGAAAAAGGCTTTTGCCTTGCCGGAAACCGAGTTGTCCGCGTGGGTGAAGGTTGGCGCGATGAGCACGCCGTCGTCCTTCAGCACCCGCCTGATTTCTTGCAGGGCCTTTTCCGGATGCGGCACTATGTGAAGCGCGTTGGACGCGATCACCACTTCGAAGGACTTCTGTGCATAGGGCAGGCGGAACATATCTTGAACGGAAAAGTGCAGCTTTGCGGATTGATTGTCCCGCTTTGCTTCAAGGATCATCTGTGCAGAAGCGTCCGTAGCCTCGATGTGCGCCGCTACATTCACGATGCTCTTTGCGATAAGCCCCGTGCCGGTGGCAACCTCCAGCACGGTTTTTGCTTTCACCACCGGCCTGATCAGCTCATACATCTTCTCATACGCCGCCCGGTCCTTTCGCATGAAACGGTCGTACCGACCGGCATTCTTGTCCCAGAAGCTCTTGCGTTCGTGCATGGCCATCGCCCCCAAACAGTTAGAGCCATCTAACTATAACACACGAATCATGCAGTAAGATAAGGCTAACCTCATTTTCCTGGCTAAGACGCATCTCTTCGGTTTTCGCTTATAGCGGCGCGAGTCAGATACAAGGCTGGAGCTGAAGAAGGAGCTTGACGGACAGGTAGGTCGATACCGGTCCCCGGAACGGTGATCCAGCCAATTACACCAGGGCTCTAGTCATTGAGTGGGAATAGAAAATTCCTTAGTTATGGGGGTGTAAATTTGATTCCCTTTAGGATACACCCCCATAACTGTATGAATTGACCTGCTGACTCAAATGAAGATTGGAGGGTAACTGCCAGGGGTGACGGCCCAGCGAGTGTTATTTTGCGAGCTATGCGCATTGAAAGCGACCTTTCGTGGTATAAACTACTTGCCGGAAGCCGCGGCTTTCAGAGTACGGCTTACGTGTACGTTTAACCTCCGTGGGCGACGGGGTGCCGCAAGGCGTAGAATATCGCCCACCTGTAGGGGCCTGCAGCGATGCGGGCCCCGCTTCGTATGAAGGGGGCGTAACCGATGAAGATCGTATCCATCCCCCAGGACTTCTTCGACCTCGTCGAGGGCGACCGCGAGCTCATGCTTAAGCACAATCGCCCCTGCATCGTGGTGGTGAGGCTGCGTTTCCGCGGGAAGCGCAGGGACTTCGCTGTGCCGCTGCGTTCCAACATCGCCCCTAACGCGCCCAAAGACCAGTACTTTGCGTTGCCACCCCGCCCCACGACGCGCCCCGGCTGCCGCCACGGCATCCACTACATCAAGATGTTCCCCATAACCAAGGTCTACCAGCGCCGCTTCAGGACCGAGGGCTCGGCCTACTACGAGACGCTCCAGCGCATCATCGACGGCAACACCAAGCGCATCGTCTCCGAGTGCCAGGCATACCTCGACCGCTACGAGCGCGAGGGAAGGCCTCGCTTTGCCGTCGACATCGACCGCATCGTGGGGCTGCTGGAGAGCGAGAAGTAGGGCACCTCGGCTCAGTCTCGAGCCATGCGGAGTCGCTCCGCATTTTTGAACGCCGCGTGTGCGTCCCAAATACTTGAGAAACAAGCTGTGAAGTGCAGTGGCGCGCCCGTGCCCGTGCATAGCCGTCACCATCAGCGTCTACGCGGCGTCGGCTCCAAGTGGAATTGGCGCCGCTGCTGTATATGGTTTGCCTTGCTGCAAATAGCGGTCAATGCCCGCGATGCTTCTGTTTGCGCTTCAGTTTTCTCTGCTCGTAGCGCGCATCAGCCTCTTCCGCGCGGCGTCGGCTTCTTGCATGAGCTGACTCCTGCTTCATCGCTTCCCGCTGTGCCGCGAGCGCCTGTTGTGCCTTGGTGCTCACCGCGGGCCGCTTAAGGGCTTTCGCTGCCTCGCGAGCGCGCCGCTTGGGGTTCTTCGCGGGCTTGCTTGTTTCAGTGGCCTCGTCAACGAAGAACGAGAGCTTCTCCCATTTGCTTGTAACGAATTTCCGAATCTCCTCATCGGACGGTTCTGTGCCGAAGACGTGCGGGCGACGCCGTACCTTCCGTCCTCGACGTGCTCCGCCAGCCCGACCCAGAATTGGCCGTCGTGAAATACGGTCAGGGTGGACGACACGCTGATCTGCATGGCTGGTTCCTCCTTTATGTAGATGACCATGCAGAGAAGGGACAACCAAGGAGGCAGGTTACTGATGCGGACATCCGCACGCCCACGACTACCCGACGGGGACTGTGTTTTCATCTCTGGTGCCCGCATCGTAGCACGCGCGGACGCGCCCTTCACCGCTGCCGACATGGCGGGGTCGGGATTCGCCTCTCGATGCATCCTTGAACATATTGCCTTCCCGGTTTCGAAACTTTAGAAATATTCGAGTTTCGAAACCGGGAATGTGAACACGAACGAAAGGCGTGATCTGCGGGCGATTGAATAACTCCATCCGTTTTGGTTACAACGAAATGTGTGCCGCGCGTCTGCGGCATGAAGGAGGGAGATTTCTATGAATATCGTTGTGTTGAGCGGCAGTCCACGCAAGGGCGCTAATACCGACACCATGGTCGAGGCGTTTGCCGAGACCGCGCGCGAGGGCGGCCATGCGGTCGAGGTCGTCCGCGTTGCCAGCAAAAAGATCACTGGTTGCCTGGGATGCCAGTACTGCTTTGCCCATAAGGGCGCCTGCGTGCAGAAGGACGACATGGCCGGCGTGATCGAGTTGCTGAAAGGCGCCGACATGGTTGTCTTCGCTTCGCCTATCTACTGGTTCGACATCACCGCGCAGGAGAAAACCGCCATCGACCGCCTGTACGCCTTCGGTGCCACGGGATTCCCGTTCACCAAGACGGCCCTTTTGCTTGATAGTCACAGCGAGGGCGTCTATGACGCGGCGATCGCTATGTACAAGTCCACATGCGCGTACTGCAAGTGGGAGGACCAGGGCATTGTCACCATCAGCGGTATGACCGAGCGCGACAGCATGGCCTCCTCGCCTAAGCTGGAAGAGGTGCGAGAGCTCGCTCGCAAGCTCGCCTAAGGACAAGAAGATCGCATGGCAATCGGCACGAGCGGAAATGCTTGCTGCCCTTACCAAGAGGATTGCTGATTGCCATGCAACGATGCTCCAGCGGACAATTCCGGCGTGCTAAAACGCTTCCTGGCTCAAGAACTCCCTGAAAGCGGGGATGTCGAAGCCGACGAGGCCGCGTCTGCGCTCCCCGATAACGCCGTCCTCGAGGAGGCGGCGTTTGTACTGGCTTGCGTAGTTGCTGGCGACGCCCATGCGATTGGCTATTTTCGAGACCCTGCTGGGGCCGGAATCGAACAGAAGACTGAGGGTGAAAATCGGGAGTTCTATTCCCGATTTTGACCGATTTAGGTTTGTGCGAGATAATGAACTCCGAACAGGAGGCGATTCTATGTACATCGAGCGCGAAATTGAACAGACGATAGATTCGATGCTGGGGCAGGGAAAAGTTGTCCTGGTGACCGGGGCGCGCCAAGTTGGGAAGACGACGGTTCTCAAGCAACATCTGGGCGACCGATTCGACTATGTTTCGATGGAGAACCCACGGGATTATCTTCTTGCAAAAGAGGATGCCGCCCTGTTTTTCGAGTCTCATGATCTGCCGATCATCATCGATGAGATTCAGCGCGTGCCTGAGCTTTTTTCTCCGGTGAAGTGGGTTGTTGATCAATCAGAGGAGAAGGGTCGAATCGTCCTCACGGGATCCCAGACATATCACCTCATGAAAGGTGTGAGCGAATCTTTGGCGGGGAGGATCAGAATTCTGGAGATGCCCTCCCTAAGCTTGCGAGAGCTCGTTGGCGGTTCCCAGAGCCCTCGTCCGTATATTCCCAAAAAGATTTCCTTGGCCTCTAAGATGTCTTCGGGAAATATTTGGAACATCATCCATAGGGGTTCGATGCCCGAACTGCAAGACCCAAATATCGATTGGGACTCCTATTATTCCGACTACGTTGCCGCATATCTCGAACGCGATGTTCGCGATCTTGTAAACGTGAAGGATGAAGCGAAGTTCTACAGCTTTATGGTCGCGTGCGCAGCGAGAACGGGGCAACTGTTGAATGCCACCGATATTGGAAACACCGTTGACGTCGACCGTAAGACGGTAAAGGCTTGGCTCTCGGTTTTGCAGGCGTCGAACATCGTTCGGATTGTCGAGCCCTTTTGGCCTAATGTCGATAAGCGTCTGACCAAGACCCCAAAGATATTCTTCATGGAAACGGGCCTTGTTTGTCATCTTACGAGATGGATAACACCGGAGCAATTGCGCAACGGGGCCGCGGCGGGGCATATATTTGAGACGTTCGTTGTCTCAGAAATTTTGAAGAGCTTTATGAATGCGGGGAAGAGCCTTCGTGATGTATGGTTCTACCGGGATCAAAAGAAGCGCGAAATTGATTTGCTCATCCAAGAGGGTCATATCTTACATCCCGTCGAGGTGAAGATGTCTGCTACGGTGAGTAGAGACGCGGTGAAGAACTTTACCTGTCTTGACGGCCTATCTGGCTATGAGATCGGGTTTGGGCACGTTGTCTGTCAAACTCCGGAACCATACCTCATTACCAAGGATGTCCAGGCGGTCCCGGTGTGGAGCATATGATTTACGTGGCAGTGGCGCGGTCTTGATTGATGGTTGCCAAGAGGATTGCTGATTGCCATGCGTAGTTGCTGACATTGTCGTCTTTGCCTTGCATGTCTAATGGCGGGGCCCGGAGCTCAGTATTTACTGTGCTCCGGGCCCCGTTGGTTTGTGGCTTGGACCAGCTCGACTGCCGTCATCCTAGTCAAACAGGCTCGGCATGTCGTTTTCCTTCATGAGGGCACCGGCGGAGGGGAGGCTCTGCGCGGTGAACTTCTCGGCCGAGACGCCGGCGCCAAGAATCTCCTCGGTTGTGCCGACGGTGGTGACCGAGCGGCCCTTCTTGGCCGTAAAGGCCTGGACGCCCTGCGTGTTGGTGGTTGTCTTGGTCTTGAGCAGCGACGTGTTGAAGTTCATCAAACGATAGTCGCTCGAGACCAGCGCGATGTCGCGGTCCTCCTTGAGCACCTGGGCATACAGCAGCTTGCTGCCACCGTAGATGGCGTTCTTGAGGCGCTTGCGGTTGGTCTTGGTGACGTATCCGGCAAGTGCGACGCGCACCACACGGCCGTTTTCAAAGATAAACAGCACGTCGGCCTTGTAGTCCTCGGGGTCGATGACCCAGATGACGCTCTCGTCGGGTTCCATCTCGAGGTCGGTCGGCAGGTACGAGCCCAGCTGGGCCGATTTGGTATCTTCGAACGATGCAACTTTGCACTTGTACACCTGGCTCTTATTGGTAAACACCAAAAGCTCGTGCGTGTTGGAGGACGGGAACTCGATAAAGGGCTTATCGCCGTCCTTGTACTTGAGCGTGGTCGCCTTCTTGAGCACGCGGTCCGTCATCTTCTTAAGGTAGCCATCGCGCGAGAGCATGATGGTGACCGGGTACTCCTCGACCTCGGGCTCCAAGCTTACCTCGATAACCTCATGGGGCTCAATCCTGCCCGTGCGGCGCGGCATCACGTACTTCTTGTTGACTGTGGCCAGCTCGTCGCTGATGACCTTCTTGATGTTCTCCTCGCTGGAGAGGATCTCCTCAAGTTCGGCAATCTCGCCCTCAAGCTTGGCAATGTCCTTGGTGCGGTTGAGGATGTACTCCTCGTTGATATTGCGGAGCTTAAGTTCGGCAACAAACTCGGCCTGGGTCTCGTCAATGTCGAAACCCTTCATAAGGTTGGGCACGACCTCGGCCTCGAGTTTGGTGCCGCGGATGATGGCGATGGCCTTGTCGATATCGAGCAGAATTGCCTCAAGGCCGTGCAGCAGGTGCAGGCGCTCGGACTTTTTGCCCAGGTCAAAGTTAATGCGGCGACGGGTGGATTCAATACGCCACTTGACCCACTCGTGCAGAATCTGGCGCACGCCCATAACACGGGGATAGCCGTCGACGAGCACGTTGAAGTTGCACGAGAACGAATCCTGCAGCGTGGTCGAGCGATAGAGCTTGGCCATGAGCTTGTCGGGGTCGACGCCGCGCTTAAGGTCGATGGCGATGCGCAGGCCCGAGAGGTCGGTCTCGTCGCGGATGTCAGCGATCTCCTTGACCTTGCCCTCTTTGGAGAGCTTGACGATGCGCTCGATGATGACATCGGTCTTGGTGGTGTAGGGAATCTCGTACACCTCGATGATGCGCTCTTCGGGAATCCAGCGCCAGCGGGAGCGGATTTGGAAGCTGCCAAGGCCGGTCTCGATGATTTTCTCCATCTCCTCGCGGCGATAGATGATCTCACCGCCGGTCGAGAAGTCGGGCATGGGCATGTACTCGAGCAGGTCGCAGTCGGGATCCTGCAGGTAGTGCATTGTGGCGGTGCAAACCTCGTTGAGGTTGAAACCGCAGATATCGGACGCCATAGCGACGCCGATGCCCTTGTTGGCCGAGACAAGGATGTTGGGGAACGTGGTGGGCAGCAGGCGCGGCTCCTTCATGGCGCCGTCGTAGCTATCAACGAAGTCGACCGGGCCCTTGTCGATGTCCTTGAAGATCTCGGCACTGATGGGGGAGAGCTTGGCCTCGGTGTAACGCGAGGCGGCGTAGCTCAGGTCGCCCGAATAGTACTTGCCAAAGTTGCCTTTCGACTCCACGAAGGGGGCGAGCAGCGCCTCGTTGCCGGTGGCCAGGCGCACCATCGTTTCGTAGATCGCGGCATCGCCGTGCGGGTTGAGCTTCATGGTCTGGCCCACGATGTTGGCGCTCTTCTGGCGCTCGCCCTTAAGCAGGCCCATCTTGTACATGGTATAGAGCAGCTTGCGGTGCGAGGGCTTAAAGCCGTCGATCTCGGGGAACGCACGCGAGACGTTGACGCTCATGGCGTAGGGCATGTAGTTGACCTCGAGCGTCTGCGTGATCGGCTGGTCGGTGACCTCGGAGTGCAGGCCGATGACGTTCTCGGCGTTGACCTGCTTTTTCTTTGGCTGGTTCTTCGTCTTCTTCTTTGCCACGATTTCCTCTTGAACTTCTTATGGGCCGTCGTTATCGATTTGCTGCTACTGCAGGTCCAGCTGGTCCAGGTATTCCTTGCCGTGCTCGGAGATGTGGCGCTTGCGGCCCGCCTCGTCGTTGCCCAGCAGCAGGTTGAACATGGTTTCCATCTTGGTGACGTCCTCGGGTTCCACCTTGATCAGACGGCGCGTCTCGGGGTTCATGGTGGTGAGCCACATCATGTCCGGATCGTTCTCACCAAGACCCTTGGAGCGGTTGATTGAGCACTTCTGGTCGCCGATCTCCTTGAGGATGCCGTTCTTCTCGAGCTCGGTGTAGGCAAAATAGGTTTTCTCTTTGCAGTTGATCTCGTAGAGCGGCGACTCGGCGATATACACGTAACCCTCGTCGATAAGCGTGGGCACCAGGCGATAGAGCATGGTGAGCACGAGTGTGCGGATGTGGTAACCGTCGACGTCGGCGTCCGTACAGATGATGACCTTGTTCCAGTTGAGATTGTCCAGGTCGAAGGCGCCAAGGTTCTTGATGCGCTTGTCCTTGATCTCCACGCCGCAGCCCAGCACGCGCATGAGGTCCATGATGATGTCGGACTTAAAGATGCGCGGGTAGTCCTCCTTTAGGCAGTTGAGAATCTTACCGCGGACGGGCATAACGCCCTGGAACTCGGCATCGCGCGAGGTGCGAATGGCGCCTGCTGCCGAGTCGCCCTCTACGATGTAGATTTCGCGTCGGCTCTTGTCCTTGGAGCGGCAGTCGATGAACTTCTGCACGCGGTTGGCCATGTCGGTCTTTTGCTGCAGGTTGGTCTTGATGCTCTGGCGCGTCTTCTCGGCATTCTCGCGCGAGCGCTTGTTGATGAGCACCTGCTCCATGATCTTGTTGGCGGCGTCCTTGTTCTCGATCAGGTAAGTCGAGAGGCGCTCCTTAAAGAAGGCCGTCATAGTCTGCTGGATAAAGCGGTTGTTAATGGCCTTCTTAGTCTGGTTCTCGTAGGACGTCTGGGTTGAGAAGCAGTTGGTCACCAGCACCAGGCAGTCCTGGACGTCTTGCCACTTAATGCCGCTCTCGTTTTTGTTGTACTTGCCCTGTTGCTTAATGTAGGCATCGATGGCGCTGGTCAGAGCGCTACGGGCGGCCTTCTCGGGTGAGCCGCCGTTCTCGAGCCATGACGAGTTGTGGTAGTACTCCTGCATCATGAAGGTGCGCGAGAAGCACATGCACGCGGTAATCTTGACGTTGTAGTCGGGCAGGTCCTCGCGGTCGCGACCGCGACGGTCGGCCTCGATAAAGAAGGGCTCGGTGAGGTAGTCGGTACCGACCTTCTCGAGCACGTAGTCTTCGATGCCCTTGGGATAGCAAAAGTCCTCTTCGGTTAATTCGCCGTCGTCGCCCTCGATGCGCAGGCGGAAGGTCACGTTGGCGTTGACCACGGCCTGGCGGCGCATGGTCTCGCGATACCAGTCGTGGGGAATGCTGATCGAGGTAAAGACCTCAAGATCGGGGCGCCACTTGATGGTGGTGCCGGTGCGGTTCTCGTCGCTGGGCTCAATCTCGAGTGCCTTCTTTTTGGCACCGACGACCTTGCCCTTCTTAAAGTGCAGGGAGTACTTGTTACCGTCACGCCAGACGGTAACGTCCATGTATTCGGAGGCGTACTGGGTTGCGCATGAGCCCAGGCCGTTGGTACCGAGCGAGAAGTCGTAGTCGCCGCCCTGGTTATTGTTGTATTTGCCGCCGGCGTAGAGCTCGCAAAAGACGAGTTCCCAGTTAAAGCGCTTCTCGGAGGGGTTCCAGTCGAGCGGGCAGCCGCGGCCGTTGTCCTCTACCTGAATGGAACCATCGCGAAAGGCGGTAAGGGTGATGAGCTTGCCGTAGCCCTGGCGCGCCTCGTCAACGGCGTTGGACAGGATCTCGAAGGCGGCATGCGCGCAGCCGTCGAGTCCGTCCGAGCCAAAGATGACGGCGGGACGCAGGCGTACGCGCTCCTCGTCCTTGAGCTGGCGGATACTGTCGTTACCATAGTTTGCGGTGTTTTTTGCCATACTCGCTCTCTCGGTGCTCCTTTGCTGCGTTTAAGTCATATAGATAGTCAAGGTAGCATAGCCCAGCCCATAGGCGATTCCAACTAACACGAAATCCATCGAACAACCGTTCGGAGTTCGATGGAGATTCGTTTACTCGGACAAAACCGAGTCGGTTATGTCCGAGTAAGTTTGAAGGCGGCCGGATGCGTCTTGCTGCGTTTACGGTTGGATACGTTGTCGAAAGCGTGTCGTGCGGATTGTTGGATCGAATCGAACATTGGGACAGACGTCTCGTTTTATGGGCCGGGGGCGTGCATGTGCGAGTTCTTTTGGCCCATAAGGAACGCTGGTGGGTCGTTATTTGGGCCACGGGTCACTTCGCCGGCGCCGTGTTTCGTCATACGCTCATAGTGGAAGCCGATGCCACGGGATGACGAAGGCCTTGGGCAACGGATGAGCTGCAAGCGAAAGGAGCGGTGAGGATGATGAAGCCCATGACGAAGAAGCTGCTGTTAGGAATTCCCACCGTGACGCTTTCGGCCGTGCTGGCGTGTACGGTGGCCGGCTGTGGCGGCAGTGCTCCGAGCGGCTCGGCTGGCAGCTCGGGCGGCAGCGTGTCTGTGCAGGAAAAGCCCAAGGCCTATGAGTCGCAGACGGTCGAGGTGGCAGGCATTACCTATGAGTCGGTGGCTCACGGTACGTTCTATCGCGGCGATGCCAAGCTACAGGACGGCTTTTACCTGCACATCAAGATCACCAACAACAACACAAAGAACAGGACGTTCAGTTCCTTTAACGTGCATGCTGCCCAGGGCGATCTTGAGGCAGGCGACCCGTTGTTTACTTCCGGCAAGGCGGCTGTGCTCGACTACGTTGCAAGC
>CALHDP010000143.1 GCA_938023085.1 uncultured Collinsella sp.
ATGCTATATATCGTGTCAGCTAATGCCGTGTTGATGGCGCTGAGTGGAAAAGTCGTTTTAGAGGTCTAGCCAAATGCTGTCCAAAAGCTTGACGCAATTATGGGTTGGTATGCCCTAAATAAAAGTTTTCGCAGCTTAGCTATAGCATATAAATACTCAATTGCTGCACATTTGATATCGATGCATCACCATCCGACAACGAATTACGTGTCGGGAATTGGTCGAAATCGTTCAAAATGAGGGTTCAGAATTTGTGATGGCAGATCTATCTGTGGAACGTAGGGCGGCCCCGCTGCGGGGTTTCCCGCTGCGGGGCCGCTCGTGATCTACGCCGGAGTTTGGCGTAGACGTTTCTACTTGGCAAACAGGTTCTTGAGGTTGAACTCGGCTTGGACGGTGCGAAGCATGAGGTCGGTGTCGTCCAGGCCCAGATGCTGCTCGCTGGCGTCGGCGGCGAGGGTGCCACGGCGGCGCGCCCAGTTCTCGAGCGCGGCGGGCGCGGACTCGCGGGGGAGCGAGCGCACGTCGGCGTCCAGGCTGCGGCAGATCTGGCGTGAATCGATGACGATGATCTTACCGGCGCGGCGTGCCTCGGCGTAGCCGTCCAGGTGGATCTTGAACCAGCTGTCCTCAAATGCGGCGTTGTGTGCCATGTACGGGTACTTCTTCATGAGCTTGAGCAGCTGCTTCTGCAGTTCCTTGTTCTCGCGGAAGGGCGTTTTGCCGTCGATGTCGTCCCAGGTGATGTGGTGGATATTCGACAACGGCACATCCTCGCCGCGGTAGATGTCGGGCAGACCGCAGTAGTGTGCCTCGGCGTCGTGCGGGACGGCGTCGCTGGTGAGCTCCATGATCTCCCAGCCCACGTTGATGATATAACCGCGCTCGGGTGCACGGCCGGTGGTCTCGATGTCGATACCGAGCACGGTGCCCTGGATGGGCTTGCGGGCGTAGGCCACGCCGAGCGCGTCGCGGTCGCCGCGGATTTCGCGCATAACGGACGCGGCGGTGCGCTTTTGCATCTTGCCGATGGCGGCGCAGGTGTCGGCGTCGGACAAGCCGCGCGAAAGCGTCGCGGGCGTCACGTTGCGCAGGCGCGCCTCGCCAATCTGGTCGCACAGGTCGCGGTTGCGGTCGGCCAGGTCGCGCACGGTGGCAAAGTCGAAGCCGGGGTCGTCCTCCGCGGTAAAGTACTCGGTCTCGAGCACCTTGAGGGCCTCTTCGCCTTTCTGACGCTCGGATTCCATGGCGCCGTGATCGCCATAGATAAACATGGGGATAAACGGCTGGCGCTCGTATTCGAGTGCTTGTGAAACGTTCATATAACTGCTCCTTGGACGGGCCGCGTCGTGCGGCTCGGGGTTACTGAGTTGTGGCGAGATGATAGTTTACCATGGGCAACTATTGGCACCGCGCCCGGGACAACTACAATACCCTAGTTGACCGCTAGGACTTTTACAATGATGCCGAAAGACACGAAAGGTTCCATCCGTCATGGATCTGCTGATTGATATTTTGCTCGACGCCGGCAAGGACACGCTCTCGCTGGTGCCGTTCTTGTTGGTGACATATCTGGCTCTCGAGACGCTCGAGCATGTTGCGGGCGACCGCGTTAACGGCGCTATCAAGCGCGCCGGCGCTGCTGGTCCCGTGGTTGGCTCGTTGCTGGGCATGGTGCCGCAGTGCGGCTTTTCGGCGATGGCGGCAACGCTGTACGCCGGTCGCGTTGTGACGCTGGGCACCCTGGTGGCGGTGTTTCTCTCGACCTCCGACGAGATGCTGCCGCTGTTGCTCGCCGAGCAAGTTCCCGTGCAGACCATGGCGATGTTGCTCGCCTCGAAGGCGCTGATCGCGCTGGTCACGGGCTTTATCGTGGACGCCGCCATTCGCGGCCTGCTTCGTAACGCTCGCGCACATGCGGCGATTCGTCGTACCGTGTTGGGGACCACTGTCAATCCGGCGCACGTTAACTGCGCGCATGACGACCATAGCGGCGGTGACATCATCGACGAGGTGGCCGAGGCGGGCGTGAGCGCCGATCACATCCATGAGCTGTGCGAGCGCGACCATTGCGGTTGCGATGAAGACGAGGACGAGCACGACCACGGACACGGACATGGCCACGATCACGGTCATGAGGGCGATCATGAACACCATCATGACCACGGTCACTCCCACTCCCATGAGGACGCGCCCGTCCTGTCGATCATCCGCAGCGCGATCTCGCACACCGTGCAGGTCTCGGTATTCATTTTTCTGGTGACGCTGATTCTGGTCGCCGTGCTCGAGACCTTCGGCGAGTCCGCGATCGAGCAGTTCCTGCGCGGCAACGAGACGCTTGCGGTCCTGGGCTCGGCGCTTGTCGGCCTGATTCCCAACTGCTCGGCCAGCGTCGTCATCACGCAACTGTACCTGGAAGGCGCGCTGCAGCTGGCCCCGATGCTCGCCGGCACGCTCATCTCTGCCGGTGTGGGCTACCTGGTGCTGTTCCGTACCAACCGCAGCGCCCGCGAAAACGTCCTGTTCCTGATCATGATGTACGTCATCGGTGCCGGCTGGGGCCTCATCCTCTCCGCCGTTGGCCTTTAAGTAGATTATTGGGACATGTCTTACGATCTACCCCTGTGACCAGGGCATTTCCGCTGCCAAAACAAAAAGGTAGATTTTTAGGCATGTCCCAAAAATCTACCTTGGTTAGTGCAGCAGCTCGGTGAGGTTGCGTTTAAAGCGGGCCCGGTCTTCGCTGGTAAATGCCGCCGGTCCGCGAGTGCGTCCGCCGGCGCGGCGCACCTTCTTTTCTTCGTGGCGAATAAACAGCTGCATGTCGATGGTCGCTTTGTCGTAGACGCGCCCACGCACGCCGATGGCGGCGGCCTCGCGCCCGAGTACCATGCTCGCCAAGCCAATGTCCTGTGTCACGACCACGTCGCCCGCCTGCAGGCGTTCGACAATGGCAAAGTCGGCGCTGTCGGCGCCCACGCTCACATCGAGCGTCGTGACCCAAAATCCGCGTCGCGCATGCTCGACGTCGCGCGGATCGTCGCGGCGAATGTGGCGTTCCAGGTTCTGTGTGCTGTTGCCGGCGATAACGACGGCGACGCCCGCTCGCCGCGCGCAGTCAATCGACTCGCGCGTGACCGGGCAGGCGTCTGCATCAATAAAGAGCGTTCGCGGCATCTAGTGCACCAGTTTGCCAAATTGAATAGCACGAACAATCAGCGTTACGCCAAACACCAGCAGCGCGGCGCCGCTAAAGATGACGAGCATCTTGGCCGACCACAGCGGATAGATAAACACGAACATGCCGGCGATGATGGAGAGCGCGCCGCTCAGGATGGCGAGGGCGCGGTTGGACGAAAGCTCGGACTCCAGAATGGACATGACACCTTCGACAATCCAGCCAAAGCCGGCCACGATAACCACCATCGTGGTGAGCGTCGCGGTCGAGAAGGCCTGGTTGCGCAGGATTATGACGCCGCCCAAGATAATGAGCAGGTTGGAGATGATGCTCGTCACGCGCCAGCCGGTGGGCAGCAGCGGCTCAAAAATGGCAGTGAACAGCCTGATGGCAGCGGTGATTACAAAGTAAAAACCCAGGACAGTCGTCAAAAAGACGAGGGACTTGGCGGGTGCAAAAAGCAGCGCGATACCAGCAATGAGCGCCATGACGCCCGTGATGGCGTAAATCCAGCGTACGGCCTTGACGGCTTTGCCCGCCATGCTTTTCTCGTCAAATCCAAACTGGCTCGATTTTTGGTCATCGTTCTTAAAGATGCCCATAATGTCTCCTTTCCGTGCGGCGTAAGCCTTGATCGTTACAACCAGTATCGCCTAAAGGCGCTGGCGTATGGGTCGGGGAGGGCGAAACGTAACCCTAAGGCCCTGAATTGTTTCCGTTGTTCCCCACGTCGCGATTTTCTATTCAACAGGTGTAGAACATTGCAGCCCTGTTCGTTATTGCCTACGTTTTAGGATAGATTTTCCTAAGGACAATTGGTTTGTATTGGGGGTCCCTATGAACGAAGCAGTTCCCGAGGCACCGTCGAGTGTCGAATCGATGGCAGAGCAGGGTTGCGAAAAGCTCGGCTTGGACGCGTTTGATGCGTTGGTTCGCCGCGCCCGCACGTGCCGCCGTTTTGACGAGTCCATGCGCGTGCCGCGCGAGTTTTTGCTCGAGCTGGCGGAGCTGGCGCACCTGACCCCGTGTGGTGCCAATGCTCAGCGTCTTCGTCTTCATGTGGTGAGCGGTGCCGAGGATTGCGCGCGTGTATTTGACGAGCTCGCATGGGCCGGCGCACTTAAGGATTGGCCGGGTCCTGCCGAGGGCGAGCGCCCGACCGGCTACATCGCGATTCTGGCCGAGCGCGCCGTTCCGGGCAAGCCCGCCGCTCCCATTACCGATGTCGACACAGGCATTGCCGCGCAGACGATGATGCTCGCCGCCCGCAGTGCCACGCCCGAGGTGGCAGCCTGCATGTTCAAGGCCTTTACGCCCCGCGCGATCGATGCCATGGGGCTCGATAACGATAAGTACGAGCTCAAGCTGATCATGGCCTTTGGCGTGCCAGCTGAGACACAGGTGATCGACGCGATCGACTCCAACCCGAATGGTTCTATCAATTACTGGCGCGACGAGGCGCAGGTGCATCACGTGCCCAAGCGTCCGCTTGCCGACGTGCTGCTGTAGTTGCGCGGCGCGGTTCGATGACGGCAAAACCACCACAAAGGTGCCTGTCCCCTTTGTGGTGGTGCGAGGGGAGGGCATGTGGCCGATCTGTATTTGGTGCGGCATGGGCAGACCGAGCTCAATGTGCAGAACATTTTGCAGGGCTGGCACGATTCGCCGCTTACGGAGCGCGGGCGCGAGCAGGCACTGGCGACGCGCGCGGCGTTTGAGGCGCGCGGCATCTCCTTTGACCATGCGTATTCGTCCCCGTTGGGTCGGGCGCGCCACACGGCCGAGATGATCGTTGGCGAGGATCTTCCCATAGAGCCGGTCGACGACCTGCGCGAGTGGCGCCTGGGCTCGCTGGAGGGTACATCAAATCGCGATATGCCGCCGCAGCCCTGGGGTGATTATCCGGTGGCCTTTGGTGGCGAGTCGGAAAGTGAGCTTCGGGTGCGCATGGTCGCGGCGCTGTCCCGCATCATGGCCAGGCCGCAGCACGACTGCGTGCTGGCGGTTTCCCACGGCTCAGCCTGCCAGGAGTTTCTTAGATGCGTGACTGGCGGGGGAGAGCAGCCCGACAACGGCGCCGTGCTTCATTTTGGCTATTGCGACGGGGCGTTTTCGCTCCTTGATTGGTAACGAACGAAAGGACCCCCTATGAATAAAGACCTGTATCTGGTTCGCCATGGAGAGACGATATTTAACCTCAAGCGCATTATTCAGGGGTGGAGTGACTCGCCGCTTACGCAACTGGGATGCGACCAGGCGGCGCGTGCCGGCATGTTCTTGCGTGCGCGCGGCATTGAGCCCGATCATGCCTACACCTCGACGCTGCACCGCACCGAGCAGACTATCACCAACCTGTGGCCGGGCCTTGCCTACGAGCGCCTTGATGGCCTGCGCGAGTGGTTCTTTGGCGACTTTGAGGCCGAGCGCGTGATGCTCATGCCCGAGCGTCCGTGGCGTGACTTCTACCGCCAGTTTGGCGGCGAGGGGCAGATGCAGGTGCGTGAGCGCATGGTGGCGACGTTGACCGATCTTATGCGACGTCCGGACCATTCGTGCGTGCTCGCGGTGAGCCACGGATCGGCTATCAAGGAGTTTATGGATCACGTGAAGGGCGCGGCGGCAGACGAGCGCGACCGTGTGCCGGGCAACTGCTCGGTGCTGCATTTTGCATTTGACGATGCGACCGATACGTTTGACTTGGTCGAAGTTTTTACGCAGGAAGATTATGCGCGCGAGCTGGGTCTTGAGCCGCTGGTGGCTGCCGCGGGTCCGCAACGCGGGTAGCGCGGGCGTGGCGATGCGGATCGCCGACATCATTGCTCGATGTGAAAGGGGCGGGGATGCATGTGCACGTATCCCCGCCCCTTGTTTGTTGAGCTGCCGAGTCTTTGTACTAGGCGTTTATGCCCTGTTAGAACCGTGCGATCTGGTGGGTGAGCAAACCCGTCGGAACCTGCGGTGCGCCGCCGGCGACCTGCGCGGCGGGGAATAACGTGGCAACGGTAAAGTTGAACGGCTCTTTACCCGTGTAGGTGCCGGCTGTGCGGGCCTCGTCTGCCAGGAGCTGCGCCGCCCCTGCCAGCGCGGCGGCGTAGGCGGGATCGTCTGCCGGCGTCGGCTCCGGTGCCTGGTCGAGCATGGCTCGGATGGCGGCAACGGCGTCCTCGCGCTTGACCTCCCACACACGGTGCGTAATGCCGGCGGGGTCGGTTACGGCATACAGCGACGCGCCCTCTTTGGCGGCGCTAAGGATGATATCCATAACGGGTGAGGCTTCGTAGGCGAGCGTTACAGGGCGGGGCTGCACCTTAAGCTCGGCGATTGTACGGGCGGCTGCGGCCGCATCTGCGGGGGCCGCGCCGTCGCCCGCCAGTACGCCGATCGGGCAAATCGCTACAACGCCCGTCACGCGCCCCGGCTCGCCCGAGCATTCGTACACGTAATACGCCGCGTCCGGATCTTTGAGCATGAGCCCGTCGGCAACGGCATCGCGCAGGGCGTTGTTGCTACTCAGGATGCCGCCCATCCGCGGCAGCGCCTCGAGCACGCGGTCCTGAGCTGGGCGGATGCAGGGAAACGGAAGTGCTTTCATGGGCGGTCCTAACGCGCGAGTCGGTTTGTTCGCGGCTTATTATGCCCCAACTTGGCCGCTTGCGTCCCAGAGTGTGTTGTCGGCAAGCGCGATGAGTACGTTCTGGCAGCGAACGATATCGGCATGGGGCACATACTCGTTGGGCTTGTGCGCGAGCGCCAACGAGCCGGGGCCGTAGCTCATGCAATTGCGGTTACCTGTCTTGCCGGCAATGACGGCGGTGTCGGTGTAGCCGGTAAAGAAGCCGACGGTCGTGTCCGCGTCCGCCACGTCATCGGCGGCACGGTAATCATAAGGTTGCGGTGCCCGGGAAGTACTTCGAGCCCGTATACCTCTGCGGCGTCCAACACGGGCGAATCGAGTTTGGCAATATACGCCTCGACCAGGCCTTTGATATGTTGTTCGATCTCGTCCTCATACGTACCCGGGTCCGAGCTATCAATCTTCACAAGGTCCTGCGTAAGCCGCCAGGCAAAGTCCTCATCAACCATATGAAACCTCATAATCAGTTTGCTTTCCAAACCAATTGTAAGCCTCCTGGGAGATTCGCGACGTGCGCGTAGCAGTATTTACCGTTCGCAGGCCGAGCCATCGCGTTTGCCGTCCGAGCGGGCTTACAAACGACGTAGTGGGTACGTACTCTTCATGGACGACATGCTGTGCGACATATCTGCCTTTCGGTATCACCGGATACCTCCACAGGTCTTGGCGATAATGCCGGATCTACCCGATTCTGCGGACGATCCGCGCAGGGAGCGCCTTTGTGAGCATCCGCTTGTCAAGCATTTCCTGGGCACCCCGTTACAGGTGTTGGCGCAGGGCGGCTGCGGACGTAAGGGCGATCGCATTGTCAGACATGTTTGGAATGGGGAAAGGCCGTTTGGCTCCGTGCGGCAGACAGAGTTTGGCCTTGATGTCGCGTCCCCGCTCTTTACGCTGCTGACCCTTGCTTCCTCGGTCTCAAACGAGCGTCTGATCATGTGCATGTATGAGATGTGCGGCACCTTTGCCGTGTGCAAGATTGCGTCCCAGGTAAAGTTGGCACTTGAACAGGCATATGGGAACCGGTGGGGTGACGCACGGTCAGGCTGGGAAAACGTAAATGATGCCTCTGGGAATCCAACGGACTTGTGGAAACGACCTCCCTTGATCGAGCTCTCCGAACTTACGGAGTTCGCCAATAAGATACAGGGGCTCCGCGGTGCTAAATCGTTTACACGTGCCGCAAAATGCATTACGGGGGTTGTGGCATCGCCGCTCGAGGTCCAGGCTTCGATGCTGTTTGGCCTTACAAGATTGCGCGGCGGCGAAGGGCTGCGCCTTACCAATAACGTTGAGATTCGCTTGACGCGCAGTGCCCGCCTGATTTCGGGGCTTGATAGGCGCTATGCCGATATTCTGCTGGCAAATAAGGACGGCAGCCGAGAGTGTCTGGTTGAATGCCAAGGTAAAGCCATTCACGGATCCATAGAATCCAAGATCTCAGACTCCGACCGAACGACGGCGCTGCAAGCGATGGGATATCCCGTCGTTCTGATGACCTATGGTCAGCTGGCCGACTCCGATGCCTTCCGCGTGGTGATGGGGCTCATCATGTCCTATCTCGATGTGCCGCTGAAAGACAAGACGCCGCGGCAGAAGGAGCTCGAACGGCGGCTTCGTGAGGAGATTTTTATCGATTGGGCGGGAATATAGCCGCGCGGGCGGAAAACGGTCGCGCGGACTAGAGTTTTGGTCGCAAAAAGGCTTCAATTTCGCCTTTGGAGGGGCCTTAAAAATGCTATCTAGAATAAGTTGTTTCGGAAAATGGACAGTCAACTTTAATTTGGCATTTAGAGATCGATTTTTACCTACTAAAGTCTCTGATAAAGCTGTTTATCAAAGCGGGTGTGCTAAGCGATTTGGGTCTTACCGTCGATTATCCGAAAAAACTTGTTCTGGGTATCATTTTAAAGTCTTCCGGAGCAACGAAATCGGCCCCTCGTTTTGTGAAAACGGGGGGCCGAATGGGCTTCGTGGCCTGTCTGGCAGGCTTGGCGCCGGCGCTACTTGATCACGCGTACGCGATACATCGACGGAATCTGCTTGAGCGCCTCGATGGTGCTGCTGTCCAGGTGCTCGTCGGTGTCGAACATGGTGTAGGCGTTCTCGCCGGCGGACTCGTTGGTCATACGCTGCACGTTGGCATTGTCCTTGGCCAGGATTGCCGTGATCTGGCCGATCATGTTGGGCACGTTGGCGTGCAGGCAGGCGATGCGGCTTGCGGCACGCGCCTTGCCCATGCTGCAAGCGGGGTAGTTGACGCTGTGTGCGATGTTACCGTTCTCCAGGTAATCCTTGAGCTCGCTGATGGCCATGTCGGCACAGTTGGCCTCGGCCTCGCCGGTGCCGGCGCCCGAGTGCGTGGTGATAAACGTATTGGGCATCTTGACGTTCTTGGGCGTGGCGAAGTCGCAGCTAAACCAGCTGAGTTTGCCCGCGCGCAGGGCGGCGTCGACGGCGTCCTCGTCAATGATGGTCTCGCGTGCGTAGTTGATGAGCACGGCGTCGGGTGCCAGTAAGTTGATCTGCTCGGTGCTGATCATGCCGATGGTGTCTGCCTTGCTGGGCACGTGCACGGTGAGGTAGTCGCAGCCGCGGCAGAGGTCCTCGAGCGTGCCCACGCGCTGCACCTCGCGGCTCAGCACCCACGCGTGCTCGACGGAAATGAACGGATCGTAGCCGTAGACGTCCATGCCCAGATCGACGCAGGCGTTGGCGACCTTGGAGCCCACGTTGCCCAGACCGATGACGCCGATGCGCTTGCCCTTGAGCTCGCGGCCCACAAAGGCCTTCTTGGCCTTTTCGGCGTCGACCTGAATCTCGGGGTCGTCGGCGTTGTCGCGCACCCATTTCATCGACTGCACCACGCCGCGGCTCGAGAGCACCAGCATGCCCAGGACGAGCTCCTTGACGGCGTTGCTGTTGGCGCCGGGGGAGTTAAAGACGACGACGCCCTTCTTGGCGTACTCCTCGACGGGGATGTTGTTGACGCCGGCGCCGCAGCGGGCGATGGCGCGGATGCCCTCGGGCAGCTCGTAGCCGTGCAGGTCGGTGGAGCGCATCAGGATAGCGTCGGCCTCCTCGGCGGTGCCCACGAACTCGTAGCCCTCGCCAAACTCGACCTTGCCGTCCTTGGTGATGTCGTCGATGGTTTTGATCTTGCGCATGGAAAACTCCTTAGCAGGTTTGTCTAAAACAAGTGGTTTGAAGTGGCTGGTCGGCCCGCGCGTTGCGGGCTAGTTAGATCGCGGACTCAAACTATGCTGTGCTTCGAAGTCCTTCATGTACGAGGCCAGTGCCTGCACGTCTTCCATGGTCACGGCGTTGTAGACGCTGGCGCGCATGCCGCCCACCAGGCGATGGCCCTTGACGTTTTGAATCTGGTGCTCGGCCGCGCCTGCAACAAAGGCCGCATCGAGCTCGGCGTCGCTGGTGCGGAAGGTAACGTTGGCGATGGAGCGGCTGTCGGGCTGCACGGTGCCGTGGAACAGCTCGCTGTGCTCGAGCAGGTCATAGAGCAGGTTGGCCTTGGCCCAGTTGCGTTCGGCCATGGCGGCAAGTCCACCGGTCTGCTCCACCCAATGGAACACCTTGCCGCACACGTAGATGCCAAAGGTGTTGGGCGTGTTGAGCATGGAGCCCTTGGCGGCCTGGGTCTTGAGGTCCAGGTACTGCGGCGTCTGCGCAAAGGCGGGGCCATCTGCGATGAGGTCGTCGCGCACGATAACCACGGTCACGCCCGCGGCGCCGGCGTTTTTTTGCGCGCCGGCGTAAATGAGCCCGTAGCGCTCAACGTCGAGCGGCTGCGACAGGAAGCAGCTCGAGACGTCGGCGACCAGCGGCACATCGCCGCAAGCGGGCAGCTCGTGGAACATGGTGCCAAAGATGGTGTTGTTCTGGCAGATGTAGACGTAGTCGAGCCCGTCGCCCGCGGCCTCGGCGGCAATGCGCGCGTTGATATCGGCCATGTTGGGAATGCGGTCGAAATTGGTGTCCTCCGAGCTTGCGAGCAGCACGGCCTCGCCGTACTTGGAGGCCTCCTTGTACGCCTTGTTGGCAAAGTTGCCGGTCACGACGTAGCCGGCGCGGCCGCGGCGCATGAAGTTCATGGGGATGCCCGCAAACTGCAGCGTGGCGCCGCCCTGCAAAAACAGGACACGGTAGTTGTCGGGGATGCTCAGCAGGCGGCGCAGGGTTGCCTCGGCGTCGTCGATGATTTGCTGGTACATGCTAGATCGATGGCTCATCTCGAGCACGGACATGCCGCAACCGCGGTAGTCCATCATCTCGTCGGCGATCTCGGCGAGCACGCTTGTAGGCAGTGCGGCCGGGCCAGCTGAGAAGTTGTGCACACGTGCCATCTTCTAGTTCCCCTCGTAGTCGTTTGAACGTTCGGGATACTTTAGCACAGTGGAGCGCCAGGCGCGACCGCATCACAGCAAAACCCGAGTGCGCCGCTATGATTTACAGGATGGTTACATGGGGGAGGGGTGCTTTACTCCTCAGGCAAATCCAAATCTGCGAGCGAAGGCATGAGGCTTTCTAGGCGCTTGATCTCTTCGTCGCAAATTAGCTACCTCCTGCCCGCTACGACGCGAGCGTGGCGATGACGGCTTCGTCGCCGGCGTATATTAGGGTGTTGCCGTCGGGGATGATCGTTTGGCCGTCGCGCTTGAGCATCACCACGATAAAGGGGTGCTTGCCCTGCGGCACATCGCGAAGACGCTGGCCGGCCAGGCGACCGTGGGGGGTTACGGTGACCTCGCGCAGCGTAACCTCGGCACGCTCTTCGAACGTTGGGGCGGCCATCACCAGCAGATCGCCTTCCTGGATCACGGTATCGCCGTTGGGCAGCACCGGGTACGCCCCGTCGCGCAGCACCAGGACCACGAGCATGTCCGTCGCGCTGCCAATATCGGCGAGCGAGCGCTCGGCAAACGGATGGCCAGCACCCACCTTGAGCTTTACAAATGACATGCCGTCTTCGTCGCGATAGTCGTTAAAGGTGCGGCGCACGTCGCCGGTCGCATCGATCATATCGAGCTTCTTCGCCACCGCTGGCAGCAGCGAGCCCTGCACCACAATGCTCGACACGGCAATCACAAACACCAGGTCAAATAGGTCGTGTCCGCCGGGAACGCCGGCCACCACGGCAAAGAGGCTAAACACGACCGAAGCTGCTCCGCGCAGGCCCGCCCAGCTTACGAGCGCGACCTGGCGGGGGTTCGTCTTAAAGGGCGCCAGGAGCACGCCGACGGCGATGGGACGGCTCACGTAGAGCATAAACGCCATGAGCGCCAGGCCCGGCAGCAGCATCTGCGGCAGGCGTGCGGGCGTGACGAGCAGGCCGAGCAAGAAGAAGATCGTCATCTCGGCCATCTCGGTGAGGGTGTCAAAGAAGTGCGCCATCTCGACCTTGCCGGTGATGTCGCTCGCACCCAGCACAATGCCGGCCAGGTATACGGCCAAAAAGCCGTTGCCGCCCAGATAGCTTGGTAGCGCGTAGGCGACGATCGCCACGGCGAACAAGAAGATGGTCTGCGCGCCCTCGGCCGTTGCGTGTGCGCGTTCAATCAGACGGCCCGCCGCCCAGCCGATGGCAAGGCCCAGGCCCGCGCCCAGGATAATCTGCTTGGCCAGCAGTGCGGGAATGTTGATGTCGCCGCCGGCCGCGAGTGTGGCGAGCACGGCGGTGAGCATGTAGGCGACGGGGTCGTTGGAGCCCGATTCGACCTCGAGCAGCGAGTCGGTGCCGCCCTTCAGCGACAGGCTGTGCTCGCGCAGAACGCTAAAGACGCTGGCCGCGTCGGTGGATGCCACGACTGATCCCAGCAGCAGGCCGCCGATCCAGTCGAAGCCCAGCACGAAGTGGGCGAACACGCCGGTGATGCCTGCGGTGATGACGACGCCGAGCGTGCTCAGCAGCACCGCGGGCACGGCGACGGGCTTGGCGCGGTCGATGTTGGTGTTAAAGCCGCCGTAGAACATGATGAACAGCAGCGCCGTGCTGCAGACGGTTTCGGTGAGCGCGTAGTCGCTAAAGTCGATATGCGCCGGGCCGTTGACGCCCAACAGCATGCCGAGCGCGATAAAGATGAGCAGGGTGGGGAAGGGGAGTTTTTTGCCGACGGGTTTGATGGTCAGGCACAAAATGATGACGAGGCCGATAAAGAGAAGGATCTGGTTCATAGATGGTGTCCGCTCCTGGGTGGTTGGCGTGGCACGGTCAGTTGCCTGCGGTTATTTGTACCCAAAGATGGTGGGTTTATGGGGTTGGATTGCGGGCGTGCGCGATATCGTCATAGACGGCTGCCGTCTTTGCCTCTGCTCGGAAACCCTTTCCAGCTTTATTGCAACGGAGTACAATGGGTAACGTTTAAGTTCAACTTGAAGTTTTAGTTGCGGCACCGGGCTTCGGCCGCAATGCAAGGAGAGGCGTACCATGGCGATCTATGTGACATCTGACGCTCACGGGCACGTGCGTGCGCTTGACGAGGCCCTGTCTAAGATCTCGTTGACGTCCGACGACACACTGTACGTGCTGGGCGACATGATCGATCGCGGGCCCGATCCGGTCGGTGTTATTAAGCTCGTGCGCTCGCTGCCCAACGCCCGCGTGCTCAAGGGCAATCACGAGCAGATCATGCTCGATGCCATCATTGGCCAGGATCCGCTCGATGCCGAGACCTGGGATATCAACGGTGGCTGGACGACGCGCGAGCAGCTCAACGACATGGAATTTGAGGCATACGAGGAGCTCGTGCGATGGATGGCCGCGCTGCCGCTCTACGCGGTGGTCGAGACCGAGGAGCGCCCGTATCTGCTGGTACATGCTGGAATC
>CALHDP010000144.1 GCA_938023085.1 uncultured Collinsella sp.
CGAGGGCGAGCGCCATGGCGCCCGTGGCGGCAAATGCGCCAAGCTTCTTCAGCTTCATAATCAGTCTCCTTCCAATGACCCCACGCGATTCAGGGGCCTGCAAAAACTGAGGGCTATTATGCACCTGCTTGGAAGAATCTGCAATTAGAAAACTGATTGAAACAAACCCATAACGTGAATGGAGCACTCCACTTTATGACAGTCATTACTGCTGCAATGACCTTAACAGTTTGATTTCAGCCGCATAACCTGCAAGTTCGTTCGGTGTCTCCAAAATAAATGGCAACGCACGCAAACGGTCATTCGATACAATATTCTGCATAACCTGCATACCGCCGCCAAACTCTTCACTACCCAGGTAGCCCTTACCGATGCGCTCGTGGCGGTCCTTATGGGCGCCGCGGGGGTTCTTGGAATCATTGATATGCACGGCGCGTAGGCGCTCGATACCCACCACACGATCGAACTCGTCGAGCACGCCGTTAAGATCGTGGACGATGTCATAGCCGGCGTCATTCACATGGCAGGTGTCTAGGCAAACGCCCAACTTGGCCGACAGCTCGGGGCACTTGTCGGCAACGCCCTGGATGATGAGCGCCAGTTCCTCAAAGCTGCGGCCCACCTCAGTGCCCTTGCCGGCCATGGTCTCGAGCAGCACCGTCGTCTGCTGGCCCTCAAACATCACCTGACACAGGGTGTCGACGATCATCTGAATGCCGGCGTCGGAGCCCTGCCCCACATGCGCACCGGGATGGAAGTTGTAGTAGTTGCCGGGCAGCGTTTCCATGCGACGCAGGTCCTCTGCCATGGCCTCAAGGGCAAACTCGCGCGCCCGCTCTTTGGCCGAGCAGGGGTTATAGGTATACGGAGCATGAGCCACAAGCGGACCAAAGTCGTTTTGTTCCATAAGCTCGCGCAGGGCCGCCACGTCATCCATGTCAAGGTCTTTCGCCTTGCCGCCGCGCGGGTTGCGCGTAAAGAATGCAAAGGTATTGGCGCCAATAGACAGCGCCGTCTCCCCCATCGCCCGATAGCCCTTCGTCGTGGATAGGTGACACCCGATCGTCAGCATCCCCAGTTCCCCCTCATCAGTTGCGGTGAAATACGGTCTATTGGTGCCTTATTTTGGCGCAAACGGTCCGTATTCCACCGCAAGTTATAAAAGGGGCATCAGGAGCGCGTTTTGCAGAAGGCTTTAAGCGCGGCCGTTACGGGGCCAGGCTGGAAACGTCGGCGCACATCGTCGAGACACTCGGGAATATCGATGCGCTGCGGGCAGTGACGTGCGCATTTGCCGCACTTGACGCATTTGCTCACCAGCTTGGGCTCGTTCGTCCGTACCGCGCTCGCCGTAAAGTATTGAGACAACCCCGT
The DNA here is from genome assembly GCA_938023085.1 of uncultured Collinsella sp. Classification (GTDB taxonomy): domain Bacteria; phylum Actinomycetota; class Coriobacteriia; order Coriobacteriales; family Coriobacteriaceae; genus Collinsella. Next base: position 1,375 of record CALHDP010000144.1, read on the forward strand.
AAACCAGCTATGCGCATAGCTCGCGTTGTAGGCGGCAAAGCAGCCGGGAATATTGATGCCCTTGGGACACGGCATGCAGTAGCCGCAACCTGTGCAGGGCACGCGGTTCGATTTCTCAAACTCTTCCAATACGCGTGCGATGGTATCGAGCTGCTCTGTCGTCATCGAATCCGGCAGCGCGCGATCCGCCAATGCCGCGTTCTCGTCCACCTGCGCGGTATCGGTCATGCCCGAAAGCAGCATCGTGACTTGAGGATGGTTCCACACCCACGAAAGGCCCCAAGCAGCCGGCGTCTTCAGGTACGGATCGCGTACGTCATCGAGCGCGGCGCGGGCCCGTGGCGGCAGCTTGCCCGCTAAACGCCCGCCCAGCAGCGGCTCCATCACAAACACCGCGAGGCCTCGCTCGGCGGCGGC
>CALHDP010000145.1 GCA_938023085.1 uncultured Collinsella sp.
TTGGTCAGGTCACGAGTAGCAATCGTCTTAATACGTTCCATAATAGAAACCTCTCTAACTCTCAAAATTTCCTCATGCCGGGGGACTGCCCCACCATGCATTTATCTTGGACTAGGATAACACATCCGACGCCTTCTGTCAAGATTTTTGTTCCGATAAATCGCCCCGTCATATCTGCGGCTGATATTTCGTCAGCACGGTGTGCAGCCCCAGCTCCCGTGCACGGGCCAGTAAGTACCGGTAGCGGCACAGCAGTGCCTGCCGCTCATAAATGCGCTGCTCGATCAGGTCGGTGTCCACCTCCAGATCAAACATCATTTCGTTGCGCTTGAGGCAGAACAGGCATTCCTTCAGCTCCTCTTCCAGCTCCGGGTGGTAGCGCTCGTGTTCCGTGTCACGCGGGATGCGCGGCGACAGCAGGGTGTGGTCGTTTTGCATCGGTCGAAGTTGTTCCAGCATAGGCAGCATCCTCCTCTTTGTGCGTCTTTGCATTGTTCTGATTTCCAGTATATGCAAAGACCACGCAAAGGATGCCGGTTTGTGGGGTCAGGCAGGCAGCTGTTTTATGAATCGTTACAGTACCGCCACACACAGAAGCCGATCGCCCTGCTGCGCGATTCCAAACGAGATCAAGTCTCCCCGATGAATACCAAAATCAGAATCCGGTTCATTATCGGATTCTGCCATTTTCCACCAAAGTCAAAACCACCGGCTGAGCCGGTGGCTTGAGCAAGCCCTAGAAGGGCACCTTACTGGCAAAGCCCCTTAAGGGGCCACGAGCAAGCATCTTTCATCTGTATTACCTGCCCTACCGCTCTAACGAGCTATGTTGCAAAGTGCATCTTCTAAGAGGACAATTTCTTTGTCATCTCACTTCGCTCGAATCTTATAGCTAAAGCATTTTCTACTCCACCAGCGGAGCTGGTGGTTGTCGTTCGCTCAAGCCACCCAAAACAAAACCCCAGGAAAGCTACGTTTTTTCGTTTCTTTCCTGGGATTCTTAACAATTTTTCAATTACTCGAGCTCGGTAAGTTTAGATCTTAACTAAACAAATTTGTTTAGTGATGCTATTTGGGGATGTTCATTTTTCCATGAGATTACCGTGGTAGATGCGGCTTGCTGATTTTTTAGTATCAGGATAGTATCACACAACCAGCGGGATCTCTGTGATTATTATAACGTATTTACGTTCAGGAAGCAACTGTCTTTTAATGATTACTTCTTGCTTGCATCTGCCAGATAGTTTTCTCCCCATTTACACATCGCAT
>CALHDP010000146.1 GCA_938023085.1 uncultured Collinsella sp.
ATGGAAGGTTTGCGGTAGAAGATGCCCGGGCGATCGACGGGGCGATACGCGGCGCCCGTCATATACTCGCCGATGATCCCAAACAGCTCACGGCGCTCGCTGGGCGTGGACCAATACAGATAAAAGTCGCCCTTTACCACATCGGCATGCTCAGCATCGGCCTTGGCGACCAGCTTTTGGAGCGAATCCTCAAACATAAAGTCGTCGGACTCAAGAATGCCCACGTACTCACCGCGCGCCATCTCCAGACCGCGGTTCATCGAGTCGCCGTAGCCGCTGTTGGCTTTGTCGATCATCTTTACACGGGGGTCGCGCTCCATGTACTCGCGGATGATATCCGGCGAGCTATCGGTGGAACCGTCATTGATACAGATGATCTCGATGTCCTTGAGCGTCTGCGCCACGGCGGAATCGAGGCACTCGCGCAGATAGCGCTCGACATTGCAAATGGGGACAAGCAGCGAAACTTTAGGGGTATCAGAGTTCTGCAAGAGAACCTCCTGTTGAATAGCGTGTAACAGGGTTATTTTAGCAGCCGGGTTGCGGCGGGCGGCAGCGCTTGGAATTAGATAAAGCGCTCCAGACAGGCTTTGAGACCGCGAGTCGAAAGATAGAACAGCGTGGCGTCTGCCATCGAAACGCCCGAGGTCGCCGCAACGAGCTTGTGGGCAACACGGCGAACGGCGCCCTTAGCAGGCATATCCGCCCACGCCGTTCCCAAAAACGTCGTGAGATCCATGTTGACGCGAGCCGCCACGCGATGGAAACCATCGGCATCCAAGCGCGCCAGGTCGAACACAATTAGGTCTAAAAACCAAGTTATCAGCTCGCCGGGGCACAGGTCCAAAAGACCGTAGGCCGCCCAGTCCTCCAAGACCTCCTCGAGCATCCTCATGTGGGCGTCAAGCTTTTTGGCGCGAGCATCGGCACTGTTGAACTCGTGCGTCGCCGATTCACTCTCCATCACGTAGTGGTAGAACTTGTCCGGCATGACGACGGTCTTGCGGGCAAGCGCATAAGCCGCAAATTGGAAGACGACGTCCTCGCCCAAAGCCAAACCGGGGGCGAAGCGAATGCCTTCGCGATTGAGCAGCTCGCGCGAAAAAGCCGCACGGCAGGCATAGGGCTGCGCATTCGAATGGAACAGCAGTTGGGGATCACGGGCGCCGAAGGTACCGGCTTTGGGGCTCATGAGTTGCTGGACGCGTTTGGGGGCAGCATCGACGGGTTCACAGACACCGCCAAAAACGGCAGCCTCGGCATCTGCAGACTCCATGGCATGCAGCACACGCTCGACCGTCTGGGCATCGATGTAATCGTCGGCGTCCACAAAAAAGACGGTCTCGCCCACGGCGGCATCGATACCGGCATTTCGAGCACACGAGACGCCCGCGTTTTCCTGGTCAATCACCAGTACGTGATCGTCGGCCTGCGCGATCTGGCGCAACACGTTCAACGAATCATCAGTCGAACCGTCGTTGACGCAGACAACCTGAATCGAGCGCTCGGACTGGGCCAACAGCGAATCGAGACATCGCTGAATGGAGTGCGCAGAGTTGTAAACGGGGACGACAATGGTAGCTTTAGGACACGAGGCCTCTCCCATGCCGACCTACCCCCTCAGCGATTCGATGAGGAAGGCAGCAACCACGCCTGGGCCTCCAACCGAGGCGTAATACTTAGCACGCCCCAAGGCACCATCCGTCGCAAAACTCGGGTGCTCGTCAACCCAGCCCTCAGGATCTTTGAGGATGGCAGCGAGATTTGCGCGCTTCCACGGCTTGAGGTCGTCAAGCGAAAAGTCCCCGGCGTCCAAGGCCGCCTGAAATTCCTTGGCCATCTGCACCAGGAACTCCTTATAGAACTTAGGCGCCAGGCGCACGTAGTTCCACATGTACGAATCGTACTTAATGAGCTGATTGAACTTGAGCATGCGCGCGACATCGACGCTTGCGTGGTCGCGGGCATAATCCTCTCGAATCCAACGCTCAATCTCGGCATACTCGGTATTGACGCAAAAGACCTTAGCCGAAGAATTGACCGAGGAATTCTCGTTGTCCTGGCGATACGACAACACGGCATCATGCAGGTAAACAGCCTTATCGGCGCACGCGATCACCTTAAAGGCGAATGACGTGTCCTGAAAGGATGCCCCCGGAGTCGGCAGGAACTTAATGCCGTTGCGCTCAAGAAAATCACGACGGTACACGGCCGACCAAATCGACGGCTTTTGCTTAAAGAACTGCGTCGTATCGCTCGGGTGTACCGACTTGCCGCAGTCCTTGGCTTTAAACATCTCGTGCAGCGAACGGCGCTCCTCGGGCTTAGACCAGTAGAAATCAAAGTTCGCCTTCGCAAAGTCGGAATTATTGCTTTCGGCGGTCGAGACAAGCTTTTCAAGTGCGTCGGGCGCCATAAAGTCATCGGACTCCAAGATGCCAACGTACTTGCCACGTGCCATGTCCAGTCCGTGGTTCATCGAGTCGCCGTAGCCGCTGTTGGCCTTGTCGATCATCTTGACGCGCCCATCGCGCTCCATATACTCGCGGATAATCGCCGGCGAGTTGTCGGTCGACCCGTCGTTAATGCAGATGATCTCAATATCCTTGAGCGTCTGCGCCAGGGCGGAATCGAGGCACTCGCGCAGGTAGCGCTGAACATTGTAAATGGGAATAAGCAGCGACAGAACAGGGCTGTCAGAGGCGTTAGTAGACAAATGTGCTCCTTAGGAAATACCTGTCGTTTCATGGTATCAAAGGGTCAGCGCGCCAGCGGGCGTTTATATAATCTATGGAGCCTCTTGCGGGCAAAGCAGCCCCACGTCATGCGGCGGGCCCATGGCAGGTTCCTGCGTTTTATTCAAAGCTTGCCGCTAAGGTGCGCCGAGCCTTTACAATAGGACAGTCCCAAGGACGTATTCGATAGCTTCCGTGCAGCGCTCGCCCGCCGCGCGTGAAAGGATATATTGCCCCATGCCTTCAACCCTTCCCGCCCCCATCGACAAGCTCGCCATCGTCGTCGTTACGTACAAGCGCCAGGAACTCCTGGCCAACTTGTTCGACTCCATGACCGAGCTCACGGCCGCGCCTTGGCGCATCGTGATTGTCGATAACGAGAATTCACGCGAGACCGAGGCCATGTGCGCCGCATTCAACGAGCGCCTGGCCAACCTGTGGGGCATCGACACCGACCAGCCCGACGCGCAGGGCGGCACCGACCGTGTCATCTACGCCCCGCAGCTCGAAAACGGCGGCGGTGCGGGCGGCTTCTCCGCCGGCACCAAATGCGCCTACGACCTGGGCGCCCAGTGGTTCTGGGTCATGGACGACGACGTGCTCGTCATCCCCGAAGGCATCGAGCGCTTGGCCAAGTGGACCGACCGCTACGACGTCATCCAGGGTTCGCGCCTGGACTTTGACGGCGGCGCCTTCTTTTGGCAGTACCAGCTCATCCTTTCGCTCGGCATTCCCAACCCCGTCGCCAAGTGGGATTTAGGCCCCGAGGGCTATCGCGCCATGAACCAGCTGTGCTTTGAGGGCGGCATGTTCTCGCGCCGCGTGGTCGACAAGATTGGCCTGCCCGACGCGCGCTTCTTTATCTACGGCGACGATGCCTGCTACGGCTACGTAGCCAGCCAGCACTTCCCCGCCGCCGTGGTCGCCGACGTGGTGCTCAAGCGTGCCCGCGCCGTCTCCAACTGGGATATCGCCGGCAAGCGCCAGCTCAACTCTACGAGCGACACCAACCGCTACTACATCATGCGCAACCGCGGTTATCTGGCCCGCTACATGCAGATTTACGGCGACTATCACCCCGTGCTGTTCCGTCTGGGCAACGCCGCGACCTTCTGCAAGGAGTTCATTCGCCTGGCCGCCGTTGACAAGTGCTTTAAGACCGGCATTCCGGCGCTGCGCCGTGGCATGAAGGACGCCCGCAAGATCGTTAAGGATCCCAACTGGAAGCCCATGCCGCCCATGAAGGACACCGAGTAACGGAAGCCGGAAACACCTCGGCGCTTAAAGCAGCTGGCACACCGTAGCCACATGCTGCCCATCAAAACCGAACCCCCAGCGCATGCGACCCACGCCGGGGCGCGGCACACGGATTTCGTCGATGCCGTCGCGCTCTATGTCGAGTAGCGACTGCACGGCCAGCAATTCCAACCCTAGCGCATCCACATCGGGGTCATACATCAAGTTAATCGTTATCAGTGGGCGCTCGTCCAGCATGCCAATCGTGTCTGCTACGTCGAACACAGCACCCGTAGGGAAAACCTGGATGTCCCAGCGACCCGCGCCACACTTTCGCCTCGAGGCAGGATTGGCATAGCCCGGCAAGCCAAAGCAGAGTCCCTGCAAGAGCAGATGATATGGTAGCGGCTTATCTGGGTCGGTCTCACCGATTCCCGCATCCCCCAGGATGCGGCTTAGCGCCCGCCTCACCGTATCCTCGTTCCCACGGCACAGCCCGTCGCGAAACGCATCGACGTCTCGAATGTCTTCGGCAGCGCACTCAAACCACTCAACAATCACTAGACGCAAGGCCTGGCGAAGCTCGTTATTGGGCAATCGCAAAGCACGGAGCCGATCGCCATGCTCTGGCTCCTCAGTCATATCCGTCGTGAGAAAACCGGACAGATACAGCGCTGTCCACATGCCATCGTCAGGCGAGACATCTGGCTCTGCAGTGCCCAAACAAAGCGGGACCTCAGCACACCCATAGGCCTCGAGCAAATCAAACAAGACCGAAAGGCGGTCGAGATTCCACCCGGCAACTACCCTACTCAGGCAATCCGCATACCCATACAGATCGGCGCGCACAGGCGCCGTGCAGCCTCGGTCCAGAAAACCGATCACACGCGCTGGACTCGAGCAACAGGCCCTACCAAACCGATATCCCTCGAGCCATTCACGCGCATCATCAAGGTATTCCTCGCGCCCAGCATGATTCAACAGAGCCCGGACCTCGGCATCCGAAAAGCCGAACCAACGGTCACACCACGTCGAAAGCGGCGTCGTCAGACAATACGAGCAGCCATGCAAAGGAAGCGCCGCTTCGGCAGGGCCGGGACGCTCCCCCATCAGACACGTCAGCCGCAACGAATCGCGCGCAGTGGCAATGGCGTCGAACAGCACGCGATCGAATAGCCCTGCCGGATCGGCGTCGGAAGCGTCCCTCGCGCTCGCACGGCGAGACCACGCCGCATCGTACCCATCAACGAGCAATACAACCTGCTCATCGCAGGCCATCTCCAGCAGCTCAATGAGCACACCGAGCACCGAGTCAACCTCGTCCGCGCTCGCCACGCCACGCGCGACGCGTTCGATGTGACGCACCTTATCTCGAGCTAAATCAGGAGCCTCCAAGAGCGCCAACAAGCGAGCGCACTCGCCCGAAAGGGCATCGCGCACGACGTCGGCAATAGCGGCACCACGCCTCGCAGCGCCAGAAAAGTCCAGCGATATCACCGGATAGCAAGCATACTCATCCCGATAGCGCCCACCGTCTGCATCCCAAATCTGAGCATTGGCAAACAAACGCTGATCAGCGCGACCAACCGCTGGACGCTCCAGAAAAGCCCTGAGCATCGACAAGTTCATGCTTTTGCCAAAACCCTCGGGTCGACAGCACACCACAACGGACGCGTCGCAGTCCAACGCATCGGCAATAAACATGGTCTTGTCGACCAGCGTGCAGCAACCAAGAGCCTCCGCATAGTCGTGCATGCCAATGGGCAAAGCCGCATCGTCGGCACAGCCGATCAAACGCACGCCAAAGCCAGCAGCACAATCAACATTTGCCTGTTCAGACACCAAAACGTTCCCCCTAAATCGCAGCACGATGCCAATTGTAATGACCGCATCGCATGTACCGATGTCGCCGCGCAAACATATCGGGCAACGGTAGTAACAAGAGGTGTGAGGGGGCACAATTAATCGTTGCACAACAAAACGGGGCCCGATACATTCGCACCGGACCCCGTCCCGACTATTTAGTTATCTGGCAACTAAGAGCCTACTCCCCCGAGTCGTTCTGCCCAGCAGCCTTCTTTTGCTGATCGAGCTTATGCTTGCCACTCACAATAGACGTGGCACCCAGCGTGGCCAAGCTCGCGCTGGCAAGGCTCGCCATAACGATAAGGTCGCCCGTCTTGGGCATGTTACCGCCCGAAGTCTTAGTCGTTGTAGTGGTGGTTGTAGTGGTCACCGTCTTGGAGTCATTTTGCTCTTGGTTCTGGTTGTCGGTGTTGCCCTTACTGCTGTCCTCGCCCTGCTGCTTTCCGTCCTCGGTCTTGTCCTTGTTCTTGTCCTTCTCCTCAGATTCAGACTTCTTGTCCTCGTCCTTCTTCTGAGCGGACTTGTCGTCCTTCTCATCAGAGCTAGAACCCTTATCGGATTCAACCTTCTCGGAAGCCTTATCCTTGGAGTCGCCCTTTACGGCTTCGATCTTTTCCGTGGAAGCCTGATCAGAGTTGTCCTTGTTCTGAGTCGAACCATTATTGACGCCAGCCATCAGCGAAGAGCCCAGCGTAGAACCAAGCTGCTCGGAGAAAGAAGGCTTCTTGTCCGGCGAAGCAACGGGAGCGTCCGGCGCCTTATTCGAGTCGTCCTTGGAAGCATCGGAATCAGGGGTTGCGTCAGAGCCGGAGCCGTTGTTAGAGCCGGTGTCAACGGACGAATCGCTCGAGCCGGTAGATGAGTTAGAGGTGTCAGCGCCGGTCGAACCAGAAGCGTCGCTGTCCGTATTGCCGGCAGAGCTTGAAGACGAATCGCCCGCAGCAGAGCCGTTCGAATTGGAGCCGTTCGAGGTAGAGCCGTCGTTGGTAGTGCCACCAGCCGAGCCATTACCGTCAGCATCGGTCGAGGGCGTATCCATCCTGTCATCGTTGGGATCGTCACTCGAGTCGTCATTCGAATCAGGTGTCGGCGAGGGCGCCGGTGTGGGCTCGGGCTGCACGGGCGTCGCAGCGGCTGCCTCGTCCTCGGCGATATAAGCCAAGCAGTCCTTCAGCTCATTCTTATAACGATTCTTCCAGCCCTCATGATACTGGGGCTGGCTCGAATACTTGGTCGCCACGTTATTGACCACGCTGTTGGAGAGCGCCGTCACAAACTCGCGGTCGGACATATCATTGGAAAGATTCGCCCAGCGGAAAAAGTCCCTGCAGCCACCGGTGCCGCACATGTTGGTAATGCTCCACACCATGCCCTTGACGCAATCGGCGCGGCCGGAGATGTCAATGCCAAGAGCGCTCTTAAGCCACGCCTCGGTCACCGCATAGTACGAGTTGTACGCATACGCATCTTGAAGTGCTGAGAACTCAACAGGATCGGTGTTGTACGCACCTTGGAAGGCATCCTGCGCGATATGGCCCAGCTCGGTGAGCTGGCCGTTCTCGTACATGACATTACTCGTGTTGGAAATCTCGCTGCCGCGATCAATCGCATCCTTGAGCATGCTGTATTTTTCGGGGTTGTAGTTGTAGGCCTGCTTCATAAACGGAATGAGCGACCAACGACGGTCGAACTGGTAATAACCCAGCGCGTTATAGCCGTCACCGTACGAAAAGCCCTGGTTGTAGTTGCCATGGCTCTCGTACTTGGTAAAGTACTTCATCTCGGGAGTCACGTTGACAAACGAAACGCCCTGGACCGACCTCAGTACGCCCGAGAAGGACTGCTGGGTGTAGAGACCCTTATCGATATCGGTGGCATCCGAGGCAACGCCCGGCGTGGGCTCCTCGGCAGCAGCGGGTGCCGGCGCGGAAATGGCGCCAAACGAAAGCGCCAGCGTCAGGCCCGCGACAATAGCAGAATGCTTGGGCTGCATAAGATCCTCCCTGCATTGGTGTAGTTAAAGTTCAGTTTGCAAAGATAGAAATAAGTATTGCAGCTCGCCCGTTGTTGCACAACAACCCCTCGGTAAACGGCAACAACCCTCCGCGAAATCTTAAGGAATTGCGCTCAACCTACAGCTTAATGTCAAAGTTGATTTCGGGGACGGCGGCCAGGTCGGCCAACGTCACGCCGTCGACGTACTTTTCGATCACGTCATCCAGACCGCGCCAGAACTTGACGGTCGAGCACAAATCGCTACGGGTGCAGCTGTTGTCGATGCCATCGCACGCCACCGGAGCCGTGCTGCCCTCAACGGCACGCAGGATGTCGCCGGCGCGCACCTCGGCGGGGTCCTTGGCCATCATGTAGCCGCCGCCCTTGCCGCGCACGCTCTTAAGCAGGCCAGCCTTCATAAGCGGACGAACCAGCTGCTCCAAATACTTTTGCGAGATATGCTCGCGGTCGGCAACCTCGCGCAGGGCAATCTTGCCCTCGGCGTCGCCCAGCGCCGCGATATAGATCATCAGCCGGAGGGCATAGCGGCCCTTAGAAGAAATGAGCATACCTACCCTCCCATCGTTACTGGGACAAAACCAGGCTTGTTTGTCCCAAATCCTATGCACGCGGGGCAAACAAACCTGATTTTATGTCCCTCATCTAAAAAGTCGAGTGGATTAGTCGGGTTTTCCCTTGACTAACGCCGAACCCATAGTAACTTTATTCCGAGAAGATTCCTAGGGTTTAGTTCACCTATGAGTACACCATATACAGAGAGGGACAGCATGAGCGCAAATCCGCTGCTTTCCATCGAAGGTCTGACCGCCTCCGTGGACGAGAAGACCATCCTCCACAACGTCAACCTCAACGTCGCCGCCGGCGAGACCCACGTGCTGATGGGACCCAACGGCGCCGGCAAGTCCACCCTCGGCCACCTGGTCATGGGCGACCCCATCTACACGGTCAACGACGGCCGCATCGTCTTTGACGGCCAGGACATCACCGAGCTCACCACCGACAAGCGCTCGCGCGCCGGCCTGTTCCTGAGCTTCCAGGCCCCGGTCGAGATTCCGGGCGTGCCGCTGTCGAGCTTTTTGCGCGCCAGCATCGCCGGCCGCCCCGGCCTGGAGATGAAGGGCAAGGAGTTCCGCCGTCGCGTCAAGGAACTCGCGGCCGAGCTCAACATGGATACCGCCTACCTCAACCGTGAGCTGGGCGTGGGCTTCTCGGGCGGCGAGAAGAAGAAGGTCGAGATGCTCCAGCTTTTGCTGCTGCAGCCCAAGCTCGCCATCCTGGACGAGACTGACTCCGGCCTGGACGTCGACGCCCTTTCCACCGTCAGCCATGGCATGGACGCCTACCGCAAGAGCTGCGACGGCTCCATGCTCATCATCACGCACAACACGCGCATCCTGGAGCACCTGGATGTCGACCGCGTCCACGTTATGGTCAAGGGCCACATCGTACGCGAGGACGACGCCTCGCTGATCCCCTGGATCGACAAGAACGGCTTTGAGACCTTCGAGCGCGAGGCCGCCGAGCAGCGCGCCCAGGTCGAGGCCGCCGCTGCCGAGCAGCAGGCGTAAAGGGGCGATGCAATGACCAAGAACCGCACTGAGGTCGCGGACATCGACCACAGCCTCTACGACTTCACCTATGGCGAGGAGGGATTCGAGCGTCTCGACGCCGGCATCACGTCCGACATCGTACGCGAGATCAGCGCCAAGAAGGACGAGCCACAGTGGATGCTCGACCTGCGCTTAAAGTCCCTCGAGATCTTCAACCGCTTCCCCGACCCGACGTGGGGCCCCTCCATCGAGGGCCTGGACATGGATAACATCGTCACCTACGTCAAGCCCAACACCGACCAAAAGCACGACTGGGAGTCGGTGCCCGACGACATCAAGAACACCTTTGAGCGCCTGGGCATCCCCGAGGCCGAACGCAGCTACCTGGCAGGCGTCGGCGCGCAGTACGACTCCGAGCTGGTCTACCACAACATGCAGGATACGGCGTCCAAGATGGGCATC
>CALHDP010000147.1 GCA_938023085.1 uncultured Collinsella sp.
TGACCAGGTGGCAGTGGTGGCACACCCTGTCCGCGATCGCGCTCGCCGCCACGTCTATCTAAAGCCAAGCGATTGCCATCCGATGACACAAATGTCTATTGTCCCGATTGAGCTATAGAACATCAGCGCCCTCAACAACACAATCTTCGCATAATGAGAAGGCAACCGAGGGACTTAAAAGGGGGAACGATATTAATTAATGCTAAGCAAACCGCACTCATAAAACTGAAATAACGATTTTCCGACATTTCACTCTTTCTGTCGAATTAAAGCGTTGTCGTTCATCTATCAGATTCTTGGGCGGATTGCCTTCATTAAACGGACGCTAGGACCACGTTCTCATAATAAGATTTCCACCTGATCTCGAACGGTTAAGCCAATTAAGCGAAAGTAGTTACATAAACCAAATAATCAATACGTAACGACTTTTGTTCCATAAGGAATATTATCGTAAATCCATTTTGCGTTCTGGATCTCAAGACGTACGCATCCGGCAGAGGATGGGACCCCCATTGTAGGATCCATCACGCGATTGCTATTAACATAGTAGGGTGAGGAATGGAATAGGTAATCACCATAGAACTGCGTGTAGTAATAGCAAGTATATCCATGCCCAAAGGAGTATCCCTTACCGTAGACTTGATACTCCCCTATCACCGTAGGCGTGCTAGCTTTTCCCGTCGAACATACATATCGACGGTTTAAGGACCAGTTATTCCATGATCCAGTGTAAATACTCGTAACGCAACGTGACGTATCGACAAGTATTAGCCAATTTGTATTGCTTGAATAACTTTGAGCCTTAGCATCCATATAGTCTGACACCCACGCGCCGTTGGCCATGAAGTAATTCCAGGATCCGTCCACAACGCGCCAGCCAGTAGCCATGGCGCCACTAGCGTCAAGCCAATACCAGGTACCCCCCAGGTTAAGCCACCCTGTTTGCATATAACCAGACGAATTCAAGTAATACCAAGATCCGTTAACGGCAACCCAGCCGGTTTTCATAACGTAGGTAGATGGGTCCAAATAGAACCAGGAGCCATCCTTGTAAAGCCAGCCAGATCGTGCATAGCCAGCGGTCTCATCAAAGAAGTACCATTTTCCGTTAACGTTCTTCCATCCAGCGCAGGGGGAGCTATCGGTTGGATCAGCATAGAACTTGCACCCTCCAAGCGTCACAAACCCGTGAGCTTCGGCTAATTCGCCATCACCATTTGTTGTAAATAGCTTTCCACTACGCAACGCTCCACACAATGAGCAATCAGAACCAGCAAAAGCCTTAGACGGCTCATCCTGGACCGAGTCCTGGACATCTACCCATTCACGACTAGCAACAGCGCCTGAAGCTTTTGCATAATAGCTTTTCCCATTTACAGAAAAATAACCTAGCAGCATTTTACCGTCGGCGGCAGGATCGAGATAATAGTATTGGCTATTATCCTTCAGCCATCCCGTCTTTACAATGCCCGACGCATGAGAAGGCTCAGCGTAATACCAGTCTCCATCGCTCATAAACCAGCCGAGTGACAGCGCTCCCGTTGAAGAAAAATGATATTGATTGGATCCGATGACAAAAAAGCCGGTAGCCATTCTATTGTCATTTGCGACATCGAGCCAATACCAAACGCCATTCACCAAACGCCAGCCCGATGCAAGTGCGCCGGAACCGTCAGCGTAATACCAGTCCGTCCCATCAAACGCCCAACCAACAGCCATTGCGCCGGAATCCGATAAATAGTAACGAGATGAACCGACAGAAACGATTCCTCTAGACATAACACCATCATTGGCGGGATCAAGCCAATACCAGTTATTGCCAGTTTGAAGCCAGCCGGTTAAGACTTCACCATTGCTACCCCAATACCATAAACCGTTATCAAGGCACCATCCATTAATCAGTCCATAGGTTCCAAGAAGATAAGGGTGCCCATCAATAACACGTCGACCAGTAGCCATAGAACAGCAGTTAAGGAAGTCAAACCAGTACCATTGGCCTCCAATAAACTGCCAGCCACTTGCCAAAGCGCCTGATGGATCCGCGTAATACCACTTATTTTCCGTAAAAATCCAGCCGCAGCTCATTGCGCCGTCACGAGCGGGGTCCAAGTAGTACAACGAGTCGTCAATATTCTGCATTCCGGTCAAACGGCAGCCGTCTAGATAGTAATACCAAGATGAACCGTTCCATTGCCATCCAGATAGTTTTTCTGTCGTCGACGGGTCTTGGCTTTCGACAACCTGTAGACTCGAATCTTCCGTTGTTTTGCCGGCACAATCACTGGAGTCTTGAGAGCAACCGCCACCGACAAGTGCTCCCGGCCCTCCTGTCGAGTCGCGCTCTACGGCACCGTTATCCACCCCCTCTTCCACGGCATAAGCAGTGCAAGAAAATGCGGGAACGGAAACTGAGAGCAAGGCGGAAAATAGCATCAAGCCAATTACTCGCCAGCAAATTCGATGATCAATCCGAGCATTCATTTCAGGCCCCCAACCGGTACCGACTGTCTTGCAGGGAATCTATTAAATAAACGGACGAGCTGCGCCGATTACATTTCCCCTTGCGCTAATAGGATGAATTCCGACACCTTGATGAGGCCAGGAATCAATCATCAAGCCGCCGCCAAGTGCAATTGCAATATGACCGCGGTAATAAATCACATCGCCGCGTTGAATCGAGCTCGTGCTCACGGGCATAAAGATAATGCTTCGATACCAATTCATGGAATTATAGGTTTGGCTTGGATCCCAGCGATGGTTATAAGGGTTGTAAACACCCATATCCATGCCAGTAGCATAAAGGCACTGCAAGACAAAACCAGAGCAATCAACAGCTCCACCGGGAGCGGTAGACCAAGGCTCAATATATTGCGTACCAATATACTCATAGGCGCGCTGGATAAAGGCGTTCACGCAATCTTCCCGCGTTGCTTCGACAGAAATGCGAGAAGGGGTCACATAGGTAAAGTATCCGGTGCAATAGCCAGGCAGCCGAACAGTCCAAGAACTGACCTGAGGATACTGGGATGGATTTTGCCAGCCAACTTTGTCGCACTGTCCATCGCTCCAGAAAACTCGACGAACGCCATCGATGGTCCTTGCGCCCGTTGCCATAGCGCCGCTGCCGTCTAACCAATACCACTTACCCGAATCTTTAAGCCAGCCAACATGCATGCTTCCATTGGACTCAAGGTAATACCATGTTCCATTCAGGCATTTCCAACCAGTTGCCATTTTTCCGTCAGCGTTTAGGTAATACCATGCACCGCCAGTAAAAACCCATCCGGTCTTCATCACGCCAGAATCGGCATCAAGCCAATACCAATCGCCGTCAATCTGCAGCCATCCAAGATGAATGGCACCCGTTCCGGGCTCAGCGTAAAACCTAAGATTTGCGACATTAACCCAGCCGGACGCAACCTGCCAACCATCAGCTCCAGCGGTTTTTAGGATAGTGCCGTTTTCGCGAATCACATCCTTGCAAAGATATCCATTATCATTAGCGTATCTTTGAACGCCGTCATTAACGGTAACCCAGCTTGAAACCACAAGCCTACCGCTCTGGTTTGCAAAACAATCGTTGCCGCCCACCTCAAATAAGCCCGTTTTCATGAGATGGCTAACAGGGTCCAGGTAATACCAGCTCGTGCCCTCTTTATACCAGCCAGAAATAAGTGCACCAGATTGGGAGGCGAAATACCAGCCGTCCTCGACCTGAGCCCAACCAACAGCCATAGCCCCGTTAGGCTTTAAATAATAAGCTGCATTGCCAAGGTCTAAATACCCAACGGACATCTTACCATCGGAGGCTGGGTCGAGATAATACCAAGCGCCGTTAACGAGTTTCCAGCCAGTAGCCGCAATACCGTTAGAGCAGTAATACCAATCTGCTCCGTCTTTGTACCATCCATTTGCGAGGCCATAGTCACCAAAAATGTAGGTTCTTCCATCAATCTTTTGACGACCCTTAAACATGATGAACGTCTGTGGGTCAAAATAATAGCGAGCTCCACCTATCGTTTGCCATGACGAAGCAAGGGCACCCGATAAATAAGCCCAGTACCAATTCCCGTCAACGAGAATCCAGCCGGTTTTCATAGCACCAGTGGCATCTAAATAGTATTTCCCGCTCCCGAGGTCGACAAAACCAACCTGCATTATATGGGTGGCAGGATCCAGGTAATACCATGTGCCGTCTTGATAAAACCAACCGGCAGCTAAATCGCCTCCAGCATTGGCATAAAACCAATTTCCATCTGAGTTACGTAGCCAGCAGTTCTGATATAGCGCGCCAAAAGGCGTTGCGGTATTGCCGTCATTCGCATAAAACGAAGCAGTCGATCCGCCAGCATCGGTCACATTGAAATAACCTGTCTGCATTGCACCATCATTGGCTGGATCAAGCCAATACCAATAGCCCCCGCTTTGCAGCCAGCCAGTTTGGTGTTTACCGTTTTTTCCGTAATACCAAACTCCAGACGACTCGTCTCGTTGCCAGCCATCTTTTATGACGGAAGAATTATCAGGTTGCAAATCATCGGAAACCACAGAAGAAAAATCCGCTTTTGACTCAATACTCTGAGCCTCAACGGAATCCTGTGCAAACGCGACATTCGCACTCAGGGGCAAGCAGCAAGCAGTGATTAATGACGCAGCAGCACAAACAAGCGTGGCCTTCTTTTCGAATCGATACATAAGCGACCCTCCCAGATGTCTCATTTATTTATTTTAATCCACATTCCAGGATTGATTTTCGTTACTGTCTGTTCAGTCTATGTAGATAAATATATTAAATTGAACATAACGTTCAATCATTCTATTCTTTCACTAAGCAATGAACATCTTAATTGGAGGCCTGCAGTGGAACTGACCAAGCGTAACTTTACTGTTCTGTACGAATACCTAAAGAACCCATATGCCAGCCAGCGAGAAGTTGCCGAGCGCACTGGCCTCTCACTTGGATCGGTAAACGCAGCAAATAAAGAGCTTACGAATGAGGGCCTTCTCGAATCGGACAGCCTAACCGACAGCGGTTACGAAGCACTTCACCCCTATAAGGTTGAAAACGCAGTGATATTGGCTGCGGGGCTTTCGAGCCGCTTTGCTCCCATTTCGTATGAAAAGCCCAAAGGCCTTTTAAAAGTGCGTGGTGAGATCCTCATTGAGCGACAGATTAGGCAGCTGCAAGACGCGGGCATCAGCAATATCACCATCGTTGTTGGCTATAAAAAAGAGTATTTCTTCTATCTTGAAAGCAAGTTCGGCGTTTCGATTGTCGTCAACAACGAATATGCATCCAAAAATAACCACGCATCGCTTATGTGCGTAAAAGAGCGGCTTGGCAACACCTATATTTGCTCAAGCGATGATTACCTTCTAAACAATCCGTTTGAAGCATACGTTTGGAAAGCATTTTATTCTGCTCAATATGCTGAAGGCGCCACCAAAGAATGGTGCATTCAAACCGGAGCAATGGACAGAATCACCAATGTTACGATTGGCGGTTCCGATGCTTGGTATATGCTCGGACATGTCTACTTTGATAAAGCCTTCTCGCTTGCGTTTAAGCAGATTCTCGAAACGGAATATAACAAGCCCGAAACAACGGACAAGCTTTGGGAAGATTTATATATCGAGCACATCAAGGAGCTCGATATGGTGATCAAGAAGTATCCTGAGGGCGAGATCAACGAATTCGATTCTCTTGATGAGCTGCGTGCCTTTGATCCGCATTTTATCGAAAACGTTGACTCCGACATTTTCGATAACATCGAGCAAGTGCTCGGCTGTTCCAAATCAGAGATTCACGACGTTTATCCCCTTAAACAAGGCCTTACGAATCTATCGTGCCACTTTAGAACCAATGATGGAGAGTACGTTTACCGCCATCCGGGAGTCGGAACCGAACTGCTTATTAACAGAAATGGAGAAGTAGCCGCACTTAAAAAGGCCAAGGAACTCGGCCTTGACGATACGTTCATTCATGAGGACCCAAAGCGCGGTTGGAAAATTTCGAAGTTTGTACCCAACGCAAAGCAGCCTGATCCGCACGATGCTGCCCAAATGAATCGAATGATGCAGATGTGTCGTTCGCTTCACGAGAGCGGTGCAAATGTCGAAACCGAATTTGACTTCTACCTCGAAGCGAAGCGCTACAAATCACTTCTTCTGGACAAAGGTCAC
>CALHDP010000148.1 GCA_938023085.1 uncultured Collinsella sp.
GAGAAACTCAATAACCGGTGCCAGGATGCCTAAAAGGTTAAAGATGACGACGGCGATGACAATGCAGCCGACGACGCCCCAAATGCGCAGCGTCAGAATACGGGTATCGCGAAGCGTGCGGTCGGTTTGTTGGGGGTGCTCACTCATGAACGAACCATCACTCCGTCGGGATCGATCTTGTCCTGAATCTTCTTAAGAGTACGGCGCAGCAGGCGCGAGACCTGCACCTGCGAGATGCCCAGCTTCTTGGCGATCTCGATCTGGGTCATGCCCTTCACAAAGCGTAGCTCGATAACCTCGCGCTCGCGCGGCGAGAAATCGCGAATAGCTTCTTCGATCACTAGGCGGTCATCGGTAAAGTCGAGCTCGTTGTCGTCGTCGGCGTAGCGGTCGAGAATCGAGGGGGCATCGTCGGAATCGGACGCGCCAGGAGCCTCGATGGGCACCGAGGTATATGCCGAAGACGATTCCATGGCCTCCAGCACCTCATCGACCGTCACGTCCAAGTACTCAGCGATTTCCTCAACCTTAGGCGAGCGCTGTAGCTCGTTGGTGAGCTTATCGGTAGCCTGGTTGACCTTGGCCGAGAGCTCCTGCAAGCGACGGGGCACGCGCACGCTCCAGCCCTTGTCGCGGAAGTGACGCTTTATCTCGCCCAAGATGGTAGGCGTGGCAAACGTGGTGAACTCGAGTCCGCGCTCAGGGTCAAAGCGGTCGATAGCCTTGAGCAGGCCCAAATAGCCAACCTGCATCAGGTCGTCGAGCGGCTCGCCGCGGTTCTTAAATTTGTTGGCAAGAAACCTTACCAGGTTCATATGGGACATGACGAGCTGTTCACGTGCGTCCGGATCACCGGTCTCTTTGTAGCGACGAAACAGCTCGCGGGTTTTCTCCTTGTCCCAAGCGGTCTTACCGCTCCGGGAACGTTCGGTCATATTAGATATCCGCCTTGAGATCGAGGGAAAGCGTCAGGGGCGCCGCAGTCTTTTCGTAGGAATCGCACACGCTCGCTAAAATGAGCTCGGCGTACACGGCAGCCTGGTCATCTTCATCGACAGTCGCCTGGTCGCCAAAGGTAAAGGTCATGCCCACATGCGATTCGTCGACATCGAATTTGATCGAGATATCGTCGGAATCAACAGCCGTGCAGCCAAAAATGAAGGCCTCCTCGGCAGCCATGCGGATGTCCTCGATGCGATCGACGGACATGGAGCACAGCGCACCGACATTTGCCGCCGTCATGCGCACAAGGCGCGCCAGACGCGGGTCGCCGGCAACGGTCAGCGTAATGGGGCAAGTTGCTTCGCTACTCATCGCAGGACTCCTCGGAGGTCTCGGCGGGCGTGTAGGTGTAATACTGGGCTGCTTTAGCAGCAGGCTTCTGTGCATCATTGTCACCAGCAGCGACATCGTCCCCGGCTTCGCCAATCAGGACACGCTCGGTCGGCTGCTCGGCATCTTCGGCAGCGGAAAGCTTGCGCTCGGCGTCGGCCGCGGGAGCCTTCACCTTGTTAAAGAGCTTCTGCACGGCACCGGCGGCGGAGTCGGTCACACTCGACACGGCATTGCTGGCCTCGGCCATGCTGCCGGTGACCTCAGAGATGTCGCGAACCACGGCTTCGACCTCTACGAGGTTGGACGTCAGGGCGTCAACGGCAGTCTTGCTCGACTTGAGGAGCGGCTCAACCTGCGCCAGCGCGGGGGTGAGCTCATCGACAGCGCCATCGAGCTTTGCCACCACGGGCTGAGCCTCGGCGATCGTGTTGTTAAGGTCACTCACCGTCTTGTCGAGCGAATCAACGACGGTGCGGGTCTTGCGCAGCGTGAGCGCGAGCTCGATAACAGCCCACACGCCGGCAACGGCGAGCAGCAGCAGGGCGATTTGAATGGGACTCATACAAGCCTCCCGAAGGAATCGAAATACAGACGTTTTTCATACTACCCCAAAGAAGGGGAAAGATACCCAAAGGGAATACGCGAGGTGCCAACGACCTACTTGGGCGCATTGCCGCTACGGTCACGCTCGCTTTGCTCTACACGCCACTCTTCCCAGCCGCGGCCGGCAGGCTGCCAAAACGCACCGCGCTCCAGCCCCTCGGGCAAATAGCGCTGATCGACCCAGCCTTCGGGATAATCATGCGGATACTTATACACACCGTATTCGTCGCTGCCCGGGCGATGACGATCGCGCAGATAGCTCGGCACCTCGCGGAGCCCACTTGAATGGATATCGGCCAACGCCGCATCGATCGAGGCCTCGCACGCATTGGATTTAGGTGCCAAGCACACATAGAGCGCAGCCTGAGCCAGGTTAATGCGGCACTCGGGATACCCAATGACCTCGGCAGACTTAAACGCGGCATGCGCCACCAAAAGCGCCTGCGGGTCGGCGTTGCCAACGTCCTCAGAAGCCTGGATCATAATGCGCCGAGCGATAAACTTTGGGTCCTCCCCCGCGTCGATCATGCGCGCAAGCCAATAGATCGTGGCATCGGGGTCGCTACCGCGCATAGACTTGATGAACGCACTGATGATGTCGTAGTGCATGTCACCATTTTTGTCATACGAAAAGCCACGACGCGGGTTGGCAATCTTAACGTCATCCACGTTAATGGGATAGCGCTCCCCCGCCGCCGGCGCTGGCGTCCCCTCGGTATCGGGACGCGTGACGGCAATCTCGCTCGCAAGCTCGAGCGTCGTGAGCGCCGAGCGAGCGTCGCCCGCAGCCAGCGCGCAGATGGTCTTAACCGTATCCTCATCGGCCGAGAACTTGCCGTTCAGGCCCTGCGTCGACTCGAGCGCACGCTCGATAAGTGTGGCGATATCCTCGTCCTTGAGGTGCTCAAGCTCCACAACGCGACCGCGCGAGAGCAACGCCGAGTTGACCTCAAAGTACGGGTTCTCCGTCGTGGCACCAATCATAATGACGGTACGGTTCTCGACTGCATGCAGCAGAGCATCCTGCTGCGACTTGGAAAAGCGGTGAATCTCATCGATGAATAGAATGGTGCGGCGGTCGTAGGTATTAAGGCGCGTCTTGGCCTCGTCAATCACGCGGCGCAAGTCCTTCACAGTGCCCGTCACGGCGCTGACCTCGACAAACTCGCTCTTAGTATGGTTGGCGATAATATGTGCCAGCGTCGTCTTGCCCGTACCGGCCGGCCCGTACAGAATCACACTCGACAGCACGTCGTGCTCAATCGCGGCACGCAACCACGAGCCCTTACCGACGGCCTTTTGCTGGCCCACGTACTCGTCGAGCGAATTGGGGCGCATGCGCACCGCAAGCGGCGCATTCTGAAAGGAACGCTCGCGCGTCGAAGCAGAAAAAAGGTCGTCCATAGCCATCCCGCATATCAATCAAAATCGTTTTCCACCTACAGTATACCGAATAAATACGAACTACCGTTCGTTAATATAGGTACGGTGCGGAAACTTCAATCCCGGGAACAACTTGCTCGTCAGCTCGCAGAAATAACCATCCGTCATGCTCGAAATGTAATCCACTACGGTCTGTTCTTTATCGTCCTGCCAGGCATAGGTGCGATCGTAGTAGGAAAGCTGCTGCTCAATGCGAGAAATATGGTGCTTAAAGATATACGAAGACTCGTCGCCTTCGTTTATATCCTGCAGGCAACGGTCGTAGAGCTTTTCGAACGCCTCGCGCAGCTCCGCTTCGGAGTCGCCTTCGATACCGCCCTTGCTATAGATCTTCTCGTAATTCTCGCGCTTAGCTCGGCGGATTTCCTCAAACAGGTCCTCGCTCATCTCGATGCGTGGCTTGCCATAGCTGTGCTCGACGATATCGATGGATGCATGCGTGAGGATCCAGCTGTTGTAGGCTCCACCCCGACCGTCATCAAAAGCATCGGGCGACAGCAGGCCCGCCGCAATGGCGTCTTGACGATCGCGTCCCACGTAGGCAAGGATATCCGAGATGCGAACCACGCAGCCCTCGAGCGTCATGGGGCGCAGGTGCTCAATTGCGCTATAACCCGTGGCAATGCAATCTTCAACCGTCTGATCGAACTGGTCAAAGGAGCCCATATCCGAGAGCTCAAACACGCGTTGCTCATACTCGCCGTTGTGGCATAGCACACCGTCGAGCGTCTGGAGCGACACATTGCGTCCGTACAGCACGTCGAGCACGCGGACCGACTGAACGTTATGGAAAAAATAACGACCAGTGCGCTCGTGATAGATATCGTTGAGGAATCGCTCACCGGCATGACCGAAGGGCGTGTGACCCAAGTCGTGGCCTAAGCCAATCGCCTCGATCAGATCGCGGTTGAGCCCCAGGGCACGTCCAATATCGCGAGCGATGCGCGAGACAAGCTGCACGTGCAGGCCGCGGCGCGAAAGGTCATCGTTGCTGCGAAAACTAAAGACCTGCGTTTTGCCTGCATAACGGGTGTATGCGGGCAGATGCAAAATCTTTTCGGTATCGCGCATAAATGCCGGACGCATGAGCGTGCCCTCGTCTGCGGCCCGATCGACACGTCGGATGACCTGGTCGTCACCACATCGATAGGGATTAACGACACCCGAGCCGCGGTCGGCGGCAATACGCTCGACCAGCTCGGGCGACAACGCCGCGGGAATGCGATCCATACGCGCCTTGATGGCGGCTGTCTGTTGATTGGTTGCCATGGCATGCTCCTTAAAAAGGGCGCGCAAACGGTTACAGCGTACTACCCACAACCTCGATTATGGCAAATATCGGCACCAAAAACGGCAGCAAAGGCAGGGAGCGCGATTTTGTGAAGAAGCAGGAGGAGGCAAGGGCAAGGAGCGAGGCAGCAAACGCAACGATGCCACCCAGAGGGTCAAAAGTGCAAAGGGCAAAGAGCGCCTTGGCATCTCCCATGCCAATGCCAGGGGCGTGGCGAGCACGACGCCAGAGTGACTCAGTTAGCACGAGAGCAAGATACACGATGACGGCCAGACCCGCGTGGTCAAGCGCCGTGTTAACGCCCTTGTCGAGCCAGACGCCCGCAAGCGCCGCCACGGCACACGCGCCGGCAAGTGTATTCGGAAACCGCCGATCACGAGCATCGATAACGGCACCAGCGATAGCACACAGCCAAAACGGGATATAAACCATCGAACACCTCCCTGGGCAGCAGCTCAAACGCAAAAACCACCGCAAAGGTGCCTGCCCCCTTTGTGGTGGTTTTGATGCTGGTTATTTGGCGCCTTGCATGACCTCGTCGAGGGTAACGTTGACGGCATGCTGCGTGGGCACCCAGTCGACCTTCAGGAACAGCGCAGCCACCGTAATAGGGATATAGCTGAACATAAAGATCGGGAAGGTAAACAGGTTGGTTACCAGACGCCACTTTTGCGCGCAGTGAATATGCTTGTACTCAAAGATGGTCGTGAGCAGCGCCAGGATAAAGAAAGTCTGATACATCATCGCGAAGGTCATAATGAGCGAAGCGGCACAAGCCTGCATCTCGACCTCGGTGGCCAAGAAGCCGTGCGAAAGCCCGCCCACGATCAAGAACGTGGCATTGGCGAGCATCGAGATCAGCGATAGCAGCATACCCGGGGCGATCGTCATAAACATGTCGTAGGCGGCAAAGCGATGGTAGCGGAAGGTCGACTTGATCAGGTGCTTACCGTAAGTAAAGAACACCTGGTAGAAGCCCTTGGTCCAACGCATGCGCTGTTTCCAGGACGCCTTAAACGTCACGGGCTGTTCGTCAAAGAACTCCGCCGGTGCATAGCCAATGCGAATGCCGTGGATGGCGCAGAACGTGGTGAACTGAATGTCCTCAGTCAGCGTGTGGAACTGCCAACCGTGCATGCCCTCGATAACACTGGCGGAGATGAGGTAGCCCGAACCTGAGACGGCGCAAGACGTCTTGCAGATGTTGCGCGCGTTGTTGAGAAAGCGCGCCTCGCGCAGATACCACGTAGCATTAGCCGCCGAGATCCACGAGCTGCCGAAGTTCTTGGAGTTACGATAGCTCGTGACCACATGAAAGCCCTGGTCAAAAGCATCGTTCATCTTGGATACGTAATCGCGGGAGATAACGTTATCGGCATCGAAGATAAAGTAGCCCTCAAACGTGTCGGGATACTCGTTGAGAATGCGGTCGAAGCCAAAGTCCATGACCCAGCTCTTGCCCTTGCGGGCCAGGTCATTGCGCTCGTAAACAATGGCACCGGCCTCGCGCGCGAGCTGCGCCGTGTTGTCGGTGCAGGCATCGGCGACCACGAAGACCTCGATAAGCTCGGACGGATAATCCTGATCCTTGATGGAGCGAACAAGGTTGGCGATCACGGCCTCCTCGTTATGCGCCGCGATAAAGAAGGCATAACGATGGAGCTTTTTGGCCTTAGGGGGCGCGACCTCACCACGAAGAGCGCCAATGACAAAGAAGACCACCTGGTACAGAAAACAGACCGTGAGCAGCGTGACGACAATCTGGTTGAAGATCACGATGGGTGTGTTGGTTTGTAAAAAGGCGAGCATGCAGGCTCCCAGCAACGCGTTACGTAAACAACCGTATATCTTACCGCAGGCTTACCGAGTTCAAGAAACCACCTAATACTGGCTAGGCTTCGAGAAGACCGAGCTGCGGAACGATTTCATCTCCAACGGCCGTGCGACCGAGCGAGCGCGGAGCCAGATCGTCGAGAACCGCAGCGAGATCCCACGGCAACTCGTCGCGGCACTCAATGCGCTCCCCCGTCACGGGATGGTCGAACGCCACGCGCCAGGAATGAAGGAACTGCCTGGTCAGGCCCTGGTCGGCGCGCGCATCGCACTTGCCGTAGAGTGGATCGCCCACGCAGGCGTGGTTGATATGACGCATATGCACGCGAATCTGGTGCGTGCGACCGGTAAACAGATGGCACTCAACGAGCGTATAACCATCGTCAAAGCGCGTGGAATCAAAGCGCTCGAGGACTTTAAAGGTCGTAATGGCCTGACGGGAAAAGGGGTCGTCCGAAACCGCCATCTTGACGCGGTCGCGCGTAGAACGGGCGATACCGGTATTGATGGTGCCCTCGTCCATGGCGATGTGCCCGTGGACAAGCGTGATATAGCGGCGGTCGAGCGTACGCGTGCGAATGAGATTTTGAAGCGCGCGCTGCGTGTCGTCGTCCTTTGCCGCAAGCATGAGACCCGAGGTATCGCGATCCAAACGATGCACGATCCCAGGGCGGTCCTCACCCTGCACGGTACCAAGATGGTCGATGCCACAGTGGTAGACCAGAGCGTTCGCAAGGGTGCCGCTCTCGTGGCCATGGGCGGGATGGCACACCAGGCCCCGCTGCTTGGAGAGCACGATAAGGTAGTCGTCCTCGTAGCGGATATCGAGGGGAATGGCCTCGGGAATCACATCGGTCGGGTCGTGCGGCTCGGGCAAGTCGACCGAGATGCGATCGCCGGCGCGTACGGCGTACTTTTTAGAGAGACAAATCTCACCGTTGACGGCAACGGCGCCTCCCTCGATCAGATGCGCGCAGGCAGAGCGCGTGGGGCAGCCGTCGTTGGCACCCAGAAAGGCGTCGAGACGCTGGCCAGAGCAATCGTCGGCAACAAGAATATGGATGTCGGCCATTAACGCTCATTCCTTTCGCGAATCTTGCGGGCACGCTCCCCACGCTGCTTGGCTTTGCGCTTGGCGCGGGCCTCATCACGGGCATTGAGCTCAGCAGTCGCATCGACCTCGCGAGCGGCGGGACTCAAGAACATGTAACCGATAAGCGCCAGCACAACACCGACCGTAATGCCGATATCGGCCACATTGAAGACGGGAAAGTCGATGAAGGTGGTGGCAATAAAATCGGTCACGAAGCCAAAGGCCAAACGATCGATAGCGTTGCCGATAGCACCGCCCGCAACCATCGCCATGCCCACAACCTCAAGATGGGCGAGCTGGGGTGCACGAACGAGGTACACGGCAATAGCGACAATGACCGCCAGCGCCAGCACGGCAAATGCGATGCCATGCCCCTCGCCCATGCTAAAGGCAGCGCCGATATTGCGGACAAACAGGAAGTCGATCACGCCGGGTATGACGGTCACATGCAGTGCATCGCCCACGGCACGAACCGCAAGCTTGGTCAACTGGTCAACAAGCAGCACAACCAGCGCCACCCCACCAGCAACACCCAACCGCCAACGCAAAGGCGGCGTCATATCCCCAGCACGACCCAAATCAATCCCCTGCCCTCAGAACAATCGAATTCCGTTGAACGCAATTAACCATCTTATATTGCCATACGCAGAGCGCACGACATATCCACCAACGCAAGCGAAATAACCAGCACAAAACAAAAGCGACATTCCGAATAACGGAATGTCGCTAAATAGCTTTCGACTAAGAGCACAGGTCGAAAGAGAAGGCTCTAGTTCCAACAATGGAAAAGCCGCGTTGCCGTCACCAACAGCGAAAACGTCCCTAAGCGAGCAAGGTGACGTGAAAGAGGAGGGAAGCGTACTTTCGTACGCGACCGACGATTGAACGTCAGATTGCCGCTTAGGGGCGTTTGCAGCGTCGGTAGGTTACGGCGTTCTACGAACGCCGTAACCTACAGCGCGTCAGCGCAGCGCTTACAGATATGTGCGTGGCCGTTGTACTCGCCGACGGTGGTGCGGTAGTTCCAGCAACGGTCGCAGCACTCGCCCTCGGCCGCCTCGATGGCAACGGAGAGTTCCTCGCCCTGGGTCAGCTCAACATCGGAAACGATGTAGAACTCGGCCAGGTCGACGGCCTTATCACCGGTCAGCAGAGCGTACATCTCGGCGGGAACGACCGCCTTGACGCGGACCTGCTGGCTCTTGGTGAAGGTACCGGCGGAGCGGGCATCCTCAAGGGCCTTGGTCACGGCGCTACGGAGCTCGAGTGAAGCCTCGAGCACGCCCTCAAACTCATTGGCCTCGTCGAACGTGATGGGCGACTTGTACCAATCGAGCAGCGCGGCGTACTTCTGGTGATCGACGCAGCCGGCGGGCGCATAGGCCATGGCCTCGTCAACCGTGTAGGACAGGATCGGCTGAAGGTCGCGCATGAGCATCGAGAAGAGCTCGGCCAGCACGGTCTGGGCGCTGCGGCGCTCGAGCGAGCCGGGCTTCTCACAGTACAGACGGTCCTTCAGGGCGTCGAGATACACGTTGGAGAGCTCGGTAACCACGAAGTCGTAGAGCGCACGGTAAGCGCGCGGGAACTCGTAGCAAGAGTAAGCGTCGTCGACCTCGGCCTGGACCTGGGTCAGACGGGCAACCATGAGCTTGTCGAGCGGCAACAGGTCGGCAAAGGCGACGCCGTCGGTCTCGGGCTCAAACTGGCCCTCGAGCTCGGAGAGCAGGAAGCGCAGCGTGTTGCGGAAACGACGGTAGGCATCGGACGTACGAGCGAGGATCTCGTGGTCGATGGAAACGTCGGAGCTGGTATCGACAGATGCAACCCACAGACGGATGATGTCGGCACCCATCTCGTCACAGACCTTGTTGGGGTCGATGACGTTACCGAGCGACTTGGACATCTTGCGGCCCTGGCCGTCGAGCGTGAAGCCCTGCGAGACGACCGCCTTATACGGAGCGTGGCCGTTGGCGCCCACCGAGGTGAGCAGCGAGCTCTGGAACCAACCGCGGTGCTGGTCGGAGCCCTCGAGGTACACATCCGCCGGATACTCCAGCTCGGGACGGTACTCGCAGACGGCCTTCCAAGAGACGCCGGAATCCCACCACACGTCGAGGATGTCCTTATCGGCCTTGAGGTGATGGCCGCCGCACTTGGGGCAGACGCAGGCATCGCCCAGGTAGCTCTCGGGAGCGTCGGTGAACCAGGCGTCAGAGCCCTTCTCGTGGAAGAGCTTGATGACGGCGTCGAGCGTGGCGTCGTTCATGACCTTCTCGCCGCAGTCGGCGCAGGTGTAGCTGGGGATAGGCACGCCCCAGTTGCGCTGGCGGCTGATGCACCAGTCGGGACGCTGCTCGACCATGGCGCCGATGCGGTTGGCGGCATGGGCCGGATACCACTTGACGTTCTCGCGGACCTCCTTGCCAGCCTGCTCGCGCAGACCCGTCTTGTCCATCGAGACGAACCACTGGTCGGTAGCACGGAAGAGCACCGGGTGCTTGCAGCGCCAGCAGTGCGGATAGCTGTGCGTGATCTTCTTCTCGAGAACCAGGGTGCCGCGCTCGCGCAGGAACTCAATGATGTGCGGGTTGGCCTCATCGGTATCCATGCCGCTGAAGGGGCCACCGGTGCCAAATTCCTCGCCGGTGTAGAACTTGCCGTCGTCATCGACCGGCATGCAGATGTCGGTGATACCCTCCTTGAGGCAGGCGAAGTAGTCGTCGACGCCGTGGCCGGGCGAGTTGTGGACGATACCGGTACCGTCATCGACACCGACGTAATCGGCCAGCAGCGCCACGCCCTCAACACCGTCAAAGATCGGCTGCTTGTAGTGGATGTGGTGGAAGGTCTCGGCGGGAACCACGTAGGGCTTGCCGTCGACCATTACCGGGGTGTACTCCCAGCCAAACTCCTCGCAGCACTTGGGAGCCAGGTCCTCGAGCATGACCTCGGCACGACCTTCGTGCTCAACGGCGACATAGGCGGCGCCGGGCTTAAGGGAAACGGCCTGGTCGGAGGGGATGGTCCACGGCGTGGTCGTCCAAATGATAAAGTCGACCGGGCCGTCGAAGTTCTCGAGGCCGGCGGGCTTGGAAGTCATCTCGAAGCGCACGAAAATGGAGGGGCTCGTCTCGTCAGAGTACTCAATCTCGGCCTCGGCGAGTGCGGTGTGGCAGTGCTTACACCAGTGGACGGGCTTGTGGCCGCGATAAATCATGCCCTTATCGAACATGGCCTTGAAGACCTCGATGTCGGCGGCATCGTGCTGGTGATAGAGCGTCAGATAGGGGTTGTCCCAGTCGCCGAGCACGCCCAGACGGCGGAAGCCGGCCTTCTGAAGCTCGATGTTCTCGACAGCGAACTCGTTGCAGAGCTCACGGATCTTGGCCGTGGGGGTCTGGTTGAACTTCTCGGTGCCGAGCTTCTCCTCGACCTTATGCTCGATCGGCTGACCATGGCAGTCCCAACCGGGGACATAGGGAACCTCATAGCCCTGCATCATCCAGTAGCGGTTGATCATGTCCTTGGAGATCTTGTTCATGGCATGGCCGATGTGGATCGGACCGTTGGCGTACGGAGGACCGTCGTGCAGCACGAACTTCTTGTGACCCTCGTTCTTCTTCAGAACCTGCTCGTAGACCTTGTTGTCCTGCCAGTCCTTGAGTCGCTTGGGCTCGGACTTGGAAAGACCGGCACGCATGGGAAAACCGGTCTTGGGCAGATTCATCGTCTGCTTGTACTCGTTTGCCACGGTACCCCTTTCATGTCGTGGGCGCGCACGCCCGTTGGACACCAAAAAGGCGCCCGTCCCTGCAAGCTGGGACGAAGCGCCACAAAACGGGCAGCCTGCCCGCAAAAGCTCTTCGCTTAACCACCCAGCTTAGATGCCCTCGCCCGCGTAATCGCGCGCTCGCATCCGTTACTCGGCTGGCCTGTATCGACGACCATCTCGGCGATGTCTACTAAGACGTGCCTGCGCGGCACGTCCGTTGGGACCGCAGCTCCGGGGTGATATTCATCGGTCGCATGCACGGGTTCTCAGCGCTCCCCGCTCTCTGTGGCATGCGGACGGCCGACTACTCGTCCCCATCAACGCTTATGCGGAGTATGCTAGCACGTTCCACGCCGACGAAAAACCCTCAACACTGGTTTTATACGTTCGAAATTTCTCGCGGCTGTGGACCTTCTCTTGGAGCAAAATACCTGAAAGCACTTTATCGAACGAAAGAAGGTTGCTATGCGCACGATTGGAATGAGCGACTACACCGTTGGCGAGGATTGCTTTGACGAGCTGCCCACCGCACTGGCGGAGTACGGAGCGAAGAAAGTCGCCATCATTGGCGGCAAGCGAGCCCTGGCTGCGGCGCTGCCGGGAATCGAGGCGGCACTTGAAGGTACCGATGTCGAGGTCCTGGAGACGCGCGTCTATGGCACCAACAGTACGCGTGCCAATATCGCCAAGGTCGTGAACTCCCCTGCCTGCCAGGAGGCTGATGTTCTTATCGCCTGCGGCGGCGGCAAGGCGCTCGACACCGTCAAGACGGCGGCCATCGAGCTCAAGAAGATCGTCTTCACTGTCCCGACGATCTGTTCCAACTGCTCCGCCGCGACCGCCATTGCCGTCGTGTACAACGACGACGGCTCGCTCGAGGGATATTCGTACCCCAACCGACCGGCGCACATCTTCATCAACCCCAAGATCATCGCCGAGGCACCGGCAGAGTACTTCTGGGCCGGCGTGGGCGATGCCCTGTCTAAGCAGCCCGAGGTCGAATACGCCACGAGCGCCGGCAACCTGGAGCACACCGCCGGTCTTGGCCTGGCACTCGCCCACACCTGCTCCGAGCCGCTGTTTACCTATGGTGTGCAGGGTCTTGAGGATGTGCGCCAGAATCTGTCGAGCGAGGCCGTCAAGCAGATCGCGCTCGACATCGTTGTCAACACGGGCTATGTCTCGAACCTGACCAACCAGAACGATTACTACTACAACTCGAGCGTGGCGCACGCGTTCTACAACGCCACCTGCAGCATTCCGCGCAAGGGCTCCTACCTACACGGCGAGGTCGTGAGCCTGGGCGTGCTGGTGCTGTTTGCCTATACGGGCGATACCGAGAACCTTGAGCGCTACGCCGCCTTTAACAAGCAGATGGGCCTGCCCGTGACGCTTGAGCAGGTCGGCCTTACCGAGGCAGATATCCCGGCCCTGTGCGAATACGCGCACGCCACCAACGAGTGGAAGCAGGGAAACCCCGAGCCCTTCACGGACGAAAAATTCGCCGCCGCCATCAAGGCCGCCAACGCCTACGGCCACACCCTCCTCGCCTAACCTGACAAAAAGGGACAGGTTTATTTTGGCAGGTTTTATATGGGTAAACACCATTGGACAAATGTGAAAATAGTTTAGCTTACCAGCATAAGGGGCGACCATCTACTCGATGGCCGCCCCTTTCATTTGCTATTTCAGCATGTTGGGGTCGAACTCGCTAGCCGGAATGACGCGGTAGCCGTGACGCAGCAACAGATCGACGAAAACGCCGTTTCCCGCCGTGAGCTTACTGCTAAAGGTGCCATCGTAGATGCGACCTGCGCCGCACGAGGGACTACGGTCCTGCAGGATGCACGCGGCGATCTCTTCCGGCCCACCCGCCTGCTCGCACATGTCGAGCGCACGTTGGGCGCCTAGGCGAAATTCCAGGTCAACGGACACGCCCTCGCAGGTACAGACCTCGCCGTTCACAATCTCGGACGGCTTGCGCGGCGTAGGCAGGCCGCCAAAGACCTCAGGGCACACCAAGAGGACCTCGGTCCCTGTACGCTCGCAGGCCTCGACCAACTCGCGATGATAGTTGTCGAGCCCATTATACTTGCAGCTCTCGCCCATCAAACAGGCACTCACCACGATCTTCATTTCCATCCCTCTCAAGCAAAACGCCCCATTTGAGTAAGCTGCTCAAATGGGGCGTCGGCGTTTACTGGCTCGGCCGCGGCTTTACTGCTGCGTGGGCATCAGCGGATTCTCGCGCGTGAGGAGGTTCATGAACTCCTCACCCGTAATGGTCTCCTTCTTGTACAGATAACGAGCCAGCTCATGGAGCTTAAACTTGTTCTCCTTGAGGATCTGCAGAGCGCGGTCGTGCGCATCCTCGATCAGCTTGGCGACAATCGCGTCCACGCGCTCGGCCGTACCGGGGGCGCAGGTGAGCGACGTGTCCTGGTTAAGGTACGCATTCTGAACGGTACCGAGTGCCATCATGCCAAACTCATCGGACATACCAAAGCGCGTCACCATGTTACGGGCGAGCTTGGTGGCCTGCTCGATATCGTTGGCGGCGCCGGTCGTCATCTCACCAAAGATGAGCTCCTCGGCTGCACGGCCACCGCAATAGACGGCGAGCTTGTCCAGGACCTCCTGGCGCGTGGTCAGGAAGCGCTCATCCTCCTCGACCTGCATGGTGTAGCCCAGAGCACCGCTCGTGCGTGGCACGATGGTGATCTTCGTGACCGGCGCAGAGCCCTTCTGGCGAGCGGCAACAATGGCATGGCCGATCTCATGGTAGGAAACGACCTGCTTCTCGTGGTCGGAAAGCACCGTGGACTTACGCTGTTGGCCGGCAATGACGACCTCAACCGACTCCTCGAAGTCGTCCTGGGTTGCACGCTTGCGACCCTCGCGAACGGCGCGCAGGGCGCCCTCGTTGATGATATTGGCAAGGTCGGCGCCCGAGGCACCGGGCGTGGCGCGGGCAATCGCGGTCAGATCGATCGGCGGCTCGGTCTTCACACTCTTGGCGTGGAGCTCGAGGATGTTCTTACGGCCGGTCAGATCGGGCAACTCGACGGGGATGCGGCGGTCAAAACGACCGGGGCGCAGTAGAGCGGGATCGAGACTGTCAGGGCGGTTGGTTGCGGCAAGGACAACGATACCCTTGTGGTTATCGAAGCCATCCATCTCGGTCAGCAACTGATTGAGCGTCTGCTCGCGCTCGTCGTTGCCGCTAAAGCCGCCGCCATCACGCTTCTTACCGATGGTATCGATCTCATCGATAAAGACGATACACGGGGCCTTTTCCTTGGCCTGCTTAAACAGGTCACGAACCTTTGCAGCGCCGCGACCAACAAACATCTCAACGAACTCAGAGCCCGAAATACTAAAGAACGGAACACCGGCCTCGCCGGCAACAGCCTTGGCAAGCAGGGTCTTACCGGTACCCGGAGGGCCAACAAGGAGAGCACCGCGCGGCAGCTTGGCGCCGATCTCCTCGTAGCGCTGCGGCTTCTCCAGAAAGTCGACGACCTCCTTGAGAGACTCCTTGGCCTCTTCCTGGCCGGCGACGTCCTTAAAGGTCACGCCCACGTCCTTGGAGGCGATCACGCGCGCGCCGGACTTACCCAGTCCGCCGCCGCCAAAACCGCCGCCGCCAAAGTTCATCGACGGGCCGTCATCACCCATGGCCTTCTTCATGCGGCGGTTGAGCCACCAGCCGATCAGGAAGAAAATCGCCATGGGAAGGATGAGCGTAAGCA
This sequence comes from uncultured Collinsella sp., assembly GCA_938023085.1. Classification (GTDB taxonomy): domain Bacteria; phylum Actinomycetota; class Coriobacteriia; order Coriobacteriales; family Coriobacteriaceae; genus Collinsella. Next base: position 15,126 of record CALHDP010000148.1, read on the forward strand.
GGTAGTAGGTCATCAAACCCGAGTTTTTATCGGGAACGACCGACTCCAGCGAAGCGCCAGACTCAAGCACGCGATCGGTAAAGCCCGCATCGTTCGGCACACCGGTCGTCTTATAGGCGATGTTCTCGTCCTCGCCCTTCTTGGTGTAATAAATCGAGTAATCGTCCGTGTTGTACTCGACCTTGTCGACACTCTTCTTATCGAGCGCCTTGACAAACGTCGAGTAATCGGTCTTCGTAATCTGCTGCGTGTGACCGATGTTGGGGAACAGAACGGTCGAGAGCACGAGGTAGACGACGAAGGCGATGAGCACGTAGAGGATCATATTCCGTCTACGCTTGTTGTCATCCATCTCCATCTGCTTGAACTCCATCTACTGGGGTTGATAATGGTTTCTAGAATACCCAACCCGAGCGACGATAAACCGACGCCGGGCACGAAAGGACAGAGATGGCATCACTGTAAGTCGGCAAGGTTCAAATCTATACAGGCGACGGCAAGGGCAAGACGACGGCTGCTTCGTGACGCGCGAGGATGTCGAAGCGCTGATCGCGATAAAGCCCGCCACCACGGAGCTCGTGCTCACCGGCCGGGGCTTGCTGCCCCTCGCGAACCTCGCCGACCTGGTCACCGAAATGCGCCCCGTCAAACACTACTTCGACGAAGGCCTCCTAGCCCGCCAAGGCATCGAATACTAATTGATCCGAAGGGGACGAAGAGAAACGGATCGTCGACATCACGACGGAGAGCAATGATCCGTTTTCCTCCACCCCAAGGGATCATTAGGCGGTGGCGCGGCCTAGCCAGTTGCCGCTGTGGTGGTAGATGGTGAACATCGTGGCCGTGATGAGCCAGGTTACGGGGTAGACCAGTAGTAGATGCTCGAGCGACGGATCGAAGGGCATAATCGCAAACACCCAGATCACCCTCAAGACAACGGTGCCAAAGATGGTGAGCATCATAGGCTGCAGACTCACGCCGGCGCCGCGAATGGAGCCCGACGCGTTCTCGATAATCGAGAAGATCGCGTAGAACGGCGCGATGAAATGAAGAATCGTCGTGGTGTACGCCGAAATCGAAGCATCGTCGACAAACAGACGCGACAGCGGACCCGAGAACACCAGCAGCACGGCAGACAGGCCACCAATGAGCATAAACGACAGCACGAGCGACGTATGGTAGCCCTTGCGCATGCGCTCGTAATTGCGCGCGCCAAAGTTCTGCGCCGAGAACGTAGTGATCGATACGCCGAGCGCCTCGGTCACCATCCAGATAATGCCATCCAGGCGCCCAGATAGACCCCAAGCAGTCGTGACATCGGCGCCAAACGAATTAACCGACACCTGGATCAACACGTTCGAGATCGAATAGGCAGCCGATTGAAAACCGAGTGGCAGACCACACGAGATCATACTCTTGCAAATACCGCGATCGATGCCGAGCTTAGACAGCGAAAGACGCCATGCACCCGGAGCGCGCATCATGCGAAACACGATCATCGTTGCATTGGAGCAAATGGTCAGCGCCACTGCGATGCCGCAGCCCAGCGCCTCCATATGCAACACAGCGACAAAGATGATATCCAGCACCACGTTAACCAGGCAGCCAGAGGCAATGATCACGGCGGGCCCGCGTGTGTCGCCCACGGCACGCAGCAGTGCGGTTCCCATATTAAGCAGCAGTGCCGCAACCATCGCGGCAAAATAACAGCGAGCATAGGCCACGCCCTCGGCCAATAATTCATGAGGTGTGTTCATGAGTACCAGCATGGGCTCAACGAACACTATGCCAAGAATCGAGAAAACGATACCGCCCACCAGCGCAAGCGTCATGGCCGTATGGACCGAACGACTCAGTCGCTCATCATCGTGCTGGCCAAAATACTGACCGGTAATAACGGCACAGCCAGCACCGACGCCGACGCAAAAACCAATGCAGAGCTCCGTAAGCACCATCGTGGCCTGAATGCCACCCAGTGCGAGCTTGCCGCCAAACTGACCGACGATATACGTACCGATAAGCGTGTAGGCCTGCTGAAAAAACGAACTAAAGAAGATGGGAACGCACAGCGAAAGCAGCTGCTGCCAAATGACACCCTGCGTTACATCGATAGCCGTAGATTTCTTAGCCACACGCCCTCCCCACACGCATACGTCAAACAACAAAACAGCAATTTAAAACCAAAGCCAATACCAGCTTAGCACCGACTGGCGGCGACCGAAACACCCCGAATAAGAGCGCGTGCGGAATAACTGCCTAGTGGTACAAACCCGGCTGGTAGTGATACTCATTGCTCACGTGCGGGCACAGCTGCCAAAAGGCGACGGCGCTCGCCGCGGCCACGTTGAGCGAATCGACCCCGTTCGCCATCGGAATGCGCACGGCGCGGTCACAGCCGGCAATAGTTTTAAAGCCCAAGCCGGCACCCTCGGTGCCCATAAAAATCGCCAAGCGATCAATCTTCTGCAGCACAGGATCGTCCAGCGAAACGGAATCGTCCGTCAACGCCATAGCGGCACACGAAAAGCCGGCATCATGAAGCGCGGCCAAGCCATCATGCGGCCACACACGAGCCTCGCTGCCAATGCGCGTCCACGGCACCTGAAACACGGTGCCCATGCTCACACGAGCCGAGCGACGATACAGCGGATCGCAGCACGTCGGGCTCACCAGAATGCCGTCAACGTTCAATGCGGCAGCCGAGCGGAAAATCGCGCCAACATTGGTGTGATCGACAATACCCTCAAGCACGCACACGCGCACCGGACGATCCCCCGCCGCCTCGACGACGCCGCCCAAGAACTCATCAACCGGAATCTGACGCGGGCGACGGAACGCCGCGAGCGCACCGCGCGTCACGTTAAAGCCCGTCAACTGCTCCATGAGCTCCATGGAAGCCACGAACACGGGAACCGGACCCGCTCCCTCGCGCACAGCCAGGCGCTCGAACAGCAGCATCATCTGGTCGAGCCAGCGTTCACCCAAAAGAAAGCTCACCGGCTCGTATCCGGCACGCACCGCGCGCTCGATAACCTTGGCGCTCTCGGCGATAAAGATGCCCTTTTGCGGCTCCAGCACGCAGCGCAGCTCGCGCTCGGTCAATCGCACGTAGGAATCGAGCCGCTCGTCCTCGAGCGAATCAATTCGCAGAACCTCAACGGCATCAGTCATAGCAGCCAACCCGCACCCTTCTTTGCAGCGCATCTATACCAAACGAGGCGACGCCAAGCGCCGCCCCATGCATTCAATCAACCCGATGATACCGTTCACGCCAGGCGATTTACGCCTCGACGCGACGATACGTCACGAACTCATAATCGACGCCCTCGTCACCCTCACCGGCGGCAATCGTCGCGACCCCGCTGCGCTGCGCAATCTCCCACGCAGGATCGGCTTCCAAATCGGGAAAGTACGTGTCCACAGGATGGACGCAGTGGTCATGAGTGACCTCGGCCTCCACGCAGTACGGCAAAAACTGCCGATAGACATCGCCGCCACCGATCACCCAGGCAACGAGCTCATCGGCAACCGCAGCGAGCGCTTCGTCAACGCTATGCACCACGTCGACGCCCTCGCGGGTAAAGCCCATATCGCGCGTAAGCACGATATTGCGGCGGTTCTTGAGAGGACGCCC
>CALHDP010000149.1 GCA_938023085.1 uncultured Collinsella sp.
CAACCTAAAGAGACAACAAGTGAAGAGCGACGTCCTCGTCGTGTTCAATCTAAACAAAGCACAGAGGCTTTTGAAGCAAAGATGAAATCATTCTTGCGCGATAGCAATGAACGCTTACACGATTTAAAACGCAATACAGAAGGTAAACGCGGAGGCCGAGGCGGTCGTCGAGATTAATAGTGAGAGATGGCATTGAGCCATCTCTTTACTTATGTATAGGTCTTAACAGTATAATAGTGTTAGAGGCAGACTAATTATGTAAGGAGCAATTATGAAGTTAGCTATTATTGATATTGGATCAAATTCAGTACGCTTATTATTGGCTACTTATGAAAATAATATATGGCACTATGAGCCGAAACAGTTGTGGACTACTCGTTTAGGCCAACGTAATTCAGATGGTACATTGCGCACTGAATCGATGGAAGCGTCCTATCAAGCTTTTACAGAAATAAAAAAACTAGCAGACCAATATGGGGTGGAATACTGCTTTGGTTTTGCAACGAGCGCTGTTCGTGAAGCATCTAATGGCCTTGAATTTATGGAGCACATTAGCGAACATTGTCCGATGGAATGGCGTATTCTCACGGGCGATGAAGAGGCTATTTATGGCTTTAATGGTGCCTTAGGAGATCAGTTGAATGATGGTCGTCACTATACAACTATCGATATCGGTGGCGGTAGTACAGAGCTAGCATTAGGCAATAAGGACGGCGTTTACTGGAGCCGATCTTATCCTGTAGGGGCTGTACGCCTTCAATCTATGTCTGATGAAGGTCCTCAACGAGTATGGGAAGAAACTCGATTCCTTTGGGATCCCATGATGATTCAAGGTGAATTTGGTGAATTCATTGGTATCGGTGGTACGCTAACGACGCTAGCGGCCATTGATTTAGGCCTTGAAAACTATGATGGTTCAAAGGTACAAGGTCATAAATTAAGTCGTGAAACAGTAGAGGGCATCATTCTAAACTTACGTTACATGAGTCGCGATGAGCGATTACAAGTAAAAGGTTTACCTGCAGGACGTGCCGATATCATCGTAGCTGGTGCAGAAATTTTAACGTCCTTTATGGATGCTTATGAGGTT
>CALHDP010000150.1 GCA_938023085.1 uncultured Collinsella sp.
CCGTACGCTTGAACTGAGAAGGGGGAGGCCTCGCGGCCTCCCCCTTTTTTGCGTTTACGGGCTTTTGTCTCACATAGTAGCTGTGTTTTATAACCCTCGTTTGTCGCATCTTCTGTGAACGGGCTACAATAACTTAGTCTGTGCGATATGGAGGTGAACATGGCTGAAGCTGGTATCGGCGTTGATATCGTCGAGATTTCCCGTATGAAATCAATTCTTGAAAAGACGCCGTCGTTTGCTCGGCGTGTGTTTACCGAAGAAGAGCGTGCGTATTGTGATGCATCATCGCGTCCCGCTGCTCACTATGCCAGCCGCTTTGCTTCGCGCGAGGCGGTACTTAAAGCTCTCGGCACGGGTTTTAGTCAAGGCGTTGGTCGCAAGGATGTTTCGGTTACGCGTGATAAACTCGGCAAACCGAAGGCGCTGCTTTCGGGCCGTGCTCTCGAGATCGCTCAAGAGCTGGGTGTTGTTGAGGTCGCTCTTTCCATTACGCTTACAGGAGACTTAGCCGTTGCGAATGCCATCGCGATTACCGCAGATGCTCGGCCTAAGCCAAAAGAGGAAAAGGTGAGTACCAAGAAACGCGTAGCGCAGACATTTAAAGAGGCTCGCTCTGTTTTAGATGAGCTTGAGCAGCTGCAGAATTCAGCATTGACGGAGCACCTGGGCGATGCTTCGCAAGATACGCTAGGAGCATAGATGAAACCGGTTTTGAGTACCGAAGAAGTCGTTCGTCTCGAGGATATCATCGAACGCGAAGGGACTTCGAAGGCCGAGCTTATGGAGCTAGCGGGTGAGTTTGCCGCCAACGAGGTCTTGAAGCTCAATCCCGATCGGGTTCTCGTTCTGGTCGGTTTTGGTAATAATGGCGGCGACGGTTGGGTTGCCGCCGATATTCTGAGCCATAAGGGTGTGGACGTCGATATCGTTTCTCCGGTTGAGCCGGATGAGATTCCTGCTGCTCTGGCACGTCATGTTGCTCGTCGTACTGCCGGCCGCGATGTGCACGTTTGCGTCGGCCCCTCGCGTGACGAACTCGAGGTTTTGATCGATAAGGCCGATGTTGTTGTCGATGCCATTTTTGGTACCGGTTTCCACGGGAATCTGCGTGCGCCGTTCTCCATCTGGATTCCTACGGTCAATGAATGCGCCGATTGTGTCGTATCCATTGATGTCCCCTCGGGCCTGAATGCCGAGACGGGCGTTGTTGATGACGACTGCATTCGTGCCGAGCATACGGTGACGATGATTGCGCCCAAGATTGGTCTGTATAGCGCTGATGGCCCTGAGTATGCTGGTGATTTGATCTGCGGCAATCTTTACGACCGTCTTGACGAGGTCATCGATGATGTCGACCACGCCGCCGAGATTGTCGAGCCCGGTGACTTAGTTGATTACTTTGCTCCACTACCTACGAATATCGATAAGTATTCCCGTGGCTCTGTGCTTATTGTCGCCGGATCTGCGCAATATCCTGGTGCTGCCATTATGGCGGCCAAGTCTGCAGCTCGCGCGGGTGCTGGTTACGTGGCAGTCGCGGCTCCTGACGCCTGCGCCAATCTTATTCGCATGGCACTTCCTTCGATTCCCGTCTTTGCTATTCCGTCTGATTCCCGCGGCTCCTTTGGCGCCGCTGCGCGCATGACGGTGTGCGAGATTGCAAAGAAGTACAGCTGTGTACTGTGCGGTCCCGGTATGACGACATCTGCCGGCGCTATGCAGGTGGTTTCGGGCTTGCTCGAGCTTGATGTGCCGCTTATCTTGGACGCCGATGCACTCAACTGCCTTGCTAAGATTGCCATTGACGGTATTGATAGTAATCCCGAGATGTATCGTCGCGAGCAGCCGTTGGTTATGACGCCGCACTATCGTGAGCTTTCGCGTCTGGTTGCCGGCGACGAGGTGAACGACCTTGGTACCGCGATTGCGGCCGCGCAGAAGGTTGTCTGGGCTGCAGGCTCCGACAATCTGGTGGTCATTGCCAAGGGGCCGACGACGGCTATCTGTGGCGTTGAGCGTGTGCTGCTGCCGCTCTCGGGTCCGGCTTCTCTGGCAACTGCCGGTTCGGGTGATGTTCTCGCGGGTATTTTGGCCGGCACGCTTGCCACCATGCGCGACGAGATGGATCGTTGGGAGTTGCTGTATTCGTACGCCGTCGCACTTCACAGCTACGCCGGTTTTGCTGCGGCGACGGAGTATGGTGAGAAGAGCGTCATCGCGACCGATCTTATCGACTTGATCGGTCCTGCCATGGAACTGGCGGCAAAGGATGCGCTCGAAGATCTGGGAATCATGGACGAAGGGTCGGATGACTAATCATGAATAAAGCCGATTTGACGCGCTGGTCCTGGGTCGAGATCGACCGCGGGGCGCTCCGTCGCAACACGAGGGCCTATAAGAACTTGCTGAATCCACGTCAGCGCCTGTGCTGCGTGGTCAAGGCCGATGCTTATGGTCATGGAGCTGTTGAGTGCGCCAAGATCATGTATTCGGCCGGTGCCGACATGTTTGCCGTGGCGACGGTTAACGAGGGCGTTGAGCTCCGACAGGGCGGGATAACGAAACCCATCCTCATCCTAAGCGAGCCGCCTATCGAGGCCATTCCGACGTTGCTCGAGTTTGATATCATGCCCTCGGTCTATACGTCTGACTTTGCTCTTGCGTATGGCGAATGTGCCGTCGCGGCGGGCAAGGTGGGCAAGTATCATCTCGCCATCGAGACGGGCATGAACCGCATCGGCGTACATTACACGCAGGTGCTCGACTTTGTCCGCGGTATAAATTTCCATCGCGGTATTCAGTGCGACGGCGTATTTACGCACTTCGCCACGGCCGATGAACCTTCGGGCTGGGACTACAAGCTGCAGTGTCAGCGCTTTACCGAGGCCGTTCAGGCCATTAAGGATGCGGGTTTTGAGTGCGGTATCGTGCACTGCGCCAACACGCCGTCCTCGATGCTCGACCCCTCGATGCATTTTGATATGATCCGCGCCGGCATTGGCTTGTATGGCATGCAGCCGTGCGAGCTGAGTGGCCGCGTGATGCAGCTTGATCCCGTTATGAGCGTCCATGCGCGTGTGACGCGCGTGGCACACCCTGCGATGGGTGAGGGCGTGGGCTACGGTTTTACCTACCGCGTACCGCGTACGCGCGTTCAGATCTGCACGCTGCCGATCGGTTATGCCGATGGCCTATCGCGTACGCTTTCCAATCGTATGGATGTGCTGTATCGCGGCGAGCGCGTGCATCAGGTTGGCAATATCTGCATGGACCAGTTTATGGTCGCCATTCAGTCCAACCCGGCACACGAGATTCCCGAGGCCGAACATGGTGATGAGATGATTATTGTCGGCCGCGATGGCGATGCCGAGATCACTATGGACGAGATGGCGCGCCTACGCGGTACGATTAACTACGAGGTCGCCTGCGGCTTTGGCATGCGTCTCGACAAGGTCTACGTGTAGGAGCCGCTATGGGCGTCATGCACATCCCCGGCCATACCCATCAGGCACCACGTGAGGTCGCACTCGAGGAAATTGAGGCCGTTCTGGGCGATTGTCACCTCTGCCAGCTCTACCAGTCGCGTCACAATATCGTGTTTGGCGTGGGAAACCCCCGCGCTCGCGTGATGTTTATCGGTGAGGCGCCGGGTCGCAACGAGGATTTGCAGGGCGAGCCCTTTGTGGGGGCGGCAGGCGAGGATCTCAACGGCATTTTGTCGCTGGCGGGGCTCAAACGCGAAGACGTCTACGTTGCCAACGTGCTTAAGTGCCGCCCGCCGGGAAACCGCAATCCGCGTCCCGAGGAAGTGCTGGCTTGCTCGCCGTTTTTGCGTGAGCAGATTCGAAGCATCTGGCCTGATATTATCGTGACGCTCGGCAACCCCGCGACGCACTTTGTGCTTAAGACCGAGATTGGCATTACTAAGCTGCGCGGCAGGTTCCACCAGATGGGGCATTTTGTAGTAATGCCCACTTTTCATCCGGCAGCAGCGCTGCGCAATCCGGCGTGGCAGGAGCTGCTGGAGGAAGACTTTAAGATGCTGGGCGATTATCTGGAGCGACATCCCGCACCAGAGGACGCCTCGGAATAATAAGGAGCATATATGTCCCTGGAGCGCCTGGGGGTAGGTACTTACAAAACGACTTGCGCTGCCGATACGGAGTACTTTGGCGAGCTAATTGCACCGTGCCTTGAGGACGGCGATGTGCTCATCCTGACCGGTGGCCTGGGAGTGGGCAAAACTCACTTTACCAAGGGCGTCTCGCGCGGGCTGGGCGATGGGCATATGGTTACGAGTCCTACGTTTGCGCTCATGGCCGTTCACGATCAAGGTCGTATTCCGCTGTTTCACTTTGATCTATACCGCCTGGAGCATGCCTACGAGCTCGAGGATACGGGCATTTTCGATGTGCTGGGCTATGAGGGTGCTTGCCTGCTGGAATGGGGCGAACAATTCCAGGACGAGCTGACGGCTGAGTATCTTTCGGTGACGCTCAAGCGTGATGAGGGCGACAGCGATGTGCGAACGATAACGCTTGAGGCGCACGGTGACCGCGCAATGGAGCTTTCCCATTTGATTGATAAGGCTGTACAAGATGAGCTTGCATAACGACAACGCGCTGGTGGTGGCGCTCGATACCTCGACCGACATGCTTGCCTGCGCGGCAAGCTGGATTGATGGGCAGACGGGCGAGACGAAGCTCGTGAGTGGCGACCACATGTGTCGCCGTCACGCCAACGTTGAGCTCGTGAATACCGTTGATGGCGTGCTGGCTCAAGCCGGTCTGGATCGCAGCGATGTTGGTTGCTATGTGGTCGGTCGCGGCCCGGGGTCGTTTACGGGTGTGCGCATCGGCATCTCCACTGCCAAGGGCCTCGCGCGTGGTGCCAATGTTCCGCTGCTGGGCGTGTCGACGCTCGACGCTTGCGCTTGGACGGCGTGGAAGGCTGGCGTGCGCGGCAAGCTTGGTATCTTGGCCGATGCTATGCGCGGTGAGGTATATCCGGCGCTGTATATGCTGGTTGATGAGGGTCCCGAGCGTCAATTTGAGCGCGAACACGTGGTCAAGGCCGCCGTGGCGCTCGATGAGTGGCGCCGAGCAGCGGACTGGGACCAGGTTCAGCTGACCGGTGACGGTCTCGTGCGCTATGGCAAGCTGCTGGGTGAGGACGAGACCGCCCGCTGCGTGGAGCGCGACCTGTGGTGGCCTTCGGGCGAGGGCTTGCTGCTCGCGCACGCTGCGGGTGACGGCGATCCGGCCCGCGTCCTGCCGATTTACACGCGCCTTTCGGATGCCGAGGAAAACGAGCGCAAGCGTCTTGGTCTTGCCGAGAGTGCGCAGAGCGGAATTACGGGCGTTGCCGATGAGCTCGCCGGTCGTCATCTGCAGTTCCGTCCCATGGGCGCGGCGGATGCCGAGGGCGCGAGCGCGCTGGAGGCTGCCTGCTTTGAAGGTGCCGGACACGAGGCGTGGACGCCGGGCATGTTCCTGTCCGAACTGGGCGAGGACGTCGCTGCGCCGCGTAGTTGGTGGGTGGCACACGACGACGGCAAGCTACTGGGCCTTGCCGGCGGTATGGTCGTGGACGGTGATGTGCAGATTCTGGATGTCGCCGTCGACCCGGCACATCGCCGTGAGGGCATTGCCCGCAAGCTGCTGTCGCATGTGAGCTATGATGCCCAGATGCTCGGCTGCACCACGGCTTCGCTCGAGGTCGAGGACGGCAACGAGGGAGCGATCGCGCTTTATAACGCTCTGGGCTTTACCGAGGCAGGACGGCGCCGCGGCTACTATGGTGCCGGCAAGGATGCCATCGTCATGACGGCTCCGCTGCCCCTGGTGCTTCCGGTCGACAATGCTTCGCCCGAGCCGACGGCGGCAGAGCAGCGCGTATGGCCGCTGCCTGCTCCTGGGCGCTCCGAGGGGGAGCGTGCCGAAATTGAGCGCCGCCGCCTAGTGCTCGCTATCGAGAGTTCCTGCGACGAGACGGCCGTGGCGATTATCGATGCGGATGGCAATATGCTGGCCAACCAGGTGTCGACGCAGATTGATTTTCACGCCCGCTTTGGCGGCGTGGTGCCCGAGATCGCCTCGCGCAAACACGTCGAGGTGATTGTGAGTGTCGTGGATGCGGCGCTCGAGGATGCCGCAGCATCGCTTGGTCTTGAGGATGGAGCCATTGCCCCCAGCGAGCTTGCCGCCGTGGGCGTGACACAGGGTCCGGGCTTGGTGGGCGCGCTCGTGGTTGGCGTCGCCTTCGCCAAGGGCTTTGCCTACGCTGCCGGCAAGCCGCTCGTGTGCGTCAACCATCTGGAGGGGCACCTGTTTGCCAACCTGCTGGCGCAACCCGACCTCAAACCGCCGTTTATCTTCACGCTTGTCTCGGGTGGGCACACCATGCTCGTGCACGTGAAGGCGTGGGGCGACTACGAGGTGCTCGGTGAGACGCTCGACGACGCTGTGGGCGAGGCCTTCGACAAGGTAGCCAAGGCATTGGGTCTGGGCTATCCCGGTGGCCCCATCATTTCCAAGCTGGCCGAGACGGGCAACCCCAAGGCGATCGATTTCCCCCGTGCGCTTAACAGCAGAGGAGACTATCGCTTCTCGCTTTCGGGCCTTAAAACCGCTGTGACGCTCTACATTGAACAGGAGACCAAGGCCGGGCGCACGATTCACCTGCCCGATCTGGCAGCTTCGTTTGAGGCAGCTGTCTTTGACGTGCAGTACAAGAAGGCCAAAAACGCACTGCACGCTACCGGATGCAAGGAATACTGCATCGGTGGCGGCGTCTCGGCCAACCCGCATCTGCGCGAGATGATGATCAAGAAGCTTGGACGTCAGGGGATTCGCGTAACGGTGCCGCCCTTGTCTGCCTGTACCGATAACGCAGCCATGATCGCGGAGGTCGCCCGCCGTAAATTCGACCGAGGTGAAATCTCGCCGTTCGACGTCGACGCCGATCCAAACATGACGCTGTAGCTGGTACGGCGCGGTCCCCGGACGGAGGGGCCGGATATAAGGTTTCCTGCTCTACAGTCCTGCGCAAGACGAAGGCCACATTAAGTGGCCTTCTTTGCGTGCGGAACTCGCGATAAACCTTATATCCGGCCCCTCCGTCCGGGGGCCTTTCTGTATCGATATAGCTTCTGGGCTGGTTTGGCGTCGACAACGTCCAGCAAGGTTAACAAGCCAGCGTCGAATTTCCGGCGTTCTTTAGCTGAAAGAAAAAGTTGGCGTGCGGAGCTTTGCTCCGCATTTGGGATGGGAGCCCCTGAGAGCCGCGGGAGCCGGGCGGCGCATATGAACTTTATCGCGAGTTCCGCACGCAAAGGAAAGCACTTAATGTGCTTTCCGTCTTGCGCAGG
>CALHDP010000151.1 GCA_938023085.1 uncultured Collinsella sp.
AAGCACTTAATGTGCTTTCCGTCTTGCGCAGGACTGTAGAGCAGCAAACTTAACCCGCGCCAGCCGGCCCCGGAGACCCTCCCGGAGGGACCGAAAAATTTTTTCAAAAAAGTTGTTGCGCGCCAGACAGACTTCTGTGTATACTAATCCCCGCAGCGCACGCGAGCGGAAACAAACGCGAACGTCTGCCTGGGGAGTTAGCTCAGTTTGGTTAGAGCGCCGGCCTGTCACGTCGGAGGTCGCGGGTTCGAGCCCCGTACTTCCCGCCAACGCAATTAAAGCCACGTCTTCGGACGTGGCTTTTTGCGTTTGATGCACTTTGTTTCGATAGAGCGATTGCCCTGGTGCATCTTCGCCCAGAATCCCCGCGCCTTCGGGAACGCAAGTAAAATCTAATAAGTATATCTGTCTGAACAACAGCTTTGTTGCGCAACACCTGTTCTACGAGACAGGGGGTTAGGTTATACTAAATTGCACTGTGCGCCGCATCTGATGCATTTCGCTCCAAGCGCGGCACTCAGTGGATATCCGATTTACCATTTGGATGTCCTGGCGGTCATTTAGCGTCTCGACACAAGCTCGGCCCCGGAGCTCGTTCGAGCTGTTCGTATTCCTTGAAAGGGGAAAAATGGACATATCGAGGAAGACTGATTACGCCCTTCGTATGCTGGCGATGCTTGCTGAGGATCCGGAGCGTTTGCTTTCTGTTCGCGCCGCTGCCGAAGAGGTCAATGTCCCGTATTCGTTTGCCCGCTCGATTCAGCATGGTTTGGTCCAGGCCGGTATTGTGGAGAGCCTGCGTGGCGTCCACGGTGGCATGCGTCTCAAGGTCAGTCCGGACGACGTCACTATCCGCCAGGTCGTCGAGGCCGTTCAGGGTCCTATGGTTATGAACGATTGCACCGCGCCCGATGGTGACTGTGCGCGCATGGGCGCGTGCTGCTATCATCCCCTATGGGCCGGAGCTCAGGCGTTGATGCGCGACTACCTCGATTCCGTTTCGCTCGGCGACATCGTCGCTCACCGCCAGTTCCCGGCCGTCGATCCCAAGTTCGCCGACCGCGAAGCGTTTCCCGAGTACGCCACCTGCGCGTGCGCTTACCGGGAGGAATAGCGCCGCATAAGGAGCATAGCCATGATTCAGGACCCCTTTCGTTCGATGATTCGTTCGGAAGGGGTCCTGCGTTATCGCGACCTTCCGTGGCGCCGCACACGCGATCCGTACATCATTTGGCTTTCTGAGGTCATGCTGCAGCAAACGCAGGTGCCGCGTGTGGAGGCGCGCATGCCGGTGTGGCTCGATCGTTTTCCGACTGTGCAGGCGCTTGCCCAGGCCGCGCCTTCCGATGTTTTGGACGCTTGGCAGGGCATGGGCTACAACCGACGCGCTCTGGCGCTTCACGGGGCCGCTCAGCGCGTTGTAGAGGACTGGGACGGGGAGTTTCCGCGTGAGACGCGTGACTTGGTCGCTCTGCCTGGTATTGGCCCGGCAACGGCGCAGGGTATCCGGTCGTTTGCGTTTGATCTTCCGGGTGTGTATCTAGAGACCAACGTGCGCACGGTCTTTTTGCATCATTTCTTTCCCGATGTGCCGGCTGTTCCCGATCGCGAGCTGGTGCCGCTGATCCAGGCTGCTTGTCCGGCGGCTCCCGGTGCAGCGACCGACGAGATCGCTCCCTTTGCCGTGCCGCTCGATGATGCCGACACGCCGCGCGCGTGGTATTACGCGTTGCTAGATTACGGCGCATATCTAAAAAAGACGTTGCCCAATCCGTCCAGGCGCTCGGCGGGCTATAGCCGTCAATCAAAGTTTGAGGGCTCGCGTCGCCAAAAGCGCGCGCATATCGTGCGTATGTTGCTGGCAGCGCGCGATGGCCAGCCGGCGGGGATTACGCTTGCTGATGCCGTGGCGGGCGTTAACGAGATGGAAGCGGCGGCTGGGCGTGGGCCGGTCGAGCGCGAGCTTGTCGCGGGCATTCTAGCTGACCTGGAGCGCGAGGGCTTTTGCCGAGCCGAGGACGATCGTTGGTTGAGTGTGTAGCCCGCTCAAATCTGAAGAACAGGATTGTAAGGTTTAGATTTTCGGCATGAGGGCATCCTAAAGACGAGGCCGCTCGAAGCCTACGGGCGGCATGCGTTGAAGGGAAGTACACCTATGGATTTTGAGAATTCCCAAACCAAGAAGAACCTCGAGACCGCTTTTGCCGGTGAGTCCCAGGCACACACCAAGTATCGCTACTATGCCTCCAAGGCCAAGAAAGACGGCTACGTTCAGATCTCGAACATCTTTGCCGAGACGGCTGGCAACGAGTCCGAGCACGCCAAGCTGTGGTTTAAGTATCTGCACGACGGCGCCGTCCCCGATACCCTGGACAATCTGCGTGATGCCGCTGCGGGCGAGAACTACGAGTGGACCACGATGTACGACGAGTTCGCCAAGACCGCCGAGGAGGAGGGTTTTGCCGAGATCGCTGAGAAGTTCCGTGGCGTCGCCGCCGTTGAGAAGGCCCACGAGGAGCGCTACAACAAACTCGTCGAGCGCATCGAGTCGGGCGAGGTGTTTGAGCGCGAGGGCGTGAAGGTGTGGAAGTGCCTGAACTGTGGGCACCTGCACGTTGGTGCCGAGGCGCCTGAGGTGTGCCCGGTGTGTAACCACCCCAAGGCGTACTTTGAGGAGCAGGTGGTGAACTACTAGCGCCGGTACGAACGCGGGCTGGGCCGGGAGGGCGGGATTACCTTCCCTCCCCGCTCACGGCTCCGCAGGGTCGCGTTGAGGGAAGGTAATCCCGCCCTCCCGGCCTGCGTTGGGTCGTTACGTGCTCGCTACAGAAAAGCTGATATTAAAGTTTGTGTGCCGCCCCAATCGGGGCGGCACGTTTTGTATGGGGGGATTGGGTTGCGGCCGTTTGGTTGATGGTTTGGTTACTTGGTTGGCGGGGTTTGCTCTGGGTTGGGGTGGCGCCGTTGTTTAGGGGGTACACTGGGTAGCGGCGTTTTGGTTTACTGCCTGATATGGGGTGTTTTTGTATGGGTAAGAAGTCTCGGGCTCGGGCTGCTGCTGCGGGGGCTCGTAAGGATCCTGAGCGTCGGGTTGTTGGGGGCGGTAAGGCCAAGCGTGCCGATAAGGAGAAGAAGGTTGGTGCTCATGCTCATCCTGAGTGGGCGCCGCATCTCAACTCCGCTAGCGAGGACTTGACTGCAAAGCTATTCACTATGGTTGAGGTTATCTTGGGCGTAGTACCTGTGGTGGTCATCGGCTTGTTCTTGGCTTCGAAGGATGCCACGAGCGTCGATAAGCTCACCGAGGTCTTTTCGCAGGACCCCTCGATGGTGGTCACGTTTATTTCTGCGTGCTTGCAGCCGTTTGTGGCGTACATGCTGTATATGGTCTACCGCAAATACTGCGAGGGTGATGCGGGCTTTGCCGCCGGCAACCTGATCGGTCTTTTGTGCTCCGAGATCCTACTGCTCAATATCCCGGGCGTCATCGGTATGGGCATCTTGCTGTGGCGTGTTTGGCGCAACGTCGCCCCGCACTTTGAGAGCTGGTTGTTTGAGCGCCGTGCAATGGGCGTGCTGGTCGACATCGCCGGGTCGCTCGTGATTCTCGTCTTGGCATTTATGTGCGCAACCGCAACCCGAGGCCTTGCGGGCATGTAGTCTGTTCTCACCGACTGCGGAGCGCAGGGCGGGGAAACCTTTCCCTCTCGCTCACGGCTGCGCAGGGTCGCGCGAGGCAAAGCTTTCCCCGCCCCTGCGCTCCGGCGTTGGGTCGTCGCGTGCTCGTTACAGAAAAGCTGATAAGAAGTTTGTGTGCCGCCCCTTATGGGGCGGCACGTTTTGTTTGGGGGTCCCGGTCTCCACAATTTTCGTCAAGCTTTTGGTTAGATTTTGGTCAGTTGGCGTAAGGGTGGAAGGCCAAAAGATTGCTGGCGAAAAAAGCTCAGAGAAAGTGCTGGTAGGGGAGTTATTGAGCTTTTCGACAGCTTTTGAGCAAAAGAAACTTTGTGGCTATTGCCGGCGATTGCGTTGTCGCGGTCAGGGCGGTGCGGGATGCTGGTCGTAAGCGTCGAATGCTCCGATTTGGGAGGCCAGCATGGATCTGTTTCTTGAGACTCCGCAGCAACAAGCTGAGCGCATGCTGCGTCAGCAGCAACGACTCATGGAGATGCAAATGCAAGGGGTAGCCGCCCAGCCCCCTGCGCAAAACGTTACACCCGCGGTTTCGCCTGCGGGCGGATCGGCGCCAGAGAACTATTCCGTACAACAAGATTCATATGCGCAGGAGCTTGCGTTCGACAAACGCCGCACGCGTCACCGCCGCGTGGGCCAACGCCTGCGCACATTGGCGATGATCGTGCTCATTCCGCTAGGACTTGCGGCGATTTTCTTGGTCTCGTATGCGCTCACCTGCATCCTCAACGGTGCTTCGCCCGGCGAAGTGCTCCAACATCTGTCAGCCCTCGGCCAGCGCCTAGGCGATGTCATAACAACAATCCGCGCCGGCTGGGAGAGTTAGCGTTTTAGCGTCCGCGGCTCTAAGAGAAATTTGTCTGCAAGGCAGTGAGTGATCCGTGTGTGTGGCGGGGTAAGATTGATCGCGGTTTTGATTGGTGCTCGATTGGGTTTGTTGGGCGGAGTTTATGTCTGCTATTGATATTGTGCTTGTTGTGATCGCCTTGGTGGCGGTGGGGGTTGCTGTGGCTTGCGCCCTCCAGCTCAAGAGCCTGCGTGCCGAGTTGCGGGAGCGTGGCGACAGTAACGCGGAAACGCTGGCAGCACTCGAGCAGGCTAACAACGCGCTCGATGCCCTGAACGTCGCGCTGGCCGAAACCCGCCGCACGGCCAATGCCATCGCGCAGCAGCAGACGACCGATGCGGCCGTGGAGCAGCAACGCTACCTGACCATCGCACGCGAGTTCTCGCAGGCCAGCGACCGCATGGACGACCTGCGTCGCGAGACGACCCAGCAGCTGGGCGCCAATCGCGAGGGCATCGAGCATCGCCTGGACAAAGTACGTGAGACGGTCGATGCTCAGCTGGGTGCCATCCGCAAAGACAACAACGTGCAGCTCGATCAGATGCGCGCGACGGTGGACGAGAAGCTCTCTCGCACGCTCAACGACCGACTTTCGGCATCGTTTAAGCAGGTGAGCGACCAGCTCGAAGCCGTGTACAAGGGGTTGGGCGACATGCAATCCATCGCCACCGGCGTTGGCGACCTTAAGCGCGTGCTGGGCAATGTGAAGGCGCGTGGCATTTTGGGCGAGGTGCAGCTGGGTGCGATCCTGACGGACATCCTCACACCCGACCAGTATCTGGAAAACGTCGCCACCAGGCCCGGCGCCTCGGAGCGTGTTGAGTTTGCCGTCAAGCTGCCGGTGGACGAGGGCGACCCCGTGCTGCTGCCGATTGACTCCAAGTTTCCGGGCGACGCGTACGAGCACCTGCTCGACGCGCAGGAGTCGGGTGACGCGGAGGCCGTTGCCGCAGCGCGCAAGACGCTCGATATGATGGTGAAACGCGAGGCAAAGGACATCTGTGAGAAGTACCTGAGCGTGCCCGCGACGACCAACTTTGGCATTATGTTCGTGCCGTTTGAGGGCCTGTACGCCGAGGTCGTCAGCCGCCCCGGGCTTATCGAGACCCTGGGCCGCGACTATCACGTCAATGTTGCCGGCCCCAGCACCATGGCGGCCATCCTCAACAGTCTGCAGATGAGCTACCAGACGTTTAAGTTGCAAAAACGCACCGATGACGTGCTGCGCGTACTTTCTGCCGTCAAGGCCGAACTGCCACGCTATCAAAAGGCGCTCCGCCGCGCCCAGCAGCAGATCGAGACCGCGGGTAAAACGGTCGAGGGCATTATCACCACACGCACCAACGTTATGGAGCGCAAGCTCAAGGACATCGACGCGCTGGAAGACGCGCGGGAGGCCGACGAGATTTTGGGCTTGGAGTCCGCGGGCTTACTCGCGGGCCAGGAAGACGAGGACTAGTCGCAACGGACGGCGGGGCGCCGGCGTAAAAGCGGGGCGCGGGCGCTTTTCGCGTCGTGCGTGCCTGAAGCGCACTTCGGTGTGCAACAATGGCGTTTCGTCCTATCAGATGCGAAAGGAAGCCCATGTCTCAGAGAAGCACCAGTCCGCTCAAACGCTCCACCGTGCGCCGCACGCTGCAGCGTTTTTGGGACGTCACGCGCACACAGCCGTTGATCGTCTTTCTCTCGGTGTTCTCGTCGGCGGGCTACATCTTTTTGCTTACGTTTGCCAACACCTACGTGATGGCCCTTATCGTCGACCGCGTCCAGGCCGGCCCCGTGGCGGGCGACCAGGTGCTTGAGGTCTTTGGCCCCTACATTCTGGCGCTCGTGCTCGTTAATCTGGTAGGCCAGATCCTCTCCAAGCTGCAGGACTACACCGTCTACAAGCTCGAGATTGCGGGCAACTATCACCTGGCGCGCCTGTGCTTTGACACGCTCTCCAATCAATCCATGACATTCCACACCAGTCGCTTTGGCGGATCGCTTGTGAGCCAGACGAGTCGTTTTATGAGCGGCTACACGGGTCTGGTGGACGTGACGGTGTATTCGCTCATTCCCACCATCACCTCGGTTGTCTGCACAGTGGCGGCGCTCGCCCCGGTGGTGCCGACGTTTACCGTGATCCTGGTGGGCATCATGGTCGTCTACATTGCGTTTGTCTGGCTTATGTACAAGCGCATCATGCCGCTTTCGGCCGCGACGTCCGCCGCTCAGAACAAGCTGTCGGGCGTGCTGTCCGACGCGGTCACAAACATCCTGGCCGTCAAAACCTGCGGGCGCGAGGACTTTGAGCGCGACCTATTCGATACCGCCGACCGCGCCGCGCGCGATGCCGAAACGGTATCGATGCACGCCATGATGCAACGCAACTTTACGACCTCGGGCCTTATCGTCATTACCATGGCCGTGGTGAGTGTGTTCGTCGCGGGCGGCAACGCGTGGTTTGGCATCTCTGCCGGCGCGCTCGTCATGATCTTTACCTATACGTACAACCTCACCATGCGTCTGAACTACGTGAGCTCCATGATGCAGCGCATCAATCGCGCGCTGGGCGACGCCGCCGAGATGACGCACGTGCTGGACGAGCCGCGTCTGGTGGCAGACGACGCGAATGCCCCCGAGCTCAAAGTGACCGAGGGCGCGATTGATTTTGAGCACTTGAGCTTTGCATACCGTGACGCCGCGGCGGGCGAGAACGTGTTCGACGACCTGACGCTCCATGTGGCGGCGGGCCAGCGCGTGGGCCTGGTGGGCAAATCGGGCTCGGGCAAGACGACACTCACCAAGCTGTTGCTGCGCCTGGACGACGTGCAGGGCGGCCGCGTGCTCGTGGACGGCCAGGACGTCTCGCGCTGCACGCAGCAGAGTCTGCGCCGCCAGGTTGCCTACGTGCCGCAGGAGGCGCTGCTGTTCCACCGCTCCATTCGCGAGAATATCGCCTACGGCCGCCCCGACGCCACCGACGAGCAGATTCGCGAGGCAGCGCGCCTGGCCAATGCCCTGGAGTTTATCGACCGCCTGCCCCGTGGCTTTGACACCATGGTGGGCGAGCGCGGTGTTAAGCTTTCGGGCGGACAACGCCAGCGCGTGGCCATCGCCCGCGCTATCCTGACCGACGCGCCGATTCTGGTGCTCGACGAGGCGACGTCTGCCCTCGACAGCGAGTCCGAGGCGCTGGTGCAGGAGGCGCTCGAGAACCTGATGCGCGGCCGCACTTCCATTGTGGTGGCGCACCGCCTGTCCACCGTGGCGGCGCTCGACCGCATCGTGGTGCTGGCGGACGGCGAGATTGTCGAGGACGGCACGCATGCGCAGCTCGTCGAGGCAGGCGGCGAATACGCAAGCCTGTGGAGCCGCCAGACCGGTGCATTTTTGGAGGCTTAAGGCCCCCGTACGTGGGACAATCGTTTCCGTGAAGTTATGTTTCTGCCGAGCCGAGGAGTCGTTATGCCACGCGAGACCAATGCCGCCAAACGCGAGCGCGCCATCGAGGTGTGCGAGCGCCTTAACCGTCGCTATGGCCCGGTCGAGTGCTTCTTGGACCACGAGAATCCCTTTAGGCTGCTCATTGCGGTACTGCTCTCGGCTCAGACGACCGACGCGCAGGTCAACAAGGTGACACCCCAACTGTTTGCCCAGTGGCCCACGCCCGAGGCCATGGCCGGAGCAAGTGTGACAGACGTGGCGGACACCATTAAGTCACTCGGCTTTTATAAGAGTAAGGCCAAGCATGCCGTGGAGGCCGCGCAGATGATCGTCGCCGATTACGGCGGCGAGGTGCCGGCCGACATGAAGGAGCTCGTCAAGCTGCCGGGTGTGGGGCGCAAGACGGCGAACATCGTGCTCAACGTGGGGTACGGCATCGTGGAAGGCATCGCGGTAGATACGCACGTCAACCGCATCGCGCACCGCCTGATGCTGAGTCCCAAGACGCACGCCAAAGAGCCACTCAAGACCGAGCAGGATCTGCTCAAGATTTTGCCGCACGAGTATTGGGAGTCGGTCAATCACCAGTGGATCACCTTTGGCCGCGAGATTTGCGATGCCCGCAAGCCCAAGTGCGACGAGTGCCCGCTGGCAGACCTTTGCCCCAGCGTGCGCGTGACGGGGTAGGGCCCGACACGTTTTGCCGGCACCCGAAGACGGCGACCAATGTTGCGCAACACATTTGGGCTGCGAAGGCTCAATATGATGGCGACAGATGCCGTTTGTTGTGAGGGGATGCCCGAATATGTTTTGCACCAAGTGTGGATCCGAGATGCCCGACGGAACCGATTTTTGCACGAACTGCGGGGCACGCATGGGCGCCGCTTCTCCGGCGGCCGCGCCTGCTGAGCCCGCATCGATGCCGGCGGCAGGGATGCCTCCCGTGCAGAAGAAGTCACATAAGCGCGCGGTGATTGTCGGCATGTGCGTGGTAGGCGTGCTCGTTGCCGGCGGTGCCGCTCTGGCGCTGACCGGCGTGCTGGGTCCGCTTGGGCAGGGCAACTCATCGCAGATTACGGTACTGGGGTCCGACGAGGGTTCAGCCGAGCACAAGGACAAGGGAAGCGCCAAGGAGAAGCCTGCCGATGAGCAAGAAGAGCCGGAAGAGACCGAGCAGACGAGCAGCAGCGTAAAAGTCGACCTTAACGACCAGGCAACCTATGCCGCCGCAAACCTGTTCCTGTCGAACTTTACGGAGGAGCACTTCGATCGGGACTGGTATCAGACGGGCGGCTTCGATTCGACTGACGGACTTTCTGATGACGAGAAATACAAGCTGGTTAAGTTTATCTGGTGCCATTTTATTGACAACGCGCCGTATCGAATCGAGAAAGGCGACTATGACAACGGTAATAGCCAGCGTGTGGCGACTGATGTGATCAATAGGGAACTCAATCGCTTGACGGGTCTGACGCTTTCCGATGCCGATATGACTTATGACAGAACGCCGGAGGGGCAGGCGATTCCTGATTCGGCCGAAGCGCATGGTGGGTATTTGTATCTGAAACAGGAATATG
Organism: uncultured Collinsella sp.; assembly: GCA_938023085.1. GTDB lineage: Bacteria > Actinomycetota > Coriobacteriia > Coriobacteriales > Coriobacteriaceae > Collinsella. The sequence goes on from CALHDP010000151.1 coordinate 9,547, forward strand.
GCCAGGGAAATTACAACCCACCGTGTGCCATCGTTACGGGCACGACTGACCTTGGCGACAACATTTACGAGCTCACCTATGAGGTCTACAGTGCTGGCGGCATGTTACTTCCTTCCGACATCCCCGAGAGCACCTACGGCCTGCCAAAGAACCAGTTCATCGCCGCAATTCAAGCGGACGCATCCATGGGCCGTACCGAGACTTGCACGGTCCGCGTCGCGCAGGGTGACGGCATCCCGACCTTCATGCTGCTTAAAATGGGCGTCTACGATTAGACTCGGCGTATAGCTCACTCTGATAGCGCCAGGCGGCTTGCCCGTCTGGCGTTTTTGTTGCGGGGCTGGGCGTACGCTTGAGCAGGAGTATATGTTGCCTCATGCCGCCCCATGCAAAAATGTGTTGCTAATTTAGAAGCCTATTCAAGCGCGCCGAAGTCGTGGCGTGCTGGCGTAGCATGAGCAAAAAATCAAGCAATGGAGGGTAACGTGGCAAGATCGAAGACGCGAGAGCTCGAAGATTATTTTGAACGCATCGTGCGCACGCGCGAAGGCGACCTGCCTGGTCGTCGCAAAGGCGACGAATACTTGTCTCAAACCCATGCGCTCTACCATGGCGGCCCTGCGCCCTGGGCTCTGACGCCAAAGATATTCGACAAGGATATGACGGCGATTCTTAAGGAGGCCGCCGAGCGCATGTACGGCATTATGGACAAGGTGACGCGGGCGTTTTGTTCCGATGCCTCCGTGCGTGCGTGGTTTCGCATGGATCCGGCTTTTGCTGACCTGTGCGCTATGGATGCCGGCTATGATTGCCAGATTCCTCTTGCGCGTGTCGATATCTTTCTTGACGAAGATGCCGGTTCGTATACGTTTTGCGAGCTCAATACCGACGGCAGTGCCGGAATGGTAGTGACCGATGCGGTCTGTCAGGCAGTGCGAATGACGCCTTCCTTTGAGGAGTTTGCATCCGACCACCCAGGCTTTCGGCAGTACGATTTGTGCGACGGCTGGATAGATGCATTGTTTGAGACCTATGCAGAGTGGGAGCTGACCCATCCTCTCCGCATCGAGGATAGTGCACGATCGGATGATGGATTTTGCGCTGGCAAGAGGTCCTATGCACCGCAATCAAAGATATATCCCGCTTCGGTGGCAATCGTCGACTATTCGGAAAGCATCGACTTGGAAGATGCGGCTCATTTTGTCGACCTTATGAGGCGACGGGGTGTGGTGGCGCGCTTTGCGGATGTGCGCGACCTGCGGATTGGCGAAGACGAGAGCGGTGCTAGGCGGCTGTGCGATGCCGCCGGTCCTATTGATTGCGTTTGGCGGCGCGCGGTGACCGGCGAGCTGTGGGATAAGCCGTGCGACGGACGCTCGGCCTTAATTGCGGCTGCCCAAGAAGGGCTCGCATGCGTCGTCGGCGGATTTAGAACGTGGCCGTGTGCGACTAAGACCGTATTTGCGTTTTTGTGGTCTCGGGCCGGTCAGTCCTTGTTGAGCCCGGAGGAGCAATCGTTTGTACGGGAGCATGTGCCCTATACCGAGATTTTGGACGAAAGCGCCCAGTTGTCGAGATTTGCCGAAAAGGATCGATGGATTGTCAAGCCGTGCGGCGGCTACAACGCGGTTGGCGTTGTTGCCGGCTTGGATGCCACGGAACGGGAATGGTCCCAGGTGCTTGCTCGCGCTGCGGCCGCTGGGGCGATTGTACAGGAGTATGCTCAGCAGTATCAGACTCCCTGCTTGCGCGGAACGCTTGTCGATGGGCCGCATCGAGGAGAGGCACCCAAAGGACTTGTGGATGATCTTGGTTTTGCGCCCGCTTCTAATATGGAAGGCCTGTACCTGTATCGCGGTCGTTTCGCGGGCGTGTACACACGCGTCGGCTTTGCCAACACCATAGGCGAGTGGACGAGCCGCTTGAACGTTGCGAGCTTTTTTGAGGAATAGCCGTTTCTTGGGGCACCTTCCGTGGTTGCGGCGTTCGAAGTGACGGGGAGATTTTGGCGAAGCCGATGAGCCCGGTTCTATCTGGCGTTTTTGTTGCGGGGCTGGGCGTACGCCTGAGCTGGAGTCCTCTTCATGCGCTACCATGACAGGCAGCGAATTTGACGAACGACCCGCCGAGCTTGCCTCGGCGGGCTTTTGGCGTTGCGATGCCGGAGGAACAGCATGCTCATTCACCGTATAGCCGCGCAGCTCTACACTGCCGAGGCACTGCAGACCGTCGAGGCCGGGCTCGATTCTGGCGAGGACGTGACGCTGGCCGTGTCTCAGTCGGGCCGAACGCTTATGGCGGCCGCCCAGTTTGCGCGTCGTCCGCGCCCCACGGTCTACATCGTGAGTGGCGAGGATGCGGCCGATCGCGCCGCACGCAGTCTGGCCGCCTATGTGGGCCTGGCGCACGTGTGCCGCTTTCCCGAGCGCAAGGACTACCCTTGGCGCGAGCAGGCACCTGACGACGCCGTGGTGGCCCAGCGCTGCGAGGCGCTCGGGCGCATCGTGCGCGGGGACAACTGCATCATGGTCGCCTCGGCCCGCGCACTGCTGCGCTGCGTGCCGCCGGTCGAGAGCCACTACTGGGAGTCCACTACTTTTGCGGTGGGCGAGGAGATTCCCTTTGACGAGGTACCGCAGCGTCTGGTGGGCATGGGCTACACCAGTGCCGGCGCCGCTGACGCGCCCGGCCTGTTCCGTGTGCACGGCGACACCGTCGAGGTGTTTCCTGCGCAGGAAAAGGCGCCCGTGCGTATTGAGTTCTTTGGCGACGAGATCGACCGCATCCGCCGCATGGTGAGTTCAACGGGCCAAACCATCGGCAACGAGGACGGCATCGAGATCTTCCCCTGCCGCGAGCTGGCGCTTACCGACGAGGCCGTCCACAACATGCATGTGGCGCTCTACCGCGCCAGCCAGGACGACAGCAAGTTGGCGGCGCTGCTCGAGATGGTGGATGCACGCATCGTCACGCCCGAGCTCGACCGCTTTTTGCCGGTGATGTACGGCCAGACCGTAAGCCCGCTGGCGCACGTGGGCGGCAAGGCGCTCGTGGTGCTGTCCGAGCCGCGCTCGCTGTTCGACGACTGTCTGCGCGCCTACGAGGATATCGAGGCCCGTGCCGGCGAGGCAGGGATTGACCGCCTGGACGGTCTGTACGTGCGCGCCCAACAGCTTGATTTTGGTGCCCAGCAGCGCCTGAACTATGTGAGCCTCATCCGTGCCGGCGGTGCGGTGACGGCCGAGCTCAAGATTGAGCAGCCTGCCATCGCAGGCTCGGACAACCGTTTTATGACGCGCATCCAGGAGGTCGTGGGCAAGCGCTATGCCTGCGTGTTTGCCATCCCCGATCGCGGTGCGCGCGAGTCGATGGAACTCACCTTTGGCGACGAGGGCATTACCTTTGAGGAATCGCTGACCGCCGCGCCCGAAAATGCCGGCGCTATCGGCGACCGCGTGCGCGTGGCAGCGGCGGATTCCGCCGACCGTGCCGCACGCCAGGAGGCCCATGCTTCCATTCGCGAGCGTAAGGCCGATGCGCTCAACGCCCGCTCGCTCGAGGCGGGTGCCGCCCAGGCTGCCGCCGGTGCCGCCGTGCCCACCATCTCGCGCGGACGCGTGACCTTTGTCGATGCTGCCTTGCCGCAGGGCGTGGTGGTGCCCGATGCCAACCTGGCCGTATTCTCGATTGCCGACCTCAACGCCCGCATGGATGCCAACCGCGCGCGCAGCCGCCGCAAGGTTGACATTACGCAGATCACCTTCCCATTTAAACCGGGCGACTACGTGGTGCACGCTACCCACGGTATCGCGCTCTTTAGTGAGGTCGCGCGCCAGGAAGTGGGCGGCAAGGAACGCGACTACTTTTTGCTGGAATATGCCGACGGCGACAAGCTCTACGTACCGCTGGAGCAGGTTGATCGCATTACGCGCTACGTTGGTCCCGACGGCGATAAACCGCGCTTGACCAGGCTCAACACCGCCGACTGGACGCGCGCCACCAACAAGGCGCGCAAGAATGCCAAAAAGCTGGCGTTTGACCTGGTCGACCTGTATACGCGTCGCTCGTCGATTGCCGGCGTCGCCTGCCCGCCCGATACGCCCGAGCAGGTCGAGATGGAGCAGAGTTTCCCTTACGACGAGACGCGCGACCAGCTGGAGGCCATCGCCGATATTAAGGCCGACATGGAGGCGCCCAAGCCCATGGACCGCCTGCTGTGCGGCGACGTGGGCTTTGGCAAGACCGAGGTCGCCCTGCGCGCAGCATTTAAGTGCGTGGACTCCGGCCGCCAGGTCATGGTGCTCTGCCCCACGACCATTCTGGCCCAACAGCACTACGAGACATTCTTTGAGCGCTTTGCCCCGTTTGGCTTGGAGGTCGAGGTGCTCAGCCGCTTCCGCACCCCGGCGCAGCAAAAGCGCGCGCTCAAGGCGTTTGCCGAGGGCACGATTGATGTACTCATCGGCACGCACCGCTTGCTTTCTGCCGATGTGAACCCCAAGAACCTGGGCATGGTGATCATCGACGAAGAGCAGCGCTTTGGTGTGCAGCACAAGGAGCAGCTCAAGAACCTGCGCGAGCAAATCGACGTGCTCACGCTCTCGGCAACGCCTATTCCGCGAACCATGCAGATGGCCACGAGCGGCGTGCGCGACATGAGCCTGATCACCACACCGCCGACCGGGCGTCGTCCCGTGATCGTGCACGTGGGGGAGTACGACCCCGACGTGGTGAGCGCGGCGATTCGCCTGGAGGTGGGCCGCGGCGGCCAGGTGTATTACGTGTCCAACCGCGTCAAGACCATCGATGACGCCGTGGCGCGCGTGCACGAGGCCGCGCCCGAGGCACGCGTGGGTGTGGCACACGGCAAGATGAGCCCGCGCGAGGTCGAAGACGTGATGATCGAGTTCGCGACCAAGAAAATTGACGTGCTTATCGCCACGACCATCGTGGAGAGTGGCATCGACAACGCAACGGCAAATACGCTCATCATCGAGGACTCGCAGCGTCTGGGTCTGGCACAGCTCTACCAGCTTAAGGGCCGCGTGGGCCGTTCTGCCACGCAGGCATACGCGTACTTTATGTTCCCCGGCGAGCTGCCGCTCACCGAGGAGGCCACGGCACGCCTGACTGCACTTTCCGAGTTCCAGGACCTGGGCAGCGGCATGCGCATCGCCATGCGTGACTTGGAGATCCGCGGTGCCGGTTCGCTCATGGGCGCTGAGCAGCACGGCAACCTGTCGAGCGTGGGCTTTGACCTGTTTACGCAGATGCTGGGACAGGCCGTGGCCGAGGCGCGCGGCGATGACGATGCCGGCGTGGAGGCGGCAAGCGTGGGCATCAACCTGCCGGCCGACTACTTCTTGTCCGAGGAGTACATGCCGGCGGTGGACCAGCGCGTGCTCGTGTACCGCAAGCTCGCGGCGGCTGAGGACCTGGAGAGTATCGACGAGGTGCAGGAGGAGACCGAGGCCGCGCATGGCGAGCTGCCGTTGGCGGGGCTCAACCTGTTCAACCGCGCTCGCATCCGTATTCGCGGCGAGCGCCTGGGGCTCGAGAGCGTCACGCTCAGCGGTGGACGCATTACCTTCCTGGGGGTTGACGTTCCCAAGAAGGTGGCCTTTGAGTTCAAGAACCGGTACGGCGCGGTGAACTTTCCCAAGAGTCGCAAACTGTCGGTGCCCTACAAGGCGGGTGCCGGCGCGGGCAGCGGCCTGGGTCGCGGCCTCGATGCCAACGACGGCACCGGCCCGGTGGCGGCCGCGCTCATGCTGCTGCAGCAATTGGGTGCTAGCGACGACGACTAACGGGTCGACGCTGCAAACGCCCCATTTGGGCAATCTGACCCTCACTCGTCGGTCGCGTACACAAGTACGCTTCCCTCCTCCTTCGGGCCACCTTGCCACAAATGGGACGTTTTCGCTCACTTATGCTCAGCCTGTGAGGACCTACGCCGCTGGTTGAGTCTTCACCCGACCGAAAGGAAAGTATGCTCGGGTATATCTATAAGAAAGACGCCGCCATTGTCGCGGCCATCCTGGCCCTCTGCCTGCTCATCGGCACGTTTTTCGATTACCAAATCTCGAGCGCGCTGTTCAACTCGTCTAGCCTGTTCGGCCGTTTTGTCGAGGCGGCCGGTGAGCTGCCGTTCGAGCTGACGGCGAGCATCGCGGGCGTTATGCTCGTGCGCTCGGCACGCCCCGATTCCAAGGCGAGCAAGTGGCTCGCTGCGCTGGGCGTTTTGATCAACGTGGGTCTGGTCGGCTACGAAATTATCGGATCGCTGCGCGTCGGCGGCAAGCTTATTGCGTTTCAGCTGGTTCTGACGTTTGCGTTGGTCATCGCAGCCAACTTCATCGCCTACCGCCTCACGCGCACGACCGAGCCCGACGAGCTTACGCGCTGGGCGTTGATGGTGCTGGCCGTGTGGGTCGCTCAGGCCATCATCCTCAACGTCATTGTTAAGCCGTTATGGTCGCGCCCGCGCATGCGCGTGATCGAGGTCACGCCGGGGCTCAATTTTCAGCCGTGGTGGGTGATCGGCAACCCCGACAAGTGGGCCTATATCGCCGCCGGCGTGATCAAGGACGGGTTCAAGTCGTTTGCGAGCGGACACACGGCGCATGCGGCGATCGGCCTTATGCTCGCCGGGCTTCCCGCGGCAGCCTTTAAGGAAAAACCTTCGCGTCGCCGCGTGATCTTTTGGGCGGCGGTTGTTGTTGCAGCGTTCGTCGCCTTTGGGCGCATCGTGATCGGCGCACACTTTTTGAGTGACGTGAGCTGCGGTTTTGCCCTGGTACTGGCACTTGAGTGCCTTGCCGCGCGTATTGTCTATCCAAACGGCGTACAATAGCCCCACCTGAATCATCCGGCCGAGACCCGGTAAGAGAGGATTGCCATGCTCGCGTTCAACAACGATTATTCCCACGGTGCGCACCCGGCGGTGCTGCAGGCGCTCGTCGACACCAATATGGAGCCGCAGCCCGGCTACGGTACCGATGCGCACACCGAGCGTGCCAAGCAGCTTATCCGCGAGGCCTGCCAGGCCCCCGATGCCGACGTGTTTTTGCTGGTGGGCGGCACGCAGGCCAACGCGACGGTGATCGACATGCTGCTCGCGCCGTACGAGGGAGTCGTTGCTGCCGAGACTGGCCACGTCGCCTGCCACGAGGCGGGGGCCATCGAGTTTGGCGGCCACAAGGTGCTCACCATCCCCGGCTACGAGGGCAAGATGCACGCCGAGGATCTGGAGGACTATATCCAGGTATTCTACGAAAACGAGAGCTACGAGCACACGGTGTTCCCGGGTGCCGTGTACGTGAGTCTATCGACCGAGTACGGCACGCTGTACTCCAAGGCCGAGCTTGCGGCGATTCACGCAGTGTGCCAGAAGCGTGAGATTCCGCTGTTTGTGGATGGCGCCCGCCTGGCCTATGCGCTGGCCGCCGACGAGTGCGATATCACGCTGCCCGAGCTGGCGCAGCTGTGCGACGTGTTCTACATTGGCGGCACCAAGTGCGGCGCGCTCTGCGGCGAGGCTGTGGTGTTCTGCGGCATGCACGCTCCGGCACATCCCATTCCGCGCATTAAGCAGCACGGTGCGCTGCTGGCCAAGGGCCGCCTGACGGGCGTGCAGTTTGAGGCACTCTTTACCGATGGCCTGTATTTTGAGATTGGCCGCCAGGCGATCCAGACGGCGCAGGCGCTGCGTCGCGTGCTGCACGAGCGCGGCTACGAGTTCTTCTTGGAGACGCCCACGAACCAGCAGTTTGTGATTTTGCCCAACGAGGATATGGCGCGCATTCGCGAGCATGCCTCGATCGAGTACTGGGAAAAGTACGACGAGACTCACACGGTGGTGCGCTTTTGTACCAGCTGGGCGACCACGCAGGAGGACATCGACGCGCTGGCGGCTGTCCTGTAGGTTGATGAAATGACGAGGGGCCGCCTTGCGCTGCGATGCGGCGCAGGGCGGCCTTTGCTTTTGAGGGGGAGGGGCTGTATGCCCAAGACGACCGAGCCGACGATTCGCCTAGCGACGCCCGATGACGCGCCGGCGCTGCTGGCCATCTATGAGCCGTATGTGCGCGAAACGGCCATTACCTGCGAATACGAGGTGCCGAGCGTCGAGGAGTTTGCCGGGCGCATCGCCAAGACGCTCAAGCGCTATCCGTATCTGGTGATGGAGCTCGACGGGCGCCCGGTGGGTTATGCCTATGTGAGTGCGCTCAACAGCCGCCAGGCGTATGACTGGTCGGTTGAGACATCGATCTACCTGGCGCGCGACGTGCGTCACGGTGGGCTGGGCCGCAAGCTGCACGATGCGCTCAAGCAATGCCTGATCGCCATGGGTATCACCAACATGTGCGCGCTCATTGCCGTGCCGCACGATGCGGACGATGAGTACCTGACGCACAACAGCCAGGATTTCCATGCCCATATGGGATATCGCCTGGTGGGAACGTTCGACCGCTGCGCGCAAAAGTTCGGCCGCTGGTACGACATGTGCTGGATGGAGCTGGTCCTAGCCGAGCGCGTGCCCAACCAACCCGAACCAACCTGGTTTCCCGACCTTCTAGCCTAAAACCACCACAAAGGTGCCCGTCCCCATTGCGGTGGTTTTGGTGGTGGTTAGCCGATGGGCTCGGTGTATTTGGCGCGGTCGGTTCGCTGGACTCGTTTGGAGACGTGGAGTGGACGGCCGTCGGTGTCGTAAACGTAGTCGGTGATAAGGATCAGCGCCTGCCCGCGCTCTACATTGAGCAAAAACGCCTCGTTTTGCGAGGCATAGCACACCTCAAAGGTCTTGTGCCCCTGCGCCGGCGCACGATGGAACTCCTGGCGCAGCGTCGCGTACAGCGAGCCGTTGAGGTCGCGATCGATGAGCGGCGCAAAGCTCGGCGCCAGGTAGGTGGTCTCCAGGCACAGTGGTGCGTCGTCCAGGTAGCGCATGCGAACGAGCTTGACGAGCTTGCTGCCCACGGCGGCGTCGAAGAACTTGGCCACGCTGCCCGCCGCCTTGGCAAAGCCCGAGTCTACCGTGCGCGTGGTGGGTTTCATGCCCTGGTCCGCGATCTGTGCCGTGTAGCTCGAAAACACCAGGTTGTTCTCGTGCAATGCCGGCGTGTCGGCCACAAAGGCGCCGCGCCCGCGCTCGGTGCGCACCAGACCTTCGTCAACCAATACTTTGAGCGCATGGCGTACGGTGCTGCGCGACAGGCCCGACTCGGCCATAAGGTCCATCTCGGAGGGCAGCTTGTCGCCGCGTGCATAGGCTCCGGTGGCAATGCGGTCGCGCAGTGTGCCCGCCAGACGTTCGTATTGGCTCAGATTCTTTTTAGATGAAGCGCTCATACGGTAATCCTGTATCTAACTTGTATGCTTAGCTAACCAAACATATATCCTATATGTCATTAAAACCGCTGGTAATGAGCGGCCAAGACACTCTGCAGCAATATTTCTAAGACAAATATAGCATACAACTAGTCGACATCTCAAAGACATGTATGTAACTTGTATGCCATCGAGAGCATCAAACGAGAAGAAAGGCTGATGCACGATGACTACTCAGGAACAGGTCAAGGACGTCGTCTCCCAGGTTTTGGCTGACAAGGCGGACAAGGGCGGCATCAAGCGCGTCGTGTGGATCGGTGCCGGCGGCTCCAACGGCGGCAACTATCCTGCCCAGTACTTTATGGAGCACGAGGCGACGCAGGTCGTGAGCTCCAGTTACACGAGCAACGAGTTCGTGCACGCCACCCCTGCCTACGTCAACGAGAACACCCTGGCCGTCGTCGTTTCCATGCGCGGCACCAAGGAGACCATCGCCGCCGCTCAGGTCGCCAAGGACCACGGCGCCAGCACCATCGCCATCTATGTTGACGAGTCCGGCCTCACCGAGGTCTGCGACTACAAGGTCCAGTACGACAGCCTGGCCGTTGACGAGTCCTGCATGGGCCGCACCAACTCCGCCGTCGTGACCATGATCGCCATGGAGCTCACGCAGCAGACCGAGGGCTATGCCGAGTACGAGACCGCTATGGCCGCGTTCGACCTGGTCGACCCCATCTATCGCAAGGCCGTCGAGTACACCCGTCCGCTCGCTGTCAAGTGGGCCGAGCAGAATGCCGACAAGCCCTGCATCAACGTGATGGCTCAGGGTCCGCTCTTTGGTGCCGCCTACGTCTTTAGCATCTGCAACGTGCAGGAGATGCTGCAGATCGACTCCTGCACCATCAACACCTGCGACTTCTTCCACGGTCCCTTCGAGATCCTGGACAAGCGCACTTCGCTGTTCCAGCTCATCAGCGTCGGCCGCAGCCGCTGCAACGACGAGCGCGGCATCCGCTTCGTCAACCAGTACGGTGGCGAGCGCGTCTATCAGCTCGACGCCAAGGAGCTCGGCCTCAACGACATCAAGGACAGCGTGAGCGAGTACTTCAACCACCTGATCTTTGCCCCGATCCTCAACAACGTGTACATGCGTGCGCTCTCTGCCGTCACCCACAAGGACTACATGACGCGCCGCTACATGTGGAAGCTTGACTACTAAGAGTTACGCGGTTTTACCAAACCGCGTAACGGCTCGACGCTGCGCGGACCGCATTTGGACAATCTGACGTTCAACTTCAAGGGCGCGACCAGAAGGTCAGCGCCCTTTCGTTTCACGCCACCTTGCCTCAAATGCGGCCCGCTCGCTGACTTATGCTCAACCAGCGGTGCCTTAGACGTTGGGGACGTTCCCAATGAGTATGTGGGGAAGCAGATTTTCCGCTCGCCGATTCGTGTCTTGAAAAATGTATATAACGACTATAACGTAGTGTGAAACATATTGGAAACAATACCGAGGAGGCTGCGTTGAAGAAAAGCAATCTGGGCTATGTGCTGGTGCTGGTCGCCGCGCTTATGTGGGGCAGCATCGGAATCTTTGTAAACGGCATCTCGGCCATGGGCGTTTCGTCCCAGAGCATGGCTGCCTTTCGCTTGTTGGTCGGAGCGCTTATCTTGGCGCCGGTCCTGATGTTTATGGGCTGCCGTCCGGGTGAGGGGTCTACTGTGGCTCAGGGTCCGCTGGTCCTGTTCAAGGCAAGCCCTAAAGAGCTCGTCCCCTGTGCGCTTGTCGGTATCGTCGGTCTGGCCGCCGCCAACACCTGCTATTACGAGTGCATGGGCGAGGTCGGCATGTCCACGGCCTCGGTGCTGCTCTACACCTCGCCGGTGTTTGGCGTCATGCTCGGCCGCGTGCTTTATCGCGAGGACGTGACCCCCAACAAGCTCGTTGCCATTGTCTTTAACATCGTAGGCTGCGTGCTTGCAGTGACCAATGGCGACCTTTCCGGTTTTCATTTTTCGGTTTGGGGCGTCACATCGGGCGTGATTGCAGGCCTTTGTGGTGCGTCGCTCGCGGTGTTTAGCCGAATAGCAACCAAGACGGTCCACCCGCTGGCTGTCACGTTTTGGGGCTTTGTTTTTGGCGGTGCGGTTATGGCAGCTATCGCGGCTCCGTGGCCGGATGTCGCCGCGGCAATGTCGCCACAGCTGCTGCTGCTGTTCCTTGGCTTTGGACTCATCCCCACAGCCGTTGCTTACATCTTATATATGCAGGGTCTGTCCATGGGGCTCGAGACATCGAAAGTTCCCGTCGTAATGTCTTTCGAGACGGTCGTCACCGTACTGGTGGGCATTGGTGTCTACGCCGAGCCCGCCGGCGCGATTAAAGTCCTGGGCATCGTGCTGGTGCTCGCGTCCATCCTGATTATGAACACCGACTTCTCCAAGCTGCGCAACAGTGTGTTTGTCGGTCATGTCATTGAGAGCATGACCTTTAAGCCCAACGCGTGGTGGACCGAAAAATCTCAGGACATGGATCTGTTTAAGGAACGCACCGGCATTGCGCTGGAACCCACCGTACAGGAAAGCCCCTGGTACTTCGTGCGATAGGGGATTGCGCGCAGGGTCTGACCTGGGGTTATCCAGCTAGCGCCGGCCTACCCAGCCCAACGTTTCGAGTACGTTAAACCCGTCAACGGTCGATTTTCACCCGCGAACGGTCTTTATACTAATTAGCAATATAAGCAACGTATAAGACGTTATAATGACCATAACGAAAAGGAGGAGGCAAGATGAATCAGATCATTCTCGCATCTCATGGCGGCCTGGCCGCAGGCGCCAAAGACACGCTCGAGATGGTTCTCGGCGACGTGTCGAACGTCCACGTCGTGTCGCTTGCTCGTGACGACAAGGAGCCCATCACCAATAAGGTGGACGCCATGATCGCCACGTTCAACGCGGACGACACCGTCTATGTGCTGACCGATATGCTCGGCAGCTCGGTCAACAACAACATGGTCGAGCTTTCCAAGAACGGCACGAAGTTCACGGTTGTCAGCGGTTTCAACATCCCGCTGGCGCTCACGCTCGCTATGAGCCCCGTCCCCGTCAAGGGCGCCGAGCTCGCGGCCCTCATCAACGAGGCCCGCACCGGTCTGACCAACCCCAACGCACCGGTCGAGGCCGCCGCGGCTCCCGCCAAGAAGGCTAAGGCGCCCCGTCACAGCTCCGGTCCCGCCAAGATCGTCCTCGCACGTCTTGACTACCGTCTGCTGCACGGCCAGGTCGTTTTTACCTGGACCACCAAGGTTCAGGCCGAGCGCATCATCGTCGTCGACAACGCTGCCGCCAACGATGACATCAAGAAGGGCGCTCTTAAGCTGGCCAAGCCCCAGGGCGTGCGCCTGAACGTCTTTACCGTCGAGCGCGCCCTTGCCAAGATGGACAAGCTCAACACCCTCGGCGAGCGCGTCATGTTCGTCTTTGGCAACACTGCCGAGATGCTGCAGTTCTGCAAGGGCTACAAGCTCGATGCCATCAACCTGGGCGCCACCGCCAACCACGACGGTGCCGATCAGGTCGGCGGTAAGGACAGCTCCGTCTTCCTCGACGCCACCCAGAAGGCCGACGTCAATCAGCTGCTCGACATGGGCATCAAGCTCTATGTTCAGCAGACCCCTACGTATCAGAGCGTCGACATCGACGCCAAGCTGTAATCAACCAGGCTTTTGCCTGACTGAAAGGAGAAGGGTATGAATACGTTCATCAGTGCGGTGCTCGTCGGCCTCGTCGGCGTGTTCTGCATGTGGGACTCCCGCCTGCTCGGTCGTCTTAACTTCGAGCAGCCCCTCGTTGGCGCTACGCTCGTCGGTCTGCTGCTGGGCGATGTGCCCACCGGCCTTGCCGTCGGTGCCGCCGTCGAGCTCGTGTCCATGGGCCTGGTGCAGGTCGGCGCCGCCGTTCCGCCCGATATGGTCCTGGGCGGCATCGTGGCCGCTGCCTTTGCGTGCCTGACCGATGCTTCCGCCGAGACCGCCATGACGATCGCCATCCCGGTCGCCGTCCTGGGTCAGCTCCTCGGCATCGTGTTCCGTTCCATCATCGCCGCCCTCACCCATGTGGCAGATAGCGCGATCGATAACGGAAAGTTCAAGACCGCCTACCGTATGCACATCTGCGCCGGCTCCGGTCTGTACGCCGTCATGTACTTCCTGCCGATCTTCCTCGCCGTCTTTGTTGGCACCGACCTGGTTCAGGCCATCGTCAACATGGTTCCCGAGTGGCTGTCCACTGGTCTTAACGTTTCGACCAAGATCATGACCGCCTACGGCTTGGCCCTGCTGCTCACCATGATGATCAAGAAGGGCATGACCCCGTTCCTGTTCATCGGCTTTTTGCTCGCCGCCTACCTCAACCTGTCCGTCATCGCGGTCGCTCTGATCGGTGTGTGCCTGGCTATCGTCTTCATGGGCTTCAAGTTCAACGGTTCCCATGCAGCCGCCGGTGTCGATTCCGACTACGATCCGCTCGAAGACGACGAAGACTAAGGAGGAACACACTATGGCAACCGCAACCAAGGACGTGTCCCTGAACAAGAAGGTCAGCCAGTTCTTCTGGCGCTCCTGGGCCATCCAGGCCTCTTGGAACTACGAGCGTCAGATGAACATGGGCTTCCTCTACGGCATGGTTCCCACGCTCGACCGCCTCTATCCGGATGAGTCCGACCCCAAGCAGCTCGCTGCTAAGAAAGAGGCTTACCACCGTCACATGGCGTTCTACAACTGCACCCCGCAGACGAGCGCTTTCATCCTGGGCCTCTCCGCCTCCATGGAGGAGGAGTACGCCAAGGATCCCGAGAACTTCGATCCCGATTCGATCAACGCGGTCAAGACCTCCCTCATGGGTCCGCTTTCCGGCATCGGTGACTCCTTCTTCCAGGGCACCATCCGCGTTATCGCCTTTGGCCTGGGCGTTCAGCTGGCTCAGCAGGGCTCCATCATGGGCCCGATCCTGGCTATGCTCATCTCCATCGTCCCCTCTGTGCTGATCACTTGGTTCGCAGCCAAGATGGGCTATCAGGGCGGCCACGAGTACCTGAGCAAGCTTCAGGGCGGCGACCTCATGGAGAAGCTCATGTATGTCTGCGGCATCGTGGGTCTTATGTCCGTGGGCGGCATGATCGCTACGCTGATCGGCGCCACCACCCCGCTGCAGTTCGCTGAGGGCACCGTCGTGATCCAGGACATCCTGGACGGCATGATGCCCCAGATGATTTCCCTTGGCCTCACTGGCCTTATGTACTGGCTCATCAAGAAGAACGTCAACACCGGTTGGCTTCTCGTGATCGCCATCGTGGGCGGCATCGCCCTCTCCGCGGCCGGCATCCTGGCCTAGTCGCGACCAAGCGCCTAATCGCTTTCCCCCGGGGGCCTGCCTGGCATCCCATACCCCAGGCAGGCTTCCATCCCTAAATGTGTCAAAGGGACAGTTCCTTTGACACTTCCTCAACGGGCCGGCGACTCGGTCCAAATCACGGTAACCCTGCGAGCGCCCGGCAATGTGGCGCCGCAAAAATCGAAAGGAATGTGTCAGATGTACGAGATCGACCTTAACCTCCCTAAGCAGATCGTCGCTGACGTCCTGTCCAACCACGAGATCCACAGCGTCGCCTTCGTCGGCTGCGGTGCTTCCATGTCCGACCTGTACCCCGCCAAGTACTTCCTGGCCAACAACACGGACAAGCTGAACGTTCAGATCTTCACCGCTAACGAGTTCAACTACGACACGCCTTCTTGGGTCAACGAGCACACCTTCGTGATCACCTGCTCCCTCGGTGGCTCCACCCCCGAGACCGTCGAGGCCAACAAGACCGCCAAGAAGCACAACTGCCCGGTCGTCTCCCTCACCAACAAGGCTGGCTCCGCTCTGACCGTCGACGCCGACCACGTCATCGTTCACGGCTTCCATGCCAACTATGCTGCCAAGGCCGAGAAGCCCGCTTACGCCATCGCTCTTGCTCTCGAGATCCTTCAGCAGACCGAGGGCTATGATCACTACGAGGACATGATCACCGGCCTCAACAACATCTTCGAGCTGATCGAGAACGCTGCTCAGTCCGCCAAGGGCCTGGCCAAGCAGTTCGCTCAGGACTTCAAGGACGACAAGATGATCTACTTCATGGCCTCCGGTGCCTCCGAGAAGATGGCTTATTCTAACGCCGCCTTCCTGTTCACCGAGATGCAGTGGATCGACGCCGCCGCCTACAACACCGGCGAGTACTTCCACGGCCCGTTCGAGGTTTCCACCGAGGGTAAGCCCTACGTCTTCCTCATGTCCGACGGTGCTACCCGTCCGATGGACGCTCGCGCCCTCACCTTCCTGCAGCGTATGGGTGCCAAGGTCGCTCTGATCGACTCCAAGGACTACGGCCTGGCCGACGCTGTGCCGGCGAGCGTCCTCACCTACTTCAACCCGCTGCTGCACCTCGCCGTTATGCGCGAGTACGGCAACCAGATCGCCGAGGCCCGTCAGCACCCGCTGACCATGCGTCGCTACATGTGGAAGCTTTCCTACTAATCGCAAGTAGGTAGACCTTACTGGTTGATTGAGAGGGGATGGGGTTTGCGCCCTGTCCCCTTTTTGCTTTGGGGAGGACGTGCCCGTTGCGCTGCAAAACCCCAGATAAAACCTACCAAAATAAACCTGTCCCTTTTTGGCAGGTGGGAGGAGATGCGTATGATCAAGGCAGTGCTGTTTGATATGGACGGCGTGCTGGTCGATACCGAGTGGTTCTACAACCGTCGTCGCGTGGCGTTTATGGAAGAGAAGGGGTTTCACTTTGACGAGATCCCCGATCTTTCGGGGTCTAACGAGCCGGCGATTTGGGAGGCGCTGGTGCCTGACGATGTTGAGCTGCGTGAGCGTCTGCGCGTAGAGTACAAGCACGTCTACAGCCCGGTCCATCCCGTTCCGTATGCCGAGCTGCTTAACGAGCAGACGGCGCCGGTAATGCGTGCGCTGCACGAGCG
>CALHDP010000152.1 GCA_938023085.1 uncultured Collinsella sp.
TGCAGGGGAAAGGTTCCCTTGCGGTGGCTTTGCTGTTAAGGCTGTTGAATGCGGCGCGTTGGCGCTACCAGCTTTTCTCGATATCGCGGATGCGCCGATAGAGCCACTCGTTTTGCGGTGCCTGGATATCGTGTTTGGCTGCGAGGCGGCAGATGGTGCCCGCGAACTCATCAACCTCGGTTTTGCGCCTTGCGATGCGGTCTTGAGCCATCGAGGGCATACCGGCGGGGTCGATTCCCTCGATGAGGCGCACCATTTGTGTCAGGTCTGCCTCGGTCAGCTCAACGCCCTCGGCGTTGGCAACCGCAAGCGTCTCGCGCATGGCGGAGACAAAACAGCGGCGCTGCTCGGAGCCCGGCTCCGTGGCGCTTCCGTAGGTCCCGCCGTAGGCCATGCAGGTCTGGTTGATGCCGTCGTTGAGCATGAGTTTGGCCCACATGCGGTGGGCGATGTCGTCCTCGACGGTATGGGCGATGCCGCAGCGCGTATAGAGCTCGTCGATAGCGGCGACAGTCGCGGGGTCGGTGCCGGCGGCTGCACCAAAGCGGATCTCGCCCGCATTGGTAAAGGTGAGCGCGCCATTGAGAAACACGGCGTCCATGCCCTGGCAGATACCAAGAACGGTATGCTCCCAGCCAAAGCGTTCGGCAACCTTTTGCTCGCTCGTAATGCCGTTGCACAGCGAGGCGATGAGCGTGTTGGGTCCCACGACACGCTCCATAGTCTTGAGTGCTTGGTCGAGACCGGTGGTCTTGACCGTCAGGATGACCAGATCGGCGGGCGCTGCCTCGCTGGCGCGGACGGACGTGAGACCGCAAGGCTTTCCGTTGACGGTGAGCGCATCGCCCGCGTGACGCTCAAAACGGGCGTCATCCATAACGTATTCGACGGCGTCATTGCCGAGGGCCTTGGCAATCATGCTGCCGTAGAGCAGGCCGACGCCGCCCTTGCCGATAAAGGCGACCTTGTTGATCTGCATGTGAATCATCTCCCCATATAAAAGGCGCCCGCGTAAGGGGCGCCTGATGGATTGTATGCTGCCAGGGTGATTGGTGGGTGCGCGGGGCGGCTGTTATGAAAAAGAAACTATTGCGCTGTGCGCTTATGC
>CALHDP010000153.1 GCA_938023085.1 uncultured Collinsella sp.
GCGTTCCATCCAAAAGACGTTCACATTGATAAACCGTTTCATCAGCGGTTCTGCCTGCTCAATTGTTCAAATAATGATAAATACTCTGGTAAAGCTTCCAGTTTCCAGCATAATGAATGGCGTACGTGCATCGCGGCTGGGTTGGGACGACCTTCTGTGCCGTGCGCATCTTGTCTAAAGAGGATGAAAGGAAGGCACAATGAGCGACGAAGAGCTCAAAAAGGTTGCCAACGAGGTAAGGAAGGGCATCGTCACCGGCGTGCACGCTGCCAAGTCCGGCCATCCGGGCGGTTCGCTCGGCGCTGCCGACATCATGACCTATCTGTACTTTGAGGAAATGAACGTCGACCCGGCCGACCCCCGCAAGGCCGACCGCGATCGCTTCGTGCTTTCCAAGGGTCACTGCGCGCCTGGTCTGTACGCCGTGCTCGCCGAGCGCGGATTCTTCCCCAAGGAGGATCTCGAGACGCTGCGCCACATCGGCAGCCACCTGCAGGGTCACCCCAACATGAACGACACCCCGGGCGTTGACATGTCCACCGGTTCGCTCGGCCAGGGCATCTCCGCCGCCGTGGGCATGGCCGTTGCCGCCAAGCACTGGGGCGACGACTATCGCACCTACGCCCTGCTGGGCGATGGCGAGAGCGAGGAGGGCCAGGTCTGGGAGGCCGCCATGTTTGCCGGCAACCAGCAGCTCGATAACCTCTGCGTGATCGTCGACCACAACGGCTTGCAGATCGACGGCCCCGTCGAGGAGGTCAACGACCCCATGCCGCTCGCCGACAAGTTCCGCGCCTTTAAGTTCCACGTGGTGGAGCTCGCCGACGGCAACGACTTCGACCAGATTCGCGCCGCCTTTGCCGAGGCCCGCGCCACCAAGGGTCAGCCGACCGCCATTATCGCCGAGACCACGAAGGGCAAGGGCGTCTCCTTTATGGAGAACCAGGTGGGCTGGCACGGTAAGGCCCCCAACGATGAACAGTTTGAGCAGGCCATGGCAGAGCTCACGGCCGCCGGAGAGGAGCTCTAGGATGGCAGACGTCAAGAAAATCGCCACGCGCGTAAGCTACGGCGAGGCCCTCGTCGAGCTCGCCAACGAGCACGATGACTTTGTGGTCCTCGACGCCGACCTGGCCGCCGCCACGCAGACCGGCAAGTTTAAGGCCGCCTGCCCCGACCGCTTCTTCGATGTGGGTATTGCCGAGAGCAACCTGATGGGTGTTGCCGCCGGTATTGCAACCACCGGCCGCGTTGCCTTCGCGAGCAGCTTTGCCATGTTTGCCGCCGGCCGCGCCTTTGAGCAGGTCCGCAACTCCATCGGCTATCCGCACCTTAACGTTAAGATCGGTGCTACGCACGCCGGCATCTCGGTGGGCGAGGACGGCGCCACGCACCAGTGCTGCGAGGATATCGCCCTGATGCGCGTCATCCCCGGCATGACCGTGATTGTTCCCGCCGACGACGTCGAGGCCCGCGCCGTGACGCGCGCCGCCTACGAGTGCGACGGCCCCGTGTATATGCGCTTCGCCCGTCTGGCCTCGCCGGTTATCAACGACCCCGAGACCTACAAGTTCGAGGTAGGCAAGGGCATCGTCATGCGCGAGGGCACCGACGTTACCATCATCGCCTGCGGCCTGATGGTCGGCGAGGCTCTCGAGGCCGCTGAGCAGCTTGCTGCCGAGGGCATCGATGCCGAGGTCATCAACATGCACACCATCAAGCCCATCGATGCCGACCTGATCGTCAAGAGCGCCACCAAGACCGGTCACGTCGTGACCGTCGAGGAGCACTCCGTGATCGGTGGCCTGGGCAGCGCCGTTGCCGATGTCCTGTGCGAGCAGTGCCCGACGCCGCTCAAGAAGATCGGTGTCAACGACACCTTCGGCGAGTCCGGCCCGGGTGCCGAGCTCCTGCACAAGTACGGTCTGGACGCCGCCAACATCGTGGCGACCACCAAGGAGTTCTTGGCCTAAGGCGTTTTGCGTTGGCCTTGACCTGAGAGCCGTTCCCGCATTGGATAATAAATAAGCCGGGGTGCCTTTCGTGTGGGGGCACCCCGGCTTTGTGTTTGGGGGGAGGAACGGTTAGAGGAGCTTCACGGTCGGGGCGAGGGCGTTGGCAAAGATGTCGTCTGGCCAGCATACCGCTGCGACATTAGCGTCATTTGCCGCAACCATATCAGCAAGAATGGAGTCGTAGGAGATTGTCCCCAACGATTGGAGGTCGACTATCTCGCGTGCGGCATCATCTGAACACAAGTTAAGACGATATTCAGCTTTTGATAAATGGTCTTGCCCCGCATCAAAGGCCCAACGATTAATTATTAGTTTTACATAGTGGTTTTCGTCGAGCTTGATGTCGCGAATACGGCCGCACTCGATATCTCCCGCGTTTCCATACGGTTCATTTTTCATGGCAAGATATCCAAGCTCTTTATCTGGAAAGGCAGTCGAGTACAGCCCTATCACATCTCCGTCGACTTCTGCTGTCACCCTGCCATCCCAGTACTCGGGCAGGTCGACGCCGAAGGTTTGGGCCTCGATGTGGCGTGCGGCGGCTTTGCGCTGTTCCTCGGCCTGGCGCACCGCTTCCTCTTCGGCGGCTTTCTTGGCCGCGACGGCGGTGTCGCGGCGGTTCGTTGCGGCGTGTTGCAGCGCATCGACGTTGGGCGCGTCCTTGCCCTTGTATGCCATGGCGAGCGTCACGGCGTCGTTGATCTCGTCGTCGGTCACGTCGACAGCATCGATGGGCGTAAAGTTCAAAACCGAATCCTGCTCGGCGAGTTCTGCCAAGTCGATCTTCTCGCCCTTGGCAAAAGCGTCGTCGAGCGTGAGCTCGGCTTTTGTGCAAGGCACCTGGTAGATAGTGCCATCGGCGGCGATGGGGGAGCCTGCCGCCTTGAGCGTGTACTTGCCCTGGATAAGCTTGATGCCCGAGCCGTCAGAAGCGACATATTCGACCTTGTCGACCTTCTTTCCGTCGACCGTCTTGCCCTTTACGCGCACCGGCACACGAGAAGCGCCGTTATCGGTGTCCCAGCCCTCGGCCTTTACGCTCACCACAAGCGCATGCTTGGAATGCGCCGACTCATACTGCTCCTGCTCCTGAACATGCTGCTGATACAGGTGATACGCCAGCCCACCGCCCCCGCCAACAACAAGTATCGCCGCGCAGACGATGGCGATCACGACGCCTTTCTTAGGCTTCTTGCTGGGAGCGGGCGAACCCACAGGTGCCGGCGCAACCGCAGGGTTGGCTACGGGCATATCCTGTGTCCCGTCAAGCGCAGCCCCACATCCCACGCAAAACCGTGCACCATCAGCAAGCTCAGCACCACAATACGGACAAACCATACCAACCTCGCAATAAGCCGAGAACCATCTTTCTAACTCAACTGTAAAGCGAAAACTCCAACCCAAGTTGCGCAACAATGAGCCCCAATATAAGTTGCGGTGAAATAGGGACTGATTAGGGCTTTTAACCGCTAAAACGGTCCCTATTTCACCGCAACTTCTTGAACACATCGACCCCATAGTAGCCGCAGGCCGGGCACAGGGTTACCTCCCAAATCTTTCCGCAGCGCAGGCCGGCGTTTGTCCGCAGCTCCGCAGGAGCAGGACAAATGCCGGCCATGCGCGAGGACGATTTGGAAGGTAACCCTGTGCGCGGCCGGACAGAACCCAAAGCCCGCCATGCTTCTTATGTGCAGCAAAGGCAATCCTGCTAAAATACAAAGCGCTCATGTAGTTTAAACGCACGACGATAAGGAGCACCAGTGGGTAACCACTTCCGTACCTCCGGTGCGGGCGATGAAGCCCCCAAGACGCAGCCGAGCGTCGCGGGCAGTCGTTTCGCCACTCCGGATTCAGAGGATCAGCTGTTTAGCCCGATCCCCGCACAGCCGGCAGATCAGGCACAGCCGGCGGCAGATCCCTTTGCCTACAACCCCAACAACGATGTTGCGCTTTCCGGCACGGCCGGCTTTGAGCCCGTTCAGGCGGTGACCGCTCGCGTGGCTCAGCCTCAGACGAGCGCCGCCGCGCCGCAGCCTACCATGGCCGGCATCCCCGATCCCATGGCCCCTGCGGCTCCCGCGCCGCAGCCCGCGCAGTCCGGTCTTTTTGCCGGCATTCCCGACCCCACGCAGCCTGCGGCTCCCGTGGTCGAGCGCGATCAGGCCGCCGAGGTCGCAAGCCTCGACAACGCGCTCAACAAACCCGACTTCACGTCGGTGTTTGCGCCCATCGACCCGCAGGCCAGCCGCAAAAAGATGGCCAAGCAGGCCGGTGTCGAGCCCGTCATCCTTATGGAGCACGTCACCAAAATCTATCCGGCGCAGCCCAACAAGCCCGCACTCGATGACATCAACATCGAGATCTATCCGGGCGAGTTCGTCTTCCTGGTCGGTCACTCCGGCTCGGGTAAGACCACGCTGCTGTCGACGCTCAACCGCGACGTCAAGCCGACGAGCGGCCGCATCCTGGTTGCCGGTCAGGACCTCATGAAGATCAAGAACCGCAAGGTTCCGTCCCTGCGCCGCCAGATTGGCGCCGTGTTCCAGGACTTTAAGCTTCTGCCGCAAAAGACCGCCTACGAAAACGTGGCGTTTGCCCTGCAGTGCATCGGCAAGCCCAAGGGCGTCATTCGCAGCCAGGTGCCCGAGGTGCTGCGTCTGGTCGGCCTGGCCGATCAGATGGACTCGCTGCCCGACCAGCTTTCCGGTGGCGAGCAGCAGCGCGTTGCCGTTGCCCGCGCTATGGTCAACCGTCCGCCGCTGCTGATCTGCGACGAGCCCACGGGTAACCTCGACCCGGCGATCTCGCTGGGCATCATGAAGCTGCTCGAGCGTATTAACCGCACCGGCACCACCGTGATCGTCGCCACGCACGACCGCGAGATGGTCGATAGCATGCACCGTCGCGTGATCGCCCTCGAGGGCGGCCACGTAATCCGCGACCAGGAGAGGGGAGGTTACGGCAACTATGGCACCAACTAACGTGGGCTACTCCTTCAAAGAGGCAATCAGCCACTTCTTCCGTAACTGGACTACCTCGCTCGGCGCCGTCATCACGATCTTCCTTTCGCTGTTTATCATCGGCCTGTTCATTATGGGTTCCGCGATGCTGAACTCCGTGATCGGCACCGTCGAGGATCAGGTCGTCATCAACGCCTTTATTAGCGATGACGCCGACCAGGCAGATGTTCAGGCCTTTGAGGCCGAGCTCAAGACGTGGAGCAACGTCAAGTCCGTGACGTACAAGGACAAGGACGACGCGCTGGCCGAGTACACGAGCAAGATGTCGGGTAACGCCGACGCAACCATGAGCGCGCTCGACGGTCAGAACCCGCTGCCGGCTTCGTTTGCCATCGAGATGGACGATCCGTCCAAGGTCGAGAGCACGGCCCAGAAGCTCAAGAAGAACGCCGATTTTCAGAAGATCGCGGACGACGGCGACGTTAACGCGAGCGTTCTGTACGGCCAGGAGGAAGTGAGCCGCCTGTTCCAGGTGACGAACTACGTCCGTCTCGCCGCCGTGGTGCTTGTCGGCCTGCTGACCTTTATCGCGTTCATTTTCATTAACAACACGATTCGCCTGTCCATTACGGCGCGTCGTCGTGAGATCGCGATCATGCGCCTGGTGGGCGCAGGCAACGGCTTCATTCGCGGGCCGTTCATTACCGAGGGCGTGCTGCAGGCCATTTTGGGCTCGCTGCTTTCCATCGGCGTGCTGGAGCTGCTGCGTAACCTGATGGTTCCGCGTCTGCAGGAGAGCATCGGCTGGATGTCGTTTGCCCTGCCGATGCAGTACTACCTGGTGACCTATGCTGCGCTGATTCTGGTCGGTGTCATTATCGGTCTCTTTGGTTCCGCCATCGCCATGCGCCGCTACCTGCGCGTGTAGGCATGTTTGGAATTCGTTCCTTCCAACGGGTCGTTCCTTTTGGGGCGGCCCGTTTTTTGTCCCCTAGGGATCATTTGGGTAGACTCTTGGGATGTAAACGGCAATCGATAGTTAGGAGGCGCCATGGGGCGCAATAACAAGCATAAGCGTGGAGCTCGCAATAAGCGCGGGCCGGTGCGCAGCGAACGTCGTCCGAGCCTGACCGGGCGCGTGCAGCTCCATGAGCACAGTGCCTACGTTGTAACCGAAAACGGCGACTACAAGGTCATGGGTCGCGGTAAGCGTGAGATCATGGACGGCGATACCGTTGCCGTGAGCATTAAGAATAGCCCGCACGGTGAGCGGCGCGCCGTGATTGAAGGCGTGGTTGAGCGCGCAGCCATAAGCGTGGTGGGTACGTACCAGATCGCCGGTCCGCTCGGTGTGATTGAGCCGCTCGATTCGCGCCTGAAGGCCGACTTCATCATTCTGCCCGAGGATACCTCGGCGGATCGTCTGGGTGTCCACCCGGGTGATGCCGTTGTCGCGCGCATTTTGACCTACCCGACGCGCCTGGAATCGGGCACTGTGACGATCGAACGCCGCATTGGCGGAGATGACGCGCCCGATTTGGGCGTTCAATATGTGATGGCGCGTTACGGCTATACCGATAGCTATCCCGAGGCCGCGCTAGACGAGGCCGAGGGGCTTTCGCTCGATGTGTCCGCGGCGCTTAAGGACCCGCTCCGCCGCGATCTGCGCGACCGCTTTGTCATCACGATCGACCCGGTCGACGCGCGCGACTTTGACGATGCCATTTCGCTGGAGCGCACGCCCGAGGGTGGCTATAAGCTGGGTGTGCATATCGCCGACGTTTCACACTATGTGGCTTGGGACGGGCATATCGATCTTGAGGCTCGCCATCGCACGACATCGGT
>CALHDP010000154.1 GCA_938023085.1 uncultured Collinsella sp.
CGAGCGCGATCTGGACCGCGTGCGCCGCCTGGTGGGTCCGGACGTGCGCGTGATCGTGACGTCCTCTGCCGAGGGCCGCGGCCTGGACGAGGTCCGTATCTGCGTGCCTGCCGGGAGCTGCGCCATGATTCTGGGCGAGTCGGGTGCCGGCAAGTCGACGCTGCTCAATGCACTGCTGGGCCACGATACATTGGCGACCGGCGGTGTGCGCGAACGCGACGACCAGGGCCGTCACACTACCGTCGCGCGCGTGATGGTAGCGCTGCCGGGCGACGCCGGCGTGATCGCTGATGCCCCGGGCCTGCGCAGCCTACCGCTCGTGGGTCACGAGCGGGGTCTGGCGCGCGCTTTCCCCGAGATTGTCGAGGCATCGCGCGCGTGCCGGTTTGGCGACTGCACGCATACCCACGAACCGGGCTGCGCCGTTCGCGAGGCCGAGGACGCCGGGCAGATCGACAGCCTGCGTTTGGAAACGTTCCAAAGCCTGGCGTCATCCATGCGCGTGAGTGCTCAAATGCTCGATCCCGATGTCCATCTGTAATTGATTTTTCCTATGACAGCTGTCTCCCAACTGTTCGGGAGACGGCTTTTTTGCTGCGGAAAAGCCTCGAAACATGCAGCTTGCTGACGTGCTGACCAAAACCTTGCCATGAGCTTGACGGGCTGGTCAGCTTTTGGTCAGCGATTGGTTTGACATCGAAAACCAAGATCGCGATTGCGCCGCTTTGCACTCTGACCGCCCAGACAATGGTGGTACGGGCATTCGCCCGGCACTGCCATGAGAGGAGCGGCCGTGAACAAGAGCAAGCGCATCGCCATCAGTCTGGTCGCGGGCGTGCTCGCTGCTCTGCTCTGCATGGTTTACGGCTCGTCGATCCGCTCGCAAGCCGAACGGGTCCAGGCTGAGACCTTGGCCAAGTACGGTGGCGATCGCGTCGAGGTATGCGTCGCGGCGCGCGATATCGATGTGGGCGAGACCCTCGATGAGACCAATGTCATAACCCAGGAATGGCTGACGAGTCTGCTGCCGCGTGACGCGGCGACCGAGCTGCGCCAGGTGCGCGGCGACGTGACGACTTCGCGTGTTCCCAAAAACGCCGTGATCTGCAATGTCTACACCAAGGCCGAGAGCCACAAGCTCGAGGTGCCTAAGGGCAAGGTCGCCGTTTCGGTGGCGGTCGATGCCGAGCACTCGGTCGGCGGCGCCACGGGCGTGGGCAGCTACGTGGATGTGTATGTGCAAAAAGACGGCGTAACCGATCGGCTGTGCGGCGCGTACGTGATCGATACCAGTGAGGATTCCGGTGCCACGCGCGAGGGCAAGATCGAATGGGTGACGCTGGCGGCTGACCCCGAAGACGTCAAGGAACTGCTGGGAGCCTCGGGCAAGGGAACGGTCAGCTTGACGATTCCTGCCACGGCGCGCGGCAAAAAGAGCGGAGGCGACGAGTGATGAAGGCGATCTGGCTTGCGTGCTGCGCGTGCGGCGATTACGGGCTGTTGCAGCGGGAAGTCGAGGGCCGTGATGCGGGTGCACAGGTGCTTCGCGTGGGTGACCTGGACGGGCTGATTTCCATGGCTCGGGCGTTTCCGTCGCGCCGCGGGGCTGCCATCATCGCGGCGTCTCTGTTTGATACCGAAGATGTGCGCAAGACTGTTGCGCGCCTGACGGCCGAAGGCCGCGTGAGTCGCGTGGTCGTGTTGATAGAAGCGCTCGATCCGTCGGATATCGAGGGGCTGTTTCGCGCGG
Organism: uncultured Collinsella sp.; assembly: GCA_938023085.1. Classification (GTDB taxonomy): domain Bacteria; phylum Actinomycetota; class Coriobacteriia; order Coriobacteriales; family Coriobacteriaceae; genus Collinsella. Next base: position 1,751 of record CALHDP010000154.1, read on the forward strand.
GGGCGACCGAGGTCATCGCTGCGCACAGTATATGCGGCAACGGGCGCGCGGGCGAGGGAGCGGTTGATTCCGATCGGCACATGACGATTGAGCCCGATGCTTTTGTTGATAGGGAACCCGGGGCGCCTCGCGCTACAAGAGGCCCGCGTGTTGATGATTATGGAAAAGCGGAAGCCGAGCATGGTCGGCGCCCCCGG